>JAGATW010000125.1 GCA_017621085.1 Clostridia bacterium | reverse complement strand
GGATAACATAGAGTTTTTTGCCAATAAACTGTACAATTCCATACAACAGCTATTGCGGAAAGATGCAGAAGACCATTTGTCTGTGAAATATGATGCTTTGCTTTGTAGCCTGGCAAATTTTCTTGATAAATAGAGAAATCATTTTCGCTTTTGTGTCCACAAAAGCAGTGCTTGTCAGGAAAAATTGACAGACTTTCGGGGCGCACACCCCAAAGGCTCCCTTGTGCAAAGGGAGCTGTCGCCGAAGGTGACTGAGGGATTGTTTTTCGGTATAATTTTATTTTTAACAATCCCTCCGTCTCGCTTGCGCGAGCCACCTCCCTTTACACAAGGGAGGCTTATTACCACCCGACAAGTACACCTATAAGGTGTAACACACTATACCTTGCAGGCAAGGCATGTGAAAAGGAGTACGAACAAAACTGTCCGTACTCCTTTTGCTTTGCGGCAGGTAAAAACTGCTTTATGGAAGGCTCCCCTTTGGGTGTGATTTTTGTTTTTATTAAAATTTTAATCGTCAATTTCAATGTCATATATGCCAAAGCCTGAATTGTTTCTTACCACCTCAACGGTTAATTCAAGGGCTTTACCACTAACGACAATGTCCATTTCAAGCTCGTAGGAGCTACCGTCAACCTCGCTTGAATATACAGCGCTTGAAAAGCCTGTATATCTTTCTAATTCTATACTGTCTTGGAAATCTACGTTGTACTCAGCCTCTGCTCTTTCAAATAAATCTTGAACGTCAAAGGCTCTTTTTGGGTGTAAAAGTGATTTCGCATCATCAAACCTTTCATCTACAACTGCATCAAGAAGCTTATTTACCTGCTCCTTCGCCTCGTCCTTTGTTACTCTGTTTTCACAGGATACAAGCGATAACGATAAAACCAAAACAAGTAATACACATAAAAATACTCTAAATTTCATATTAATTCCTCCTTTATCTTTCGTGTTTATTATACCATTTTTTAGCTCTATTGTCAATAAGCTGTCAAATTCTATTCACTTGCGTTTACTATGATAGCTTGTTATAATTCTGTTGCAACATGCAAAAATTCGTGTTATTATAACGATAGAATTACTTTACAAGGGGTACTTTACATATGGCACAACAATTTGGCTCACATATGAAATTTTGTGCAACCTGTAATTATTGGGTAGGACAAAGAGAAACTGACACCTTTGGAAGCTATTCCAAGGTACAGGATTTTAACGCAAAAGCAAAATGCATGTGTCCAAACGGACCTTGGCGCAACCAGCCACGTGGACCTATGTCCGGCTGTAGCTGCTATGAAAGATGGGCAGTTTTAAGACGGTAAATCTAACAGGAGCAGTTTTCTGCTCCTGTTTTGTTTTCAGTTATCTTTTGTGCAAAATTAACAAAAATTATCATTTTACAACAATATTTTTGGTAAATACTTGAAAACAAATATATATTGTGATATTATATAATATGTATGAAGTTACATACAAAGGAGATAAAATATGAAAAGAAGGTTACTTTTTATTGCTTCCTTGGTATTTGTTATCTGTTGCATTTTCGCAATTTCAGTTAACGCAGCGTGCCAGGGTGGCTGTACAGACAGCTGGACTGTTTCAGAGGGAAGCGAGAGCTACCTTGACTCTATTATAGCTACAAACAAATGCTCCGTTTGTGGAACAACTATTGCAGAGAAAACAATTAACCCTTTATTCATTACTGTAGGTTATTCTTATAGCGAATATAATGGTGGTATTGTGCAGCATTATGCTGTTGATAAGGAATCCGTTGCTCTCTATACAGAAATTACAGGTAAGAGTGTTATTTACGGTGCTATCATTTCCTCACAGGATGCAATCGGCAATGATTGTCCTATTGATGCAAACGGTGCTCCAACCAAGGACGGCGTGTATGTAACAAATTTAACTAACAAGGATATAGCTGTTTTTGACGTTATGATAAATGACATTCCAGAGGATGCGCGCTCAAGCGTTAAGCTTGTTTGCAGTGCTTTCGTTGTAATTGACGGTGTTGTTTCTTATATCGACAACGGTGAAAAACAGGAAAATCCTGTTGCTAACTCATACGATGATGTTGTAAAGGCTGCTGACTCTTGGGGCAAGGAAGAAGAGGAAGAAAAGGTTAACTCCCTTAAGATTTTGACCATTGGTAACAGCTTCTCCGATGATGCTATGGAGTATGTTTACAAAATAGCTAAGGAAGCAGGCGTTAAGTATGTTGAGCTTGGTAACCTTCGTGCAAATAACTGCACTCTTGCTACACATGTAAGCAATGCTCAAAGCAATTCCAAGGCTTATATGTTTAGATATTGGGCTGACGGTGCTACCACATGGCATGACACAGGCACTTGGGATCATGGCGCTTACACAATGTACGATGCTATTAAAAAGGCTGATTGGGACTACATTGTATTCCAGCAGGCTAGCTCAGATTCCGGTACTGCATCTACTTACGATAGCTTAAGTGATCTTATATCTTATGTTGATGCACATAAAACTAACCCAAATGTAAAATATGCTTGGCAGATAACCTGGTCAGCAAGAGCAGACTATTCAAGCCAAATTCCTGCCTTTAGCAAGATTTTAGCTGCTGTTAATGCTAAAATCACAACTAATAGTAAGATTAGCGTTGTTATTCCATCAGGTACCGCTATTGAAAATGCTAAAACATCCTATTTAACACCTAAAAATATTCAAAGAGATGCTAAGCACTTGTCATATGGTATAGGTAGATACATAGCAGGTCTCACATTCGTTAAGGTACTAACAGGTTTGCCTATTGATAATGCAACTTATCCTTTAGTTGATACTGAGGGACACTCTTTAACAAACGGCACTGATACTCAAAAAATGGGCTTTGAGTTTAGTGAAGAGGTTAACAAAATTTGTATCGAATCTGTCAACAATGCTATTGAAAAACCATATGAGGTTACAAATTCACAGTACACTACTAAGAATTAATAAGGAGGAAAAAATAATGGAAAAGTATATTAAGCCAAGCTACATAAAAGAATATGTTGAAGCTTGCGATGTTATTTTGTCCTCTATGCTAATTGAGTATATAGGCGAGGGAAGTCTTGGAGGAATTACCGGTAACAAGGCGCAGGCTTCTATGAGCTTTGACGCACTTTTCGGAAACAGATAAAACGCAAAAAGCAGATTTCATATGAAATCTGCTTTTTTGTACATTAATAAAAACATTATTGAGAAAGGGCAGAAAATTCTGCCCTTTTTACTGCTCCGTTCTTCTAAGCTTTAAAGCAAGTGAATTGGTAGCTCTCCACCGATGTTAATAAAGCCATCTCCTTGTCTTTTTGATGATTTTTCAGGAGCTTTAATAACCTTTTCGGCTGTTTTAACAGGGGCAAGGTCCGGCTCCTTTTCCATGCTCTTTTTTGGAGTAGTCATCTTTTTAGTAGTCGGTTCTTTTTCCTGTGTTGTCTTTTTTGTAGTTGTTTTCTTTGTAGGTTGCTTTTTTGCACCTACCTTTTTTTCTTCTGCTATCGGTGGCTTTTCCTCTGTTACCACACTGTTTTCCATATCAGGAGCTGAGGTTTTTACCTGTGAGTAGCCATCGTTACTAATTCTTTTTATTGCATTCTTACCTATTGGCATATTCTACTATCTCCTTTGCAAGCATCTTATATTCTATGGCACTTCTTGAATACTTTTTGTAGGCTACAACAGGCTTACTGTTGTCCTGTGACCATTCAATAGTGCTATCTATTCTTACATAGTTGTCAAATACTCTTACGTCCTCTGACTCCTTAAGGGTTTTTAAGGTTTCCTTAAAGTAATTCTTTCGCTCGTCTGCCTTTGTTACCATAATTCCCATAACGCTAAGACGTGGGGAAATCTCCTTTACCTTATTTATAAAGTCGAACATATTAGCAAGACCAAAAAGTCCCCAAGGGCTTGCCTCAACAGGAATTACCACAAAGTCTGAGGCGCACATAATATTCATCACCCAGCCACCAAGTGTTGGTGGGGAGTCTATTAATATGTAGTCATAATAGCCACGCGCTCTTATTGGCTCCAAGCATTTTCTTAAAATAAATTCTCTTTGCCATTTTGGAAAAATGTCAAATTCAATAGCACTCATAAGTGAGGTTGACGGTATTATATCAAGTCCCTTATATTCTGTTGATACTACAAAATCGGACAAGTCCTTTTCCTCTTTTATGGCTGTGTATATATTTTTACCATTACTTGCATATTCAAGGGCAACCTCTTCATTAAAAAAGGAAAGGGTCAAATTAAGCTGCATATCTCCATCTATAATAAGCACTCTTTTGCCCATCATAGCAAGAGCACAGCCTATATTTGAACAGCTTGTGGTTTTTCCACTTCCACCTTTATTATTCGCAAATGCGATTATTTGGGTCCTGCTCATTTTTCCTCATCCTCCTTATTGCCATATGGGACAATGCTTTACCCATTTTCGGCTCTGATTTTTTTAAGCTCTTCTTCATCCTCTGCAAGAAACTCTATAAGAGCATCAAGTCCCTCTCCTGTGTACGCACTAACAGGAAATATCTTTTTACAGCCTGCAAGCCTTAACCATCTTTCTACTCTTTCGGGATTAGCATCAGGCTTGTCAATGCCTGTTATAATTCCTACAACCTCTCTGTTTACAAGGCTTGTAATACAGGGTGAGAATATAGAATATGGCTCATTTGCCGACAATACAAGTCCTACAACGTCTGCCTCATAGGCATAAAGGGCTAATGCACCACTTGTTTGTCTTAATTCAGTATATTCACCGGGGGTGTCTATAATTGTATCAAGATAGTTTATGTATTGTGTTTTATAGTAGTGAATTTGCTCACCGTTTAAAGCTTGAGTTAAGGTGGTTTTTCCTGCCGCAACTCTGCCTATTAAAATTATTTTTTTCATTATGTTCTTGTAATATCACAGCAAACATAGGAAAGCTTGCT
>JAGATW010000124.1 GCA_017621085.1 Clostridia bacterium | reverse complement strand
TGAATTGCGTTTGTAGCAGCGCCCTTTCTTACCTGGTCGCCACAGCACCAAAGTGTAATGGCATTATCAAATACAAGGTCCTTTCTAATTCTACCAACGTAAACAATATCCTGACCTGAGGTTACAAGAGGCATTGGATATTCCTTCTTTTCTCCATCGTCATAAAGCTTACAGCCCTTAGCATTTTTAACAGCCTCTCTTACCTGCTCAACTGTTAAATTGTCCTCTGTAAGAACAGTTACAGAAATAGAGTGGGAACGAACAACAGGAACTCTTACACAAGTACAGGTAACCTTTAACTCCGGCAAGTGTAAAATCTTTCTGCCCTCATTTTGCATCTTCATTTCCTCAGCTGTAAAGCCGTTGTCTGTAAAGCCACCAATGTGTGGAATTACGTTTTCTGCAATTTGGTATTGGAATACATTGCTAACAATTTCGCCACCGTTAACAAGCGCACCCTCTTGCGCTCTTAATTCAACAGGACCTTCAGCACCTGCACCGCTTGTTGCTTGGTAGGTGGAGGCTACCATACCCTTGATTTTGGAAAGCTGATTAATAGCATTAACAGCAACAAGAGTAATAATTGTAGAGCAGTTAGGGTTAGAAATAATACCCTTGTTCTTCTTTACGTCCTCTGCGTTGATTTCCGGAATTACAAGTGGAACCTCATCAACCATACGGAAAGCGCTGGAGTTATCAACAAATACAGCACCTGCCTTTACAATATCGGGAGCAAGCTGCTTTGCAACTGCATTGGATGCAGCGCCCAAAACAATATCAAGACCCTCAAATGCACCCTCCTCTGCAAGCTTAACGGTAATTTCCTCACCCTTAAAGGTAAGCTTCTTACCAACGCTTCTTGGGGAAGCCAAAAGTCTTAATTCATTGATTGGAAAATTTCTTTCCTCTAAAATATTCATCATTTCTCTGCCAACAGCACCTGTTGCGCCGAGAATACCTACATTGTACTTTTTCATTGTAATTTCTCCTTAGTTTGCTAAATCGTATAATACCTTAATTGTTTTCTTGAAGTTGTTATCATCAACACCGATAATAATATTGATTTCGTCAGCACCCTGCTCAATCATTCTAATGTTAATATCATTATCACCGAGAGCAGTAAATATTTTACCTGCAATACCGACATTTGCCTGAAGCTTTCTGCCAACAATAGCAATTAAGCTAATCTCATTTGCTATGTTAATAGAGTCAGGAGCAAGGGCAGAATTTAAAGCGGAAATAATTTCGTGCATTCTATTTTCAATGTGTGTGGAAGCCACAACAACAGAAAAGCTATCAATACTTGACGGAATATGCTCAATAGGAACCTGGAAGCGCTCAAACACCTCAAGGGCGCGACGAACATAGCCGATTTCATCATTCATTCTATTCTTTGCAATAGTAATAATAGAGTAATTCTTCTTACCGGAAATACCTGTGATAAAGTGACTCTTTCTGTCCTCTTCTTCATCAAAGCTTTCCATAATAAGAGTACCACGCGCGTTCATATCGTTAGTATTCTTAATGTAAAGAGGAATGTTCTTTTGCCTTACAGGGAAAACAGTCTCCTCGTGTAAAACCTCAGCACCCATATAAGAAAGCTCTCTTAGCTCAGCAAAGGTAACATTTTCAATAGGTCTTGGATTTTCTACCAAGCGTGGGTCAACAGTCATAATACCGCTAACGTCAGTCCAGTTTTCATACATATCAGCATTAACAGCAGCCGCTGCAATAGCACCTGTTATGTCAGAGCCACCACGGGAGAAGGTTTTTACATTTCCATCAGGTGTTACACCGTAAAAGCCCGGAATAACAACCTTAGATTTATTTTCAATAATATCGGAAAGTGCCTTGTAGGACTTTTCAAAATCAACCTTACCGTTAAAGTTAAAGTAAAGCCACTCTGTGCTATCAACAAACTCATAGCCAAGATATTCAGCCATAAGCTTTGCGTTTAAGTATTCGCCTCTTGAAACAATATAGTCAACGCTTGTTTTCTTGTTAAGCTTTGGATAAATCTCCTCAAACTCCTTATCAATGTCCTGCTTTAAGCCACAGTACTCGTAAATAGCCTTGTATCTACCCTTGATT
The DNA here is from genome assembly GCA_017621085.1 of Clostridia bacterium. Lineage (GTDB taxonomy): Bacteria > Bacillota > Clostridia > Oscillospirales > CAG-272 > RGIG2000. Next base: position 9,983 of record JAGATW010000124.1, on the reverse strand, counting down.
TCCTCAAAAAGATGGTCAAAGTTAGCATTGTACTTAATGTGTGCCTGACATAGATACAAAAGGTCAGTAACCTTCATATCCTTAGAATGTCTTTTGCCCGGAGCTGATACAATAACAATTCTTCTTGAATTATCAGCCTCAATGATTTTCTTTACCTTTTCAAAGGTTTCACCGGAGGCAAGGGATGAACCACCAAATTTTAATACCTTTAACATAATTTACTCCTCAAATCCGGCAAAGAAAGAGCCGGAGTCACTTTCTAAAATAATTTTTGCAAGCTTGTGAATTGAATTTACACTAATTGGCTTAGTGATAATATGATTATTGCCATTAATTGTTTCCTTATTTTCAATAAGCTCACCGTCAACACTTGCAGTTGTTCTTATATAATAGCTTCTCTTTAATGCGTCATTATCAACAGGAGTTGGGTGTGGAGTAAAGCAAAGAGCTGTATCTCCGTTAACAATATCAATAATGTCCTGAGCCAAAGCATTACCTGTTGGGTATTTACCCGCACCCTGTCCAAAGAAGGAAAGGCGACCAACGCTTTGACCAAAGAGAGTAATCATATTAAAATTCTTTACAACATTTGACTCAGGTGATTTATAAGAAAGAATAGCAGGCTCAACAAAGGCAGACACGCTATTTTCATTTTTAACACCAAAACCAAGGTAACGAATAGTCTTACCAAGTCTTCCAACAATATATTCTATGTCGCATTTTTGAACTGTGCGCATAGGGAAAACCGAAACATTTTCTTCCTTTATTATAGTGTTAAAGGCAATTGAGCTTGAAATTGCGGTTTTTCTTGCAGTATCAAGACCGTCAATATCAGCACTTGGATTAGCCTCAGCATAACCAAGAGCCTGTGCTTCCTTTAGTACATCGTCAAAATCACGTGAGTCGGTAATCATAGCATCTAAAATAAAGTTTGTAGTACCGTTCATAATACCCATTATTTTAGTAACCTCATCACAGCGAATGCTGCGCTTTAGATTGTAAAGCCAAGGAATACCACCACCAACGCTTGATGTAAAGCGAATAGTTACATTGTTTTCAAGTGCAAGGGTGTGAAGCTCCTCGTAATAGGTACAAATTAAATGCTTGTTGGAGCTGACAACATGCTTACCTGCTTTAAGCGCCTTAACAACAAAGGTATGTGCAGGCTCAAGACCACCAATAGCCTCAGCCACAACACCAACCTCTTTATCATTTAAAATATCGTCGTAGTTAGCGGTTAATACATTGCCAAGCTCAGGATGTGAACGAATATCAAGCACCCACTTAACATCATAGCCATATTTAGTAAGCACCTCATAAGCACCGGAGCCAACAACACCATAACCGAGAATTGCGATTTTCATATTATTTTTGCCCTTCCGATAAAATTTTTAAAAAAATTTTTGTTTTTATTTCAAAAACACTTGTTTTTCTATGGAAGATAGTGTATCATATAAAAAGTAAAAAATCAAGGGGTTTTAAAAAAAATGTTATATTTAAGTACAAGAAATAATAAAATTGAGAAAACTGCGTCCCAAGCAGTGCTTGAAGGACTTGCAAAGGATGGCGGACTTTACATGCCAAAAAGCTTTGAGGGAGTAAAATTCCCAATGGAAAAGCTTTCTGAAATGAGTCCAAAGGAAATTTCCGCAACTGTTGTTTCACTTCTTTTTGCAGGGGATGATATGCTAAAGGGAGAGGGTAGCGAGTATGATATGGCATACAGCTTAGTTTCCAAGGCATATGACGGTAAGTTTGAAAATGAGGACTTTGCTCCTCTTTCCAAGGTAAATGATGCTTACGTTATGGAGCTTTACCACGGACCAACCTGTGCATTTAAGGATGTAGCCCTTCAGCTTTTACCACAGCTTATAGGCGCTTCCAAAAAGGCAACAAATATGCAGGATGAAATAGTTATTTTAACTGCCACAAGTGGAGATACAGGCAGCGCAGCACTTTCAGGCTTTTCAGGCGTTGACGGAATTAAAATAATTGTTTTCTATCCTAAAAAGGGTATTAGTGCCGTACAGGAAAGACAAATGGTAAGCGTAGATGGTAAAAATACCTGTGTTTGCTCTGTTGTTGGTAACTTTGACGATGCACAAAGCGGAGTTAAAAACATTTTTGCAAATCTTGCTCTTCCAAAGGGAGTGCAGCTATCAAGCGCTAACTCTATTAATATAGGAAGACTTGTTCCGCAAATTGCATATTACTTTAAGGCTTACGGTGAGCTTTTAAACAAGAACGAAATTAAAATGGGCGATAATGTTAACTTTGTTGTGCCAACAGGTAACTTTGGTGACATTTTGGCTGGCTATTTTGCTAAAAAGCTTGGCTTGCCCGTTGGTAAGCTTGTTTGCGCATCTAACACAAATAAGGTTTTAACCGATTTCTTTGAAAGTGGAGTATATAATAAGAATAGAAGCTTCTATATTACAAAATCTCCATCTATGGATATTCTTATCTCCTCTAACCTTGAAAGACTTTTGTACTTAACCTGTGGTGACGTTAAGTGCGCTGAATATATGGCACAGCTTAAGGAAAAGGGTGAGTATAAGCTAAACAAGGACGAGCTTGACAAGATAAGAAGCGAGTTTGACGCAGGCTTCTGTGATGACCTTGAAACAATTGCAACAATTGAAAAGGTGTACAATGAGTATAACTACTTAATGGATACACATACAGCAGTTGCTTGGAATGTTTACGAAAAATGGGCAGAGGAAACAGGCAATAAGGACAAAACAGTTGTGTTATCCACAGCCTCACCATACAAGTTCTCCAATAGTGTAATGAAGGCGCTTGGAAGAAGCTATAACGGTGAGTTTGACGCACTTAAAAAGCTTAATGAATACACAGGGGCAAAAATCCCTGCAAGCTTAAAGGATATTGAAAATAAGCCTGTATTCCATAATGTTACCGTTGAAAAGGACGATATGCTTGAATTTGTATCATCAATGGTAAACAAAAAGGTTTGGCACGAATAATAGCTTTAAATATAAAACAAAAGAGGTATGGGAAATGTTAAGTAAGTATTTACTTGTTGACAAATCAATTTTACCATCGTATTATGAAAAGGTTTTAGAGGCAAAAGCACTATTGTCAAGTGGAAATGTTAAGGACGTTTCCGAGGCTGTAAAAATGGTGGGCATTTCAAGAAGCACCTATTATAAGTATAAGGATTATGTTTTCCCAATAAGCTCTGATACAGGCACAAGAAAGGCAGTTGTATCAATGAGTCTTTCCCACAAGGCAGGACTTTTAGGTGAGGTTTTAGGGGAATTATCCACACAGGGTGCCAATATTTTAACAATAAATCAAAATCCACCAATTAACTCACGCGCCCACGTTGTTATATCAATGGATATATCAAACGTAGTTGGTGACGCTGAAAGCTTAACAAAAAATTTAAGCCAAATTTCAGGTGTTTCAAGCGTTAAGCTAATAGCAATTGAATAAACAAAAAGTCTTCTCGGTTTGAGAAGACTTTTTTAATTTTATTCTGTGCGTAAAGCAATTACAGGGTCCTTCTTAGCAGCAATTCGAGATGGGAATATTCCCGCAACAAGGGTAAGTCCCATGCTAATAAGAACAAGAACAATTGCAGCAACAAATGGAAGAGTTGCCTTAAGTGTTGCAAGACCTGTCAGTGCATTTAGTATAATGTTAATAATTACAATAAATACAAGGGAAACAACAATACCAATCACACCTGCGCCAAAGCCAACAATTAAGGTTTCTGCATTGAATACTCGTGAAATGTCCTTCTTTGAAGCACCGATTGCACGTAAAATACCAATTTCCTTTGTTCTTTCAAGAACAGAAATATAGGTAATAATTCCAATCATAATAGAGGATACCACCAAGGAAATTGCAACAAAGGCAATTAATACATAGGAAATAGCATCTACAATAGTTGTAACAGACTCCATCAATATAGCAACAGCATCGCTGTAGCTTATTTTGTCCTCCTTGGCTTGGTCGCCATTGTACTCCTCAATTGAAGCCTTAATAGCCTCCTTAGCATCAAAATCCTTAGGATAAATAAGGATTGTAGTTGGCTTGTCAAAGTCAACATAGCCAAGCTTAACAAGTGAATTTAAGTGGGCTTGGTCAGGAGTGTAGCTACTGTTTTCGGAAAGCATTGTGTTAATAATTTTAATAAAGTTACTACCTGTTGGGTCAGCACCAACAGAGCCTGTAATTTGTCCGTTTTCGTCAATTATTGGGAAGCCTGAGAATGAAAGATTTAAAAGAGTTAGTGCAAAGCTCTTAATTTGTGGGTCCTTAATTCCCTCCATTGTTGGCTTAATAACTGTTTCGATATCAGTTAAGGAATAGCCACCATATGGAGCAATACCACCATCAAAATCAAAGGTTAAGAGCATTTTTGCATCCGGGTCCTCAATAACAGCCTTTTTAATTGCCTGTAAAAGCTGCGCATCTGTCATATCAAGGTAAGCTGCCATATTGCCAAGCTGTGCTGAGTTTGCTTCAATAAACTTATGAATATAGCTACAATCAGGTGCAAAGCCTGCAAACGGTAAGCCTGTTACCAAATCAATGCTTGTGTTTTGCTTTTGAAGGTCAATTAGCTCATTGCTATTAGATAATTCAATAACGTGTGTCATAAGAGCAGAGGTATAACCGATTGAGCCTATTACACTTGTGCCGTCCTTAGGAGTAATAATACCAACAACCTTTAAGGTAAGAGCCTCATCTGTGTCAAGAAATTCCTTGATTTCTTTTAAATCGCGCTCAACAATTTTGCCATTTTCAACCTTGTATTTCTGTGAGTCAGGCAAAACCTTAAATTCATAGCCGCAAATTTCCTCAAAGGTGAATTTCTTTTCAGGAATTACATAGTCATCGCTTGTGTCCTTGTTAAGTCTTGTTTGAATGTACTTTTCAAGGTCGGCAGTGTCACGAATACCCAAGGTATATAAAATAAAGTCAGAAACCTGCTGGTTTTTATCAACAATTAAAACAACCTCATTTTTGTCCTTTGGAAATTCGCCATATAGCTTGTCGTATTGACCTTGAATATAATCGGAATCTCCAACAAGCTCCTTAAATGCGCCACCACCCATTGTCATAGAGCCGTTTTCGCTAACACCCATCATATCGCCAAGACCAATGGAAATTAAAAGGTCTGTAACACCATCAAGAGTTTTTCTGTATTTTTCAATACCACCCACAATGGTATAGGTGTTAAGGTTAGCTGTGTAGATGTATTTAATATCCGTGGTATTTGATTTGAAATCCTCGTCACGTTCAATAAACTGCTTAAAGGCAGTTAAATTGTTTTTAGTAAAGCCTGTTGTAATGGAATTCATTACATTTGCCATTACATCATTTGAGTAAACTGTTTCAGGCTCAGGGTTTTTAACTCCGTTGTTTTGCATAAGATTACTAAGCATGCTCATTGTATCAACGGTGCTTTCGTTAATCTCCAATGGATATGAGGACATTGTGCTTTCCTCAACGCTTGTAATATAAGCATTAACTCCGGCAGATACAGCCAAAATAAGAGCAATACCGATAATACCGATACTACCTGCAAAGGCAGTTAAAAATGTTCTGCCCTTTTTAGTCAGTAGGTTATTTAATGAAAGTGAAAGAGCAGTTTTAAAGGACATAGAGGTCTTTTTACCCTCAAGCCTTTCGGCTCTTTTTCTTTCCTTTTCACTCCTTTTTTGCTCTGCCTTGTCTAAATCCTTCGCTTGTGGCTCAGCTACAACATCATCCTCACTTGATACGTAAGGGTTAGTGTCACTAACAATTTGTCCGTCAAGCAAATTAATAATTCTTGTGGAGTATTCATTTGCAAGGTCAGGGTTATGAGTTACCATAATAATAAGCTTATCGTTGGAAATAGCCTTAAGCAGGTCCATAATTTGAACGCTTGTTTCGCTATCAAGAGCACCCGTTGGTTCATCGGCCAATAAAATATCAGGGTCGTTTACAAGAGCTCTTGCAATGGCAACTCTTTGCATTTGTCCACCCGATAGCTGGTTAGGCTTTTTCTTGATTTGCTCACCTAAGCCAACAGTGTTTAATGCTTCAATAGCTCTTTTTCTGCGCTCCTCCTTGGAAACACCGGAAAGAGTAAGTGCAAGCTCTACATTGGCAAGCACGGTTTGGTGGGGAATAAGGTTATAGCTTTGGAAAATAAAGCCAACGGAGTGGTTTCTGTATGTGTCCCAATCTCTGTCCTTAAACTCCTTTGTGGATTTTCCATTTATAACAAGATCACCGCTTGTGTATTGGTCAAGACCACCGATGATATTTAATAGTGTTGTTTTACCGCATCCACTTTGTCCCAAAATAGAAACAAACTCACTTTTGCGAAATTCAAGAGAAACGCCCTTTAGGGCATTGACAGTCGTATCTCCAGTGACATAATCCTTTTTTATGTCAGTTAACTTTAGCATCATTTTAGTCCTTTCATTTAATATACATAATATTATATAGTTACAAATTGCAGTTGTCAATAAATTAGTCTAAATTTTCACAAAAGTCACAAAATATTCACTAACCAAGACCTATTAACCTTGATATTTTTACATTATTATGATAATATAAAAGAGAAAGCGAGGTTTAATGCTATGAATGAAAGAGTAGAATGGTTTAAAAAAGCAGGCTATGGGTTGTTTTGCCACTGGACAACACACTCCGTTCCTAAAAACGGAGATAAAAAGCCACACGCGCAGGCAATACTTGATTTTGATATAGATACCTTTACAAAGCAAATTATTGACACAGGAGCAAGGTTTTTATTCTTTACAATAACACACGCAGATATGTTTTTACCCTTTCCCTTAAAGGAAATGGACGATATAATCCCAAATCATACATCAAAGCGTGATTTAATTGAGGAATTGTATGAAAGACTATCAAAGCACAACATAAAGCTAATGGTATATTTTAATGGTGAGGGTTCAACTAACTCTGAGTGGGAAAGCGCCACATCCTTTAAAACAGACCCACGCACTCACGCAGAATATTGCTATAAAATAACCGAGGCGATTTCTAAAAAATATGGTGACAAAATTTGCGGCTGGTGGATTGATTGCTGTTATGAGCCGGGCATTTGCGGTGGCAGAGGGCTAAGATATGACTACCAAAGATACGCAAATGCATTAAGAGCAGGAAATCCAAATTCCATAGTTGCCTTTAACTTCAGAGGCGTTGAGCCTTGGGGAAGTGAGTGGGGACGTGGCATTGCCGATTTTCAAGCAGGCGAGGAAAACGAGTTAAAGCATTACCCAAATGGGCAATTCTCAGGGGAAAGTGGACTACAATGGTTTGGACTTTGCTGGATGGATGACTTTTGGGTACACGAAAAAACCGGTGAGCCAACCCCTGTTTATTCAAACGAAGAAGCTTTAAACTATATAAACAAAGTAAAAGAAAACGGTGGCGTATTTGCCTACAACGTAGCCCCATATCAAGAGGGACACATTTCAGATAAAACAATGGAGCAACTAATTTGGTTAAAGGAGCAAGGAGTATAAAATGAAAAGGCTAATAGCGATTTTAATAGTATTATGCACACTGCTTTCCTTAATTGGCTGTGTTAACACAAATGAGCCAACAACACCACCTACTAAATCATCAAGCAGTCAAGGGAATAATGAAGCTGATGATAACGAAAGCACAGGTGGCAGCACAAGCAGCAGTACAAATAGCAGTACAATAGACAGCACTACAAATAGCACGCAAAACAGCACAAGCAGTAGCACACAAGATAATGCGTCAAGCAGCACAAATGATAATGAAAATCCCGATAACGAAACACCGGGTGGCAACACTAAGCCAAACCCACCTGCAGTAATAATAGTTCCCGATAGAACTAATTATAAAGCAACAACAGTTGGTACAGGGGACAATATGGCTATTTACTACATAAATGAGGTAATGAAGCACCCATATTTAACCCCATACTATAATGGCTACAAAACAGCTCTTACAATGACCTTTGATGATGGCTACGATGTGGAAACAGGAACAATAGTATCAGACCTATTTGAAAAATACGGCTATCGTGGCACAGCTATGCTATGTCCTTGCTTTGTTGGAAGCCAGGATAAAATTGATGGCTGGAACAAGGTATTTGCCCGTGGCTACTTAAATGCGGGCTGTCATAGCTACAACCATGTTCTTCCAAAGGATGTTAACAAGGATGAATACGACCACGAGATAAGGGACGCGATATTGTTCCTTCGTGAAAAATTCCCGGGACAAAGAGTATTAACCTATGCAACTCCATTCGCACATATTACCGATGATTATGAGGACTACCTTCGTGATTATGTAATAGGCAATCGTGAGGAGTCAGGTGGAAATGCAGTAATCCCCGGTCAAAAGTTTAACCCATATAGAGTAAGAGCAACGTCGGTAAATATAAACAAGGATTTGTCCATCATTCATAATATCATTACAAATAGCGTAAAAAATCAAAACTGGGTAGTTGAGCTACTCCACTGTGTAATAGATGAAAGCTCAGGCAAAACCATAAATAGCACAGATATATCAAAGACACTATTTGAGTATCATTGCAAGTGGATATACAGAAATCACAGAGATGATATTTGGTTTGCAAATTTTGAAGAGGTTTTAATTTACGCAAAGCAGGTCGAAACAACAACAGTACAGTACACAGCCTGTGACAGAGAATCATTGACCTTTACAGTAACCCCGGACTTAACCTTAGATAAGGAATTATATAATTTCCCAATGTCCTTAAGAGTTTATTTGCCACAGGAAATTGCCGATTCAGCCTATGCAGTGATTAATGATGTGTATCAGCCATTAGAGATAGAGTACGAGCTGGACACAGGCTATATGTACACCATAGTTCGTGATATTCCTACAGACAAGGTAACTGATGTTAAGGTATATATTGGTGGCAACAAAACAATGAAGAATAACTGCATACACAAGTACGCACAGGACTCGGTAATTGAGCCAACCCACGATACATTTGGTTACACAATAAATAAATGTACAAAGTGTGAGCACACCTACAATAGTGCCTACACAGCACCGATACACGATTATAGTGGCGAGGTTGTTGAGGTAATAGCACCCCAAAAAAATGTAAAGGGCTTATCTAAATGCTATTGCACAATGTGCGACAAGTACGAGGTAATAGAAGTAGATTACGTTGAGGAATAAAATTTAGTAACAAACTAAACGGATATACAACTGTACATCTGTTCATATATTAAATTAATCAAATCGGCAAGGAATTTCCCTTGCCGATTTTCTATATGTTATCTTTTCTTAAATTCTTCGCCTCGTATTAAATAATCAATTGATACATTAAAATAATCAGAGAATTTTACAAGCATATCAATATCAGGGCTTCTTTTTCCGTTTTCATAATTTGATATAGCTTCTCTTGAAATATTTAATTCCAATGAAACCTTAACTTGAGAATATCCCTTCTTTTTTCTAATCTCTTTTAAGCCAATTAATTTCATAACTTATTCCTCTCAAATAGAATTATGGGTGCTCTCAAAGGAGAACACCCATAGATTAACTTATTTAGAAAGACTGTCCTCAAGAGCCTTAAGCTCGTCGTACATAGTTGCAGGAACTCTGTCACCAACCTGAGCATAGAAGGACTTGATATTTTCAACGTCCTCAAGCCAAGAAGATTTATCAACGCTTAAGAGGTCCTCAATTGTATCAACTGTGATATCAAGACCGTCAATGTTAATGTCCTTAGCATAAGGAACGTAACCGATAGCAGTTTCACGAGCTTCAACCTTATCCTCGCATCTTGCAAGAATCCAATCAAGAACTCTCATATTGTCACCAAAGCCCGGCCAAATGAAGTGACCCTCATCATCGGTTCTGAACCAGTTAACGTGGAAAATCTTTGGAGCATTAGGAATCTTCTTGCCCATGTCAAGCCAATGCTGGAAGTAGTCACCCATGTTGTAACCAACGAATGGACGCATAGCCATTGGGTCACG
>JAGATW010000123.1 GCA_017621085.1 Clostridia bacterium | reverse complement strand
TCACTGAAGCCGCAAGGCTTCAATATCACGATTGCGATAGCAATCATATCACTCTTTGCGAAAGCAAAGAATATCACTAAAAGCAGAAAAAGAGAGAGCAAAGCGGTTTTTCTTTCCGCATTGTTCTCTCTTTATGTTTTTATCGCAAGTTTCGCATTTGTTTAACAAATGCACAGGTCTTTGCCCATACCCCTATTATAAATTCTCCGATAAGGACATCACCCATAAACGAGTGTGTATTTTTTATTCAATTAGTTCGCCAAAAACATATTCTCCATCAGTACCGTTTGGCTTAACCTTTAAAATTTGATTGCCACGGGAAACATCGCTTTTCACCTTAACCTCAATAAAGTTGGGGGTATGCCCAAGAATAAATCCACCGTCAAAGCTTTCAAATAAAACCTCAACAAAGGAAGTTGATTTTACGAAATTCTCTAAAAGCTCACGCTTGATTTCCTTTTGTTGATTTTCAAGCGCGTGTAAGCGCGCTTTTTTTATTTCCTCAGGCACTTGATTGCTCATTGTGGCAGCAGGCGTGCCGTCTCTTTTTGAGTAAGGGAAAATGTGTAAATGTAAAAACTTCTCGTTTTTGAAAAAATCTAAGGTTTGAGAAAAATCCTCGTCATTTTCATTAGGAAAACCGGTTATAACATCAGCAGAAAGCATAAGATTAGGAATACATTCCTTTAAGTAGCCTATATTTTTCCTTGCCATATCAATGTTATATTTTCTTTTCATTTCATTCAAGGTCTTAGTACAGCCACTTTGCATAGAAATGTGAAAATGTGGCATTACCTTGTCCAAGCACTTAATCTTGTCAACAAAATCCTTAGTAATAGCAGATGGGTCAAGAGAGCCTAAGCGTATTCTTTTAAGACCATCAATTTCGTTAACCTCTTTTAATAAATCTCCGAGGGAGTATCCGTTTTTTAGGTCCTTTCCGTATGCAGCAGTTTCAATTCCTGTAAGAACAATTTCCAAACAGCCCTCGTTAACTATTTTGTTTGCCTCGCATAAAATGTTTTCTCTTGTATCAGAGCGTACGCTGCCTCTTGCATAAGGAATAATACAATATGCACACTTAGAATTACATCCGTCCTGAATTTTAATAAATCCTCTTGTACGTGATAAGGGAGCGCCTGCACTCATAGTATCAAACCTGCCACTATATATGTCTGACTCAATTAGCTCACAATTGCAGCTTCTGTTATTAACAAGCTCTAAAGCCCTTTTTGCAATTTTAGACTTATCGTTGTTTCCACAAACAAGGCTAACTCCTTTAATATTTAAAGCATTTTGTGTGTTGATTTGAGAATAACACCCTGTAACGATAACAACAGCATCGGGGTTTTTTTTAATTAATCTGCGTATAATCTGCTTTGACTTTCTGTCGCTTTCACTTGTAACCGAGCAAGTGTTAATAATGCAAATGTCGCAAGGCTCATTTGAATTAACAATGGTAACGCCATGCTCCTTAAGCTCTTTTGCAATTGCGTCACTTTCGTATTGATTAACTCTACAACCAAGAGTATAAATACAAGCCTTTAGCATACAACTCCCCCTTTCTGTTTTAAGTATTTTAACACAAAACATATGACTTGTAAATAAAAAACTAAAATTTTACTTGAAAAGTAAGCAAAAGCACCTTATAATATAGATATAGACCAACTAACTAAGAGGAAAAATGAGAGAATTTAAAATTAATTCAAATGACGCAGGACAGCGACTTGATAAATTTGTACAAAAGGCAGTTAAAGGAATGCCTATTTCCTTAATGTACAAGGCAATTCGCTTAAAAAAAATAAAGGTAAATAGAAAAAGAGCAGAGCAAAAGCAAATCTTAAATGAGGGCGACGTTGTTCAAATGTTTTTAAATGAGGATTTGTTTTCTGAAAAAATAACCGATAATGAGCTTTTGACCATTAAAACAGACTTGAAAATCGTTTATGAGGACGAAAACCTTTTGATTTGTGACAAAGCACCCGGCGTTTTGGTACATAGTGGAGATGGTGACGGACAGGTAAGCGGAGACGGAGATGCTAAGGATAGAAACACCTTAATTTATCATATTCAAGCATATCTTGCACAAAAGGGCGAATATGTTCCAAGTAATGAGAATTCCTTTGCCCCTGCTCTTTGCAATCGTATTGACAGAAACACAGGTGGAATGGTAATCTCGGCAAAGAATGCAATAGCCTTGCGTGACGTTAATGAAAGAATAAAAAACAACAAAATTACAAAGAAATACTTGTGTGCTGTTCATGGCTCTTTGCCTGAAAAATCAGACACTCTATGCGACTTTTTGATAAAAGATAGCAAAAATAACAAGGTAAAAGTGCTAAAAAACAAGGCACAGGGAGCAAAGGAGATTATTACAAAATATAAGCTTATTTCCTATAATCGTGAAAAGGATATTTCTTTGGTGGAAATAGAGCTTGTGACAGGCAGAACTCACCAAATAAGAGCTCATATGGCATCTATTGGAAATCCCCTTTTAGGCGATGGTAAATACGGAGTAAATGAAAAGGATAGAAAACAAGGCTACAAGCATCAAGCCCTATATTCCTATAAGCTTACTTTTGAGGAAGAATGTGACAGCTTATCTTATTTAAACAAAAAAACAATAGCTGTTGAAGAGGGCGAAATTTATTTTCTGAAGGAATTTAAAAAATAAGGAAAGTTTTTAACTTTTTCTACTAAAAAGTGTTGACAACCCTTTTATTTTGTTATATAATTTAATATATAATATACTCTTGATTTTAGGAGGATTCGCAATGAGTGAAATACAAAGCACAAGAAGAGCTGCGATAGCAGAAAATTCAGTTTTATCTAATTCTAAGCGAGGATTCCCATATAAAAAGGTTGCCATAGGCGTTTTAATTGCATTAGTTGTTATTGCGTTGATTCTCTTGGTTATCAATATGGTTATCAATAGTTACTTTGCCAAGGTAACAGTTTTTGATGGCGAATGGGAAATAGATAGAGATAAGCTTAGTCAAATGCCGATTTATGTGAATAATAAGGAGTATTTTTCAAAAACAGAAGACCTTCATAAAGCTTATGATGCTGTTCTTTTGAACTATGCTAACTCTGCATCAGATATGAAGCACGATGAGAATGTATATACATATGCAATTTATGGTGTTGACCAGTTTGGTGAGGCTAGTAATGCAAATGCAGATATTGTTATGCTTGCATCCGTTAATAAGGATAAAGAGCACGTTACATATCTTGCCTTTGAAACAAGAATGTTAGTTTACATTCCTTCAGTTGGAGTTGGACCTTTAAGTGATGCATATCTTTTAGGCGGCCCATTACTTATGACAGATACAATTTCACAAAACTATGGTATTCAAGTTGATGGTTTTGTAAGCTTGAATATGTCAGCCTTCGTTGATATGATTGACACATTTGGTTCTATTTCAATCAATGGTGACAATGCTACTGTTGAAAAAATCAATGCAGACATTGTTGCGTTTAATGAAGCAAAGGGCTTAGCTGGTGAAGATATGGCACAGCCTGTTAAGCTTGAAGGTGGCAAGATAGTTCTTAATGGTAAGCAATCACTTGCATACCTAAGAGGTGCTGGTGACGGAAAGGCAAATGCAGCAAACACAGTTCTTTCTCAAATCACATCAACAATTTTTGAAAAGGGCTTTGGCGGTATGAAGTCTGCTATGGATATGGCTCTTGAAGAAACAACGGTTTATGTTGTAAGAGATGACGTTGGTGCTCTTATTGAAATAGGTACATCAGTTTTCGGCTCTATTGAAGCTATGCCGGTTGGTAATATGGAAGGTAGAGAAGCTATAGGACCTGGTTTCATTTGTAACTACGAGGGTGAAAGAATTGCTATCGTAACAGAGCTATATGGCGAATAATAGAAAAGCTGACCAAAAGGTCAGCTTTCTTTATAATTTTGGGTGAATTATACTATCAAGTGCAACAGTAAATAAAAAAATAGAAGTTCATACGAAACTATGGTACAATTAAGGTAACCACACACAAAAAAGTACACAAGGAGAATCGTATGAACTACAAACATTTTACCATAGAAGAACGCTGTTGTCTACGGGAATATTACAAAAAAGGGTTAAGTTATCGAAAAATAGCTGAATTAATGGGAAGAAATGTAAGCAGCATATCAAGAGAATTGCGTAGGAATTGTACCCATATGTATGAAATTCCGACATACTATCCACACACAGCTCAAAAGAAATATTTGTTGCGTCGCTCATACTGTCACCGAGGAATGTTTAAGAATCCTGAGTTGCTAACAGAAATCAAAGAAAAGCTTGAAAAAACTTGGTCACCAGAGCAAATAGCCAATTCGCCAAGTGAACTAAAAATGCCTTCATTTAAGACGATCTATCGTTGGATATACGAAGGATATATAGATGTTAATTTAAAGGTGTTGAGACGAAAAGGAAAAAACCACGGCAAGAAGGAAACAAGGGGAAAATTCAACCTTGGGAAATCTATACG
>JAGATW010000122.1 GCA_017621085.1 Clostridia bacterium | reverse complement strand
CGAGTAAATACGCCGGTGTGATGGAATTGGCAGACGTGCTGGACTCAAAATCCAGTGGTAGCGATACCGTATCGGTTCGACCCCGATCACCGGCACCAAAAAAACCTCTTTCTTTGGAAGAGGTTTTTTGATTTTTATCGTTAATTTTGTATTTACTTTTTGATATATTTATGTTAGAATTAAAATGATAATGTTAAGAAACGGAAGAACACAATGACAGAACAAGAAAAGCAGAGATTTCATAAAGTAAAAAGAGCACTTTTTGATAAATACTATTCCTTTTTAAATGAGCCTCAAAGAGAGGCTGTATATACAGTTAACGGACCTGTTTTAATCTTAGCAGGAGCGGGAAGTGGAAAAACCACGGTTTTAGTAAACAGAATAGCACATATCATAAAATACGGTAATGCTTATTTTAACCAAGACGTGCCTGATTTTGTTACTACTGACGCAATTGAGGATTTGGAGCTTGCCACCAAAAGTGACAACAAGGACCTAATTGAAAACTACTTAAGAGTACTAGCGTGCGAGCCCTGTAAAGCATACAATATTTTAGCCATAACCTTTACAAATAAAGCAGCTAATGAAATTAAGTCAAGACTTGAAAAGCAATTGGGCGAAAACGCAAATGATATATGGGCAGGTACCTTCCACTCTGTTTGTATGAAAATACTTCGCTCCCATGGTGAAAAGGTTGGTTATCGTGCAGGCTTTAGCGTATGCGATACAGACGATAGTAAAAAGGTAATTTCCAAATGTATGAAGGATTTGGGAATTGACGAAAAATTTCTATCGATTAAAACCGTAATGAACGAAATTGGCAGAGCCAAGGATAAGCTAATGACCCCGTATGATTATTCATTAGAGGTAGGTGGGGATGCTAAATATAAAGATATAGCGAGAGTATATGAGCTGTATCAAAAGCGACTAATGGACTCAAATGTTCTTGATTTTGACGATATTATAATGAAAACCGTTGAACTTTTTGAAAAGAATGAAGACGTGCTTTCATATTACCAAAACAAATTCAAGTATGTATGTGTTGACGAGTACCAAGACACTAATAAAGCACAGTTTGTACTTGTTTCTTTGATTGGTGATTTTTACAAAAATGTAATGGTAGTTGGTGATGACGACCAAAGTATTTATAAATTCCGTGGTGCTACCATTGAAAATATACTTAATTTTGACAAAAAATACCCAGAAGCAAGAGTTATAAAATTAGAGCAAAATTACCGTTCAACCTCTAATATTTTGAATGCAGCCAACAGTGTAATTAAAAACAATAGCCATAAGCATATGAAAACCTTATGGTGCGAAAATGAGCCGGGAGATAAAATTATAGTTAAAGAAACTCCAACTCAAAATGATGAATCAAGATACATAATTGACAAAATTGTAAGCTTGAAAAAGGAAGAAAACCTAAATTACAAGGATTTTGCAATACTATATCGTATGAATGCCCAGTCTATGAATTTGGAAACTATGTTTGCTAAAAGTGGTATTCCATATAGAATGTTAGGCGCTTTGCGATTCTATGACCGTAAAGAGGTAAAGGATATAATTGCATATCTTTCGGTTATAAACAATCCAAGTGATAGCATAAGGCTTCGTCGTATTGTAAACGAGCCTAAGCGCAAAATTGGTGATGCATCCTATGATGCAGCATCCCTAATAGCTGAGGAGCTTGGTGTACCAACACTTTCAGTTTTAGCAAAAGCCACCGAATATAACGCAATTCCAAAAATTGCAGCAAACAGTATGGTTAGCTTTGCTAAAACAATGTATAATCTTATGGACGATGTTGAAGGTATGTCCTTGTCATCCTTTGTAAGAGAAGTAATTAAGCGCACAGGCTATGAGGCAGCTTTAATTGCATTAGGTCAAAGTGAGGCTGAAAGACTTGAAAACTTAGACTCTCTTTGTGAGGCTGTAAGAGAATATGAGGAGGAAGCAGAGGAGCCAACACTATCAGGCTTTTTGGAGGAGGTTGCTTTAGTTTCTGATGTTGATAGGTATGATGAAAATGCAGATGCAGTGACATTAATGACCATTCATAGCTCAAAGGGACTTGAATTTCCAATAGTTTTCTTACCGGGTATGGAGGAAAATGTTTTTCCCGGAAGTCAATCACTTGCTATGCCTTCAGAAATAGAGGAGGAGCGTCGCCTTGCTTATGTTGCTATAACAAGAGCCAAGAAAAAACTCATAATTACTCATGCAAAGGAAAGAATGCTTTATGGCATGACGCAAAGAAATATGCTATCTCGTTTTGTGCGTGAAATAGACCCTGAGTATCTTGACATACAAAAGGATAATGCTTTTGCACAAGCAAGGAGTAGCTTTACATCAAGTCAAACGCCAAAATATAATTTTAATAACTACACAAAAGCTCCAAAGAAAGAGGTTGTTAACATATTTAACGTAGGCGACAGAGTAAGTCACCTAACCTTTGGACAGGGTGATGTGCTGAATGTAATACCGATGAGCACAGATTATATGTATGAAATTGCATTTGATAATGTAGGCACAAAAAAGCTTATGGCATCATATGTATCAAAGCTAATGAAAAAAATTTAAGGAGATAAAAGAAATGAACATTCCAAGACCTGAACATCCAAGCCCCCAATTTGAAAGAGAAAACTGGGTAAACCTAAATGGTGAGTGGGAATTTGAGCTTGACCGAGGAGTTAGTGGCCTTGACAGAAAATTCTATGAAAGAGATTCCCTTGACTCAAAAATCACAGTGCCGTTTTGCCCGGAAAGTAAGCTTTCAGGCATAGGAAACACAGACTTTTTAAATTGTGTTTGGTATTTAAAGCGTGTAAAAATTAAAAAGTGCAACAAAAGAGTAATTTTACATTTTGGTGCAGTTGACTATGAAAGCTTCATTTATGTAAATCATAAGCAGGTTTACCATAATATCGGTGGTTATGTTGGCTTTGATATTGATATTACCGATTATGTGGAAATGGGTAAGGAGAATATAATTACCGTTTGTGCAAAGGACGGACACCCAAGTGGAAAAGCATCAGGAAAGCAATCTAAGAACTATTATTCAATGGGCTGTGACTATACTCGTACAACAGGTATTTGGCAAACAGTATGGATTGAATATGTTGAAAAGAACTACATAAAGTCAATAAAATATTACACTTCAATTGAAGATAAGAGTGTTCAGCTTGAAATCGAAGCTATTGGTAATGCTGAATTCAAGGCAGTAGCTACCTACAAGGGCAAAAATGTAGGTGAGGTTAGTGCTAAGCTAAAGAGTGGAATTAGTCGCCTAACTCTTAATTTAAGCGAGCTTCACTTATGGGAGGCTGGAAAGGGTAGGCTTTACGACCTTGAATTAACCTATGGTGGTGATAAGGTAAAGAGCTATTTTGGTATTCGTACAACATCCTTTGACAATCGCAATTATTTGCTTAACGGAAAGCCATTTTATTTGCGTACCGTCCTTGACCAAGGCTTCTATAAGGAGGGTATATATACAGCAAAGGATGAGGAGGAGCTTGTAAAAGATATCTATTTGTCATTTGATGCCGGTTTTAATGGCGCAAGACTTCACCAAAAGGTATTTGAGCCAAGATTTTTGTATCATTGTGATAAGCTTGGTTACCTTGTATTTGGTGAAACTGGTAACTGGGGATTAGATTGTTCAAATATGGACCAGTTAGTACCATTTATGCTTGAATGGCAAAGAGAGGTTGCAAGAGACTTTAACCATCCGTCAATCATTGGTTGGTGTCCATTAAATGAAACATGGGATTACGATTACAGACACCAAAACGATGATTTTGTAAGAGCACTTTATTACGCAACAAAAACTATGGATACAACTCGTCCTTGCGTAGGTACAAGTGGTAACTATCAGGTTGTTTCCGATATTTACGATTTACATGACTACATTCAAGAAAAGGACGAATTTGAAAGCATTTATTTAGCACCTACACAGGATGAAATGCTTGAGCTTTATGATAAAAAGCACGAGTGGGTTTCAAGGTATCAAAAATCTCAAAATTACAAGGACATGGCACTTTACTTAAGTGAATATGGTGGAATAAGATGGGATACCGATGGAGTTGGTGGCTGGGGTTACGGTAACGGACCTAAGACCGAGGAAGAATTCCTTGAAAGATACGAGTATCTTACAAAGGCTCTAATTAATAGTCCATATGTTTGTGGCTTCTGCTATACTCAGCTTTACGATGTAGAGCAGGAGGTTAATGGATTGTACACATACGAAAGACAGGCAAAATTTGATATGAATAAAATCAAGGCTATAACACAAGCCAAAAAGGAAAAATAATGAGTACTGTTAAAATTGATTATACAAAAGAGATAGGCAATGTTAAGGTGATGCACGCAGTTAACAATGGCCCTGTTATTGCCGGCAAGGACCAAACAAGAGGAAACGAGCATTCATATAGAGCTGCAAGAATCCCATATGCAAGAGTGCATGACGCTGCCTTTTTCGCAGGCTACGGTGGAGAGCATACTATTGACGTTCACGCAATATTTCCAAACTTCGACGCAGATGTAAACGATCCAAATAGCTATGATTTTGCATGCACCGACCACTATATTTCTCAAATTATTAGTGTCGGCACACAACCATTTTATCGCTTAGGCTCTAAAATAGAGCATGGTGTAAAGAAATATGGAACAATAATGCCTAAGGATTTTAATAAATGGGCACAAATTTGTGAGCATATTATAAAGCACTATACACAAGGCTGGGCAGATGGCTTTGAATACGATATTGAATATTGGGAAATCTGGAACGAGGCGGATTTAGACCCGGATGATGCGGTAAATAAAAGATGCTGGAGTGGTAGCTGGGCTGAGTATATAAGATTTTATATAATTGCCTCAAAGCACTTAAAATCTTGCTTCCCACACCTGAAAATTGGCGGACCTGCCTCTTGTGGTGATGAAAAATTTATGGAGTTGTTTTTACAGGAAATAAGCAAGGAAGAAAATGTGCCCCTTGATTTTCTCTCTTGGCATTGGTATTGGACCGAGCCAAGCGATGTTTCCATCAAAGCTACTCGCATAAGAAAATTGCTTAAAGCATACGGCTATGGAAATGCTGAAAGCATTTTAAACGAGTGGAACTACGTTCGTGACTGGTCAAAGGAATTTGTATATTCAATAAAGCAAATAATCGGTATGAAGGGCGCAGCCTTTACCTCTGCCGTTATGTGTGCAATGCAAAACAATCCGGATGTTGATATGCTTATGTATTACGATGCTCGTCCTACCGGATTTAATGGACTTTGGGATATGTATGCCTACGAGGAGCTCAAGGGCTATTACGCATTTTATACATTTGCTAACCTTTATGACCTTGGTACACAGGTAGAAAGCATTTCGGACAATGAGAATATTTATGTAGTAGCCGCTAAAAATGGAGAAAGTGTTGGTGCGGTCGTGACCTACTATACTGAAAACGATAACGAAAACAGTAAATATGTCACCGTTGATGTAAATGGCTACGATATGTCAAAGGCAAAAATTTATATGGTGGACGAAAACAGTATGTACACTCCATATACAAAAGCATCCTTTGTAAATAATACCTTGCAAATCAGATTAGAACGAAATAGCATAATCTATATTGAAGCATAAAAGGAAATGTTAATATGACAGAGCTTGAAAAAATAGAATATACTAAATCCTTTATTGATAAATTGGCAAACGGCATTAATCCATTAGATGATAACCCGATACCCGAAAATGATATTGCTAATAATGTAAGGCTATCCCGTTGCTTCTTCTATGTTTCTGATATATTGCGTCAAGTCATAGAAAATGGTGGTATTACCAAGGAAAAAGTCACTAAAATAAAGAAAAAATCGTTTTTCTTAACCCAAGAGCAACGGGAAAAAATTCAAGCCTCTAATAAGGCATTGACAGTTTCAGAAATATCAGAATATTTGAATTCTTTGGTAGATTTGGAAACCGTTAAGAAAATTTCCGCAACTACAATCAATGATTGGCTTTTGGAAAAGGGTTTTTTGTGCACAATAACACTTTCAAATAATAAGCACAGGAAATTACCGACAGCACAAGGCAATGACATTGGTATTTTCACTGAGGAAAAAATGGGACAATATGGCAAATATGTAACCGTTTTGTTTTCACCAAGCGCACAGCAATTCATCTATGATAACATAGAAGCAGTTATCGCATTCAAAGAAAGCAATTAAAAAGAAAAAGCATTTCCGTATTACACGGAAATGCTTTTCCTTTTTTGAACTCAAATAAACAAATTCAAATACTGAATTTCTTCAAATCTACTTATTTAGAATTCTTAATGGAATTTTCGTAAGATTCGATCATCTTCTTAACCATTTGACCACCAATAGAACCAGCTTCCTTAGAAGTTAAGTTACCATTGTAACCATTCTGATTAAGAGT
>JAGATW010000016.1 GCA_017621085.1 Clostridia bacterium | reverse complement strand
CTTGCACTTGTCACAGATTTTCTTTACTGAAGGCTTTACTTTCATTATGAAACCACCTTTCTTATTTTGCGCGCCATGTGATTCGTCCCTTGGATAGGTCATATACAGACACTTCCACAGTTACCTTATCACCGGGCAATATTCTAATATAATTGAGTCTTAATTTACCTGAAATATGAGCTGTTATTATATGCCCATTTGGTAATTGTACCTTGAAGGTTGCGTTTGGAAGTGCTTCCGTAACTACGCCCTCAAATTCTACTACATTTTCTTTTCCCATATATTCCTCTCATTAATTCTATGGTTTAATTTATGCTTCAGCGCCGGAAACGAGTAACGTGCGTTTCCTCGCGTTATGTTTACCCTACCAAAATTCAGCCGCGTTGGTGGGCGTAAATTTTATCAAGTCAGTCAACCTTTGTTAAAAGAATGACACCGTTTTCGGTTACTGCTATACTATGCTCATAGTGAGCTGATAGCTTTCCATCGGCTGTTACAACTCCCCAGCCATCATTTAACATTCTTACCTGATGTGTACCCATATTTATCATAGGCTCTATCGCAAGGGTCATACCGGGGTAAATTCTTGTGCCTCTTCCCTGTGTGCCAAAGTTTGGTACATTTGGCTCCTCGTGAAGCTCACGACCTACACCGTGACCTACAAATTCTCTTACCACGGAAAAGCCGTTTGACTCTGCGTGGCTTTGAATTGCATAGCCTACATCGCCTAAGCGAGGGTTAGGAGTTTTTTCAATTGCTTCAATGCCCTTGAAAAAGCTTTCCTTTGTTACATCAATTAGCTTCTTAGCCTCATCGGATATTTCACCGACTGCGAATGTTGCAGCACTGTCTCCTGTGAAGCCCTTATAAAAGGCACCCACATCGATTTTGACTATATCGCCATTTTTAAGCACTTTCTTTGTTGAAGGAATACCGTGTATTACCTCATTATTTATGCTTATACAAGCACTGCCGGGAAAACCGCCGTATCCAAGAAATGTTGGCTTTGCGCCACATTTCTTGATATACAAACGAATTTTATCATCAATTTCCTTGGTTGTGATTCCTTCCTTAATCATTTCCTTTGCAACGAGTAATGCTTCGCCTGTAATTCTACCTGCTATTTTCATTATCTCAATTTGCTCAGGGGTTTTTAACTGAATCATAACTTATTTTGCTGTGTTCTCAATTGCTGAAAGTGTAAGAACTGTTGTATCTTCAACCTTTTCTTGACCCTCAACTAATGCAAGAACACCCTTTTTACCGTAGAAATTCTTAAGAGGCTCTGTTTGGTCGTGGTAAACTACAAGTCTACTCTTTACAACCTCCGGAGCATCATCCTTACGAATGGAAAGCTCTTCGCCACATTTGTCGCAGGTCTTTCCGTCCTTTGAAGGATTATATAAGGTGTGATAAGATGCGCCGCACTTTGCGCAGACACGTCTGCCACTCATGCGTTCAACAATTTTTTCATCCTCAACCTCGATGCTGACAACACAGTTGATGTTAACACCCATCTTGTCAAGTGCCTCTGCTTGAGGAACGGTTCTTGGGAAGCCGTCAAGGATAAAGCCGTTTTGGCAATCCTCCTTGGCAAGTCTTTCACCAATGATACCTATAACAACCTCATCAGGAACAAGCGCGCCCTTTTCTGTATAGGCTTTTGCAGCAAGTCCCATTTCGGTGCCATTTTTAATAGCTTCTCTAATCATTACACCTGTTGAAATAGTTGGAATACCATACTTTTCAGCTACGATGTCTGACTGAGTTCCCTTGCCTGCACCCGGTGCACCAAGGAATATGAGCTTAAGATTCTTTGTCATATTAAACTCCTTAATCAAGGAAGCCCTTGTAGTGACGCATTGTCATCTGAGCTTCAAGCTCTCTTATTGTTTCAAGAACAACACCTACAACGATTATGATTGATGTTCCTCCATATACAAAGTCGGAAATTACACTGTAAGCAAAGCCTACGTTGCCTGTCCACTGTGAAAGCAAGCTAAGAATTAGCTGGAAGAGTGGAGGAAGTACTGCAATTACTGACAAGCAAAGAGCACCGATAAAGGTAATCTTTGAAAGAACTCTCTTAATAAATGTTGAGGTTGGCTTACCCGGACGAATACCGGGGATAGAGCCGCCATTTTGTTGAAGATTGCCTGCAACCTCTACAGGATTGAAGGAGATTGCTACATAGAAATATGCAAATGCAAGAATCAACACAAATGTCATTAGTACAAAGAACCAAGATGATGTATTGGAGAAGAATGCATCTACCTTACCCCAGAATGTATCAGCCTCAGTTTCGATAAAGCCGAATACCATACCCGGAAGTGTCAAGATAGAGTTAGCAAAAATGATTGGCATAACACCGGTCATATTAAGCTTAATTGGAAGGTTGGTATTTCTACCACCGTACATTTTTCTACCAACAACCTTCTTTGCGTATTGAACAGGAATTCTACGCTCACTATCGGTAAAGAAGATAATGAACCAAATAAGAGCGAGCATTCCTACTAAGCTGAGTGGAACAACGATTAAGGACACAACGAATATGCTTGTATCCATATCTGATGTTACTCTGTAAATTGCAACAATGTTGGACACTACTGATGTAAAGCGTGCAACGATGTTTGCAAAAAGTATAATAGATACACCATTACCTATACCACTCTCGTTGATTTTCTCAGCGAGCCACATAACAAGTGAGGAGCCGGCACAGTAGCAAGCGATGATAACAACGGCAAAATACCATTTATCGCAGCCCTCTGCAAGACCTACAGCTTGATATCTGATATAGAAGTAATATCCAATTGCTGTGATTAAAGAAATACCAACAGTCACATATCTTGTAATTGCGTCAATCTTTTTCTTGCCCTCGTCGCCTTGCTTTGCAAGTCTTTCAAGAGCAGGGATTGCTACTGTTAAAAGTTGAATTACAATTGATGCTGTGATGTATGGGGATACACCAAGTGCGAACAATGATGCGTTAGCAAGCGCACCACCTGACAAGGTGTTTAAGAAGTTAAGAACACTGTTGTTTGTGCCCATAAGCACGTTTTGTAATGAGTTACCCTGTAATGCGTTAGCAACAGAGCTTGCGTTTACGAATGGAACTGTAATTGCAGCGCCGATTCTGTAAAGCAAAATAATCATTATTGTAAACAAAATCTTGTTCTTTAATTCTGTAACTTTCCAAGCGTTAGCTAAGGTTTTAAACATAATTATTTCACCTCAGCTTTTCCGCCTGCAGCTTCGATTTTCTCCTTAGCAGTTGCTGAGAAAACCTTTGCTTCAACGGTGAGCTTCTTTGTGAGTTCTCCGTTTCCAAGCACCTTAAGTCCATCGAGTTCCTTATTAAGCATACCTGCATTAATAAGAGCTTCGAGATTTACAGTTGCGCCATCTTCAAATTTGTTAAGATCGCTTACGTTGATTGTAGCGTATACTGTTGCAAATTTATTGTTGAATCCTCTTGTAGGAAGTTTTCTGTAAAGTGGGAGCTGACCGCCCTCGAAACCAGGTCTTACGCCACCGCCTGAACGAGCGTTTTGACCCTTGTGGCCCTTACCGGCTGTTTTACCGTTACCAGAGCCTGGACCTCTACCTTTGCGCCATGCTGCCTTTGTAGAACCAGCAG
>JAGATW010000121.1 GCA_017621085.1 Clostridia bacterium | reverse complement strand
TTCCTAATAGCCAAGAGTAGCCATTGTCCTCAAAGGCGTCGCAATAAAAGTATAGCTCCTCTAAATTGTTAAAATCAGGTATAACATTACCGGTTGCCTCTAATATAACTCCCTTTTCAACTGTTAAGGACCTTACTCCGTCATCTATTGAGTCAAAGCTGAAGCGAACAGGCTTACCGTTATAGGTTGCGGGAATTACAATATCTAATAATCCACTTTCCGGCTTTTGATATTGATAATAGAGGTAGCTATCTCCCACATCAAAAAACCAAAGTGTGCCAACGGGGTGTATATAGCCACACTCACAATTTAGTCCGTAATGTCTTTCGTGCTTTTCGGTGTAATTATGGCAAAATAAGCACACCTTGTAGTGTTCGTTTTCGTTATAGCCCCATTCGGACATATGGTGTCCCTTAGGCTCAGTGTAGCCATCCCAATAGTAATAATCACATCTTTTACACTCATGAATTGTATAGCCCATTTCTGTACAGGTAGCATAAACCCAGCTTAAGTTAAAATCGTGGTCAAGGGGTGGCAAATAGTCGTCCTGATATTCATTTTGGCATAGCTTACACTTGTAATTTGTGTAGCCACTGTCTGTACAGGAGGGCTCTTTTACGGTCTTTTCATATACATGGCTTCCATAGCCCTGCTCATTTTGTATATATTCATCACCGCACATATTACAAGCAAACACATAATAGCCTATGGATTGACATGTAGATGAAACATATTCTGTTACTTCATATTGGTGCTCAAGAGCTGATACTCGATTATCAACATATGTATCCCCACATTCTTCACAGGTATATGTGGTGTAGCCCTCGGCTGTACAGGTAGGCTCTGTTACATCAATTTTGTATGTATGGTCTAATTGTTGTGTCCAATCGTCCTCGTAGCTATAATTACATATAGTACAGGTAAAAATGGTATATCCCCCATTTTGACAGGTTGGATGAATTTTTTCGGCTTCATATTTGTGTTTGTGTGGTGAAATAAAGTCCCCAATATAAGCTTCCCCACAATCCTTACAGGTGTACTGTGTAAAGCCTTGCTCTGTTTCCGATGGTGGGAATACTATTGCTTCATAATTGTGCCCCTTAGGGTCGGTATAAGTATCCTTGTAGCTAAAGCCACAGCCTGTACAGGTGTGAGTTGTATAGCCACCCTCCAAGCAGGTTGGTGCTTTTTCGGTATTTGCCCAGCTATGTATGTGTCCCTCAGGTAATGGGTCTGTAAAATTGTCACGATAGCTATGGTTACATACACGACAGGTATATTCGGTATATCCCTGTTGTGTTTCACTTGGAATAGATACAAATTCCTCATAGTCGTGTCCCTTAGCCTCTATTTCTTCAGTTAGCTCAAGACCACATAATTTACAGGTGCTGACTATTACACCGTTTTCTGTGCAGGTGGCATCGGTTTTTTCAATTTCAAAATCGTGGTCGTGAGGAATTGTGGGTGAAAAATTGTCCATATAGGAATGGCCACATCTTTGACAGGTATGTAGTGTGTAGCCACCATTATTATAGGTTGGCTCTATCTCTTGACTTACATAGTCATGTCCCTTAGGCTCAATTTCTTCCCTGTAATAGTGACCGCATTCACAGGTAAATTGGCGAAAGCCATAGGTTGTACAGGATGAGTCAAAAACTCTTTCCTTGTAAGAATGTCCTGTTTTTTCTGTTATGTCGCCCTTATAGTTATCTCCACAAATACAAAGATAAAGGGTATAGCCTTCACTTGTGCAGGTGGGAGCATATGTATTTGCTTTTTCATAGGAATGTGTATGTGGGGAAAGAAGCGCATATACATTTGTATTCTCTGTTATAGGTGCTCTTCCGTCAAAGGAGATTGTACACTCCTTGTCGTAAAACCAGCCACCAAATTCTAAATTATCAACAGATGGTGGAGTTGGCATACTTACAATTTCTCCCTTATTTACGGTGAGGGATTGGTAAATTTCATCACCTACCATAAAATTGACACTATATACTTCCCCTTCATTATCACAGGAAAATAGCCCTGTTAATAAAATCAGTAATAATAAAAGGTAAAAAATTACACTTAAACGCTTCATATAATCTCCTTAATGATATATATACATAGACATTATACCATATACTTACTTTTTTGTAAAGAAAATTAAGTGTTACCTTGATGGGTTATTGAAAAATTTAATAAAGTGTGTTAAAATAATGATAGTTTCACTTTTGGAGGCAAATTGGAGGTAAATATGAAAAAAATATTAGGTATTGAGCTTGGCTCAACAAGAATTAAATCTGTTTTGATTGATGAAAATGCAACTGTTATTGCACAGGGTGGCTATGACTGGGAAAACAAGCTTGAAAATGGCTTTTGGACCTACTCCTTAGAGGATGTTTGGACAGGACTTCAAAGCTCCTATAAATCCCTTTGCGAAAATTACGGTAAGAAAATAGAAAGCCTTGACGGAATTGGTATTTCTGCAATGATGCACGGTTATCTTGCCTTTGACAAGGACGATAATTTGTTAGTGCCATTTAGAACCTGGCGCAATACTACAACTGCACAGGCGGCTGAGGAGTTAACTAAGGCTCTTAGCTTTAATATGCCACAGCGCTGGAGTGCATCTCACTTTTATCAGGCTGTTTTAAATAAAGAGGAGCATGTTTCCCAGGTTACATTTTTAACAACTCTTGCAGGCTATGTACATTGGATGCTGACAGGCAAAAGAGTGCTTGGTATTGGTGATGCTGCGGGAATGTTCCCTATTTTAGGTAATGACTATGATATGGACAAGATTGCAATTTACAATTCTCTTTTAAAGAAAAACGGAGTAGATAAGGACCTTTATTCCCTTATGCCAAAGTCACTTTTAGCAGGTGAGGATGCAGGTGCTTTAACAGAAAAGGGTGCTTTGCTCCTTGACCCAACAGGCACTTTAAAGGCAGGCGCTCCACTTTGCCCACCGGAGGGTGATGCAGGCACAGGTATGGTTGCAACTAATGCAGTTAAAATGCGTACAGGTAATGTAAGTGCAGGTACTTCTGCATTTGCAATGGTTGTTCTTGAAAAGCCACTTTCAAAGGTTAACAGCTCAATTGACGTAGTAGCTACTCCAAGTGGCGCTCCTGTTGCTATGGTACACGCAAATAACTTTACCTCTGAAATTAATGCTTGGGCAGGACTTTTCCAAGAGGTTATTGAGCTTGCAGGTGGCTCTATTAAAAAGGGTCCGCTTTTTGATAAGCTATATGAGGTGTCCCTTAAGAGTGATGGCGACGTTGGTGGCTTAGTTGGTTATAACTTCCTATCCGGTGAGCCAATTGTGGGAATGGAAAGCGGTATTCCGTTAGTTGCGAGAAAGCCAAGTGGAAAATTAACTCTTGCTAACTTTATGCAAATGCAATTATACTCCGCTTTAGGTGCTATGAGCATTGGCATGGAGGTATTAGAGGAGGAAAATGTACAAATTGAGGACATTTGCGGTCACGGTGGCTTCTTTAAAGCTCCCTTTGTTGGTGCAAATGCAATGAGCGCAGCTCTTAAGGCTCCTATTACCACTATGAAAAACGCAGGCGAGGGTGGTGCTTGGGGTGTTGCTATTCTTGCCCTTTACAGAGCCTTGAATAATGGCACACTTGAAGACTTCCTTGATAAGCTTTTTGCATCCTGTGAAAAGGAAACAGTTGTTGCAACAAACGAGGAAAGAGCAAAATTCCAAAGCTTTATGAAGGACTATAAAGCGGGATTAGCTGTTGAAGAAAAGGCAACAAAGGTGCTTTAATTATGAATGACAGAACTGCAAAACGAATAATAAAAGAGGACAGATACCCATATGATGCCAATAGTCCGACACAGCATTCGGAATACGTATGTCCCTGTGGCAAGGGCAAAATTGTCTATGAGCATGTAGTTGGCTTCGGCGATTTTAGCGCTTGGATTGAATGTAAGAAATGTGACAAAAAATACGAAATTGTCATGGGCTGTGGCTATCTTTGGGAATTAAGAGAAAAATAACTTAAAAGGAACAGACAAACGTCTGTTCCTTTTGTTTGTTGTTTGGTTTTTATGGGTCGTCGAAGGTGCCAACCCTTACAAGAGGCACCATCTTCCCTTTACAAAGGAGCCTTTAAATCCCCCACCACCTTTGGTGGAGGGCACATTGTCAAGCAAGTGCAACACCAAAAAACATTTCAAAAGGTGAGCGCCACCCCAAACATTTTTTTGGTCTTAAGTTAATAGATAAAACAATTTTTTGCAAAGTTTCATCA
>JAGATW010000120.1 GCA_017621085.1 Clostridia bacterium | reverse complement strand
CTGCTAAGCAATGCTTAGCAGAAGGTTATACAGTATATGGCTGTTCTTCAGGCGACTGTGGAACAACAGAAAACAAGGACATTGTTAATAAGCTTGACCACGTATATGACGTTAAGGGCGAAACAGTAGCTGCAACTTGCTTAGCAGAAGGTTATACAGTATATGGCTGTTCTTCAGGCGACTGTGGAACAACAGAAAACAAGGACATTGTTAATAAGCTTGACCACGTATATGACGTTAAGGGCAAAACAGTAGCCCCAACTTGTATTGATGCTGGTTATACAGTATATGGTTGCTCATCAGGTGACTGTGGAACGACACAAAACAGGGATGTGGTTGAACCAACTTACTACCATATTTATGACATAGAGGGTGAAACAATAGCACCAACTTGCTCAAGTGAGGGCTATACAGAATATGGTTGCTCAGCAGGTGACTGTGGATATACAGTAAATAAAAATTATGTAGCAAGAACAGCACACGTTCTTGAAGACGTAAACGAGTTTGATGTAATTAAGTGTAGTGTATGTAACGTAATATACAAGAACATTACAACTAAGGTTGACAGAGGCGAGGGTGACCTTTGCTTAGGCTGTGGTAAGGAAGTTTGTGAATGTGGTGTAAACGTTGAGTGGAACGCATTTGTTGCACCGGAAGCACCTGACGCACTTGAAGCTGGCGTTGCATTTACAAAGAACGATGTTGAGATTGGCACAGGCTTAATTAAGCTTGAAAGCGAAAGCGAAGCTAACTACACAGTAGTTATCACAACAGCAGGTGGTGATGTTACATTAACAGTTGCAGGCGCACTTGTATATGTGGACCTTTACAAGTACGATTCCGTTACAAAGGTTGTTGTAACAGCTGATGCAGCTGCAAGCCTTGTATTGTACGAAATCTTTGCATAATTCAAAATATTATAAAGGGTGAAGGATTTTTCCTTCACCCTTTTACTTTAACTTAATGCTTTTAAATGTGATGTGGTTATTTATTCGCAAAATGATGATTATTATAGAATAATCGTGGAAAAATGATGAATATTACTTGACTTTTTAGTATAGTAAAGATATAATATAATATTATAAGAAAATAAAGGAGGCCCTTATGAACGAGCTTGAACAGGCAAGAAAGATAATAAACGAGGTTGACACGCAAATGGCTCAGCTTTTTGAAAGGCGTATGGAAGCGTGTGAGCTTGTTGCTAAATATAAAAAAGAGCATGGCTTGTCTATTCTTGATGAGCAAAGGGAAAAAGAGGTTATTGCAAAAAACAGCTCTTTGATTGAAAATTCTGTATATAAGGAGTATTATACAGAGTTTATTAAGGAAACTATGCGCATATCTCGCTCCTATCAAACAAGACTTAATGAGGGTCAAAGGGTTGCATATAGTGGTGTTGAGGGTGCTTATGCTTATATAGCGGCACGTAAAATGTACCCGGGTGCTACACTTGTTTCATACCCGAATTTTGAAAGTGCATATCGCTCCGTTGTAAACGGAGAGAGTGATGTTGCCGTTTTACCAATTGAAAATAGCTATGCAGGGGATGTGTCCACTGTTATGGATTTGATGTTTTCCGGTACTCTTTACGTAAATCAGGTAATTAATTTACCAATCACTCATTGTTTAATGGCAAATGATGGAGTTGAATTAACACAAATTAAAAAGGTAATTAGCCATCCACAGGCTCTTGCACAATGCCAAGAATATATTAAAAATATGGGCTTTGAGGCTATAACCTGTGAAAACACAGCTCTTGGTGCTAAGAGCGTCAAGGAAAATTCCTTAACAGACACAGGAGCAATTGCTTCAATGGAAACAGCGGAGCTATTTGGCTTAAAGGTTTTAGCAAGTGGCATTAATGCCAGCAGAACAAATACAACTCGCTTTGTTGCATTTTCAAGAGCACAAAATAGTCCTAACACCAAAAGCAGAAATATGAACGAGCGCTTTATTCTTATGTTTACAGTAAGAAATGAAGCAGGAGCTTTAGCAAAAACAATAGATATTATCGGTGCACATCGCTTTAATATGTGCAATCTCCATTCCCGTCCTATGAAGGAGCTACTATGGAATTATTATTTCTATGTAGAGGCAGACGGAAACATAAATACCCAAAACGGAAAGGATATGCTAAGGGAGCTTAGTGCCACCTGTGACAGACTTAAGCTTGTGGGTACATTTATTTCAGATTAATTAAGAGGTGCAAAATGATTTTACCCTTAAACCTTGGTGAAAAAAGCTACGATATAGTTATAGAAAGAGGGGCGTTAAAAAACATAGGCTCTTATCTAAAGCTTGACCGTAAGGTGCTTATTTTAACCGATAGTGGTGTCCCTTGTGAATATTCACAGTGTGTTAAGTCAGCTTGCAAGCAGGGGTATATTGTTACCATACCACAGGGAGAAGCAAGTAAAAGCTTTGATAACTACAAAATGATACTTGCCCAAATGGTTAAATATGGCTTCACACGTACTGACTGTGTTGTATCGGTTGGTGGTGGAGTTTGTGGTGATTTAGGTGGCTTTGTAGCTTCATCCTATATGAGAGGTGTTGATTTTTATAACATACCAACAACACTTTTATCACAGGTAGATTCATCAATCGGTGGTAAGGTTGCAATTGATTTTGAGGGAGTTAAAAATATTGTAGGCGCATTTTATCAACCTAAAAAGGTAGTAATTGATTCTGATACCTTAAAAACTCTTGATAAAAGACAGGTAAATGCAGGACTTTGCGAATCAATTAAAATGGCAGCAACCTGTAATCGTGACCTTTTTGAATTAATCGAAAAAAGCGAAAGCTTAGAAGATGATATTGACGAAATTATAGTAGAATCATTGAAAATCAAGCGACACGTGGTTGAAATTGACCCAACCGAAAAGGGCTTAAGAAAGGTATTAAACTTCGGACATACCATAGGCCACGCAGTTGAAAGTGATGAAAAGTTAGGCAATTTGTTGCACGGTGAGTGTGTTGCAATAGGCATGCTACCTATGTGTAGTGATGATACAAGAAAAAGGCTTGAGGTGATTTTGAAAAAATATTCCTTGCCAACGCAAATTAACTCTGATGCTGATACATTAATTTCCTATATAACAAGAGATAAAAAGGCAAAGGGTAACAATATAACAGTAATTTATGTTGATAAAATAGGCTCCTTTGAAATGAGAGATATTGAAATTACCGAAATGAAGGATTATATAAATAGAGGAATTTTATAATGAAAAATACATTCGGCACAAGCGTATGCATAACCGTATTTGGAGAAAGTCACGGTCCTGCCATAGGAGTTGTAATTGATGGACTATCCCCCGGTATTGATGTTGATATAGAGCTTATAAACAAACAACTGAAAAAGAGACGCCCAAGTGGAAAAACAGACACTCCTCGCGTTGAAAATGATAATTATGAAATATTAAGCGGTATTTTCAATGGAAAAACAACAGGCACACCTATTGCCATTGTAATTCCAAATGAAAACACGAAAAGCAAGGATTATAATTATGGTGTAGCCCGTCCTTCACACGCAGATTATACTGCTTATATGAAATATCACGGCTATGAGGATTATCGTGGTGGCGGACATTTTTCAGGCAGAGTAACTGCCGGCTTAGTTGCAGGTGGCGCTATTGCTATATCAGCCTTAAAAAAGCTTGGCATTAATATAGGCACACACATTTTAAGCTGTGGGGATGCTAAGGATATACCATTTAACAATATAGAAAAGGAAATTAGTCTTTTAGAAGAAAAGTCATTTCCTGTTATTAATGATGAAAGTGAAGAAAAAATCACAAAGGCTATTTTAAAAGCAAGAGAGTCAAATGACAGCATTGGTGGTAAAATTGAAACAGCCATTACAGGCATGCCTGCAGGCGTTGGAGAGCCTTGGTTTGACTCAGTTGAAAGTATTTTAAGCCACGCACTTTTCTCCATTGGTGGAATTAAGGGCATTGAGTTTGGAATAGGCTCAGATTTTGCATCCCTGTTGGGCAGCGAAGCAAATGATAGCTTTAAATACGAAAATGGCGAGATTGTAACTACAACGAATAATAATGGTGGCATAAATGGTGGAATAACAAATGGTATGCCGATTATATTTAAGTGTACAGTTAAGCCTACTCCATCAATATCCAAGGAGCAGGACACAGTTAATTTTATAGCTGAAGAAAATACAAAGCTTGAAATTAAGGGCAGGCACGACCCGGCTATTATCAGACGAATTTGCGTTGTGGTAGATAGTGTATGCGCACTTGCACTTTGCGATATACTTGCCCAAAGATATGGAACAGATGTTTTTTTAAAAGGAATAAAATAAAATGAAGTATGGCGTAATAGGAGAGCATTTAAAGCATAGCTTCTCCAAGGAAATTCACGCACAGATAGGAAGCTATCAGTACGAGATAAAGGAAATAGAGCCGGAAAATTTAGAAGCTTTTATTAAGGAAAGAGATTTTCTTGGTATTAATGTAACAATTCCATATAAGGAAAAGGTTATTCCAATGCTTGATTACGTTGACCCCTCAGCACTTAAAATAGGTGCTGTAAATACAGTGGTTAATCGTGATGGCAAGCTTTACGGATATAATACGGACTATTCGGGAATGATGGCGTTGGCCAATCGAATAGGACTTGATATTAAAGGCAAAAAGGTGCTTGTAGTTGGCACAGGTGGTACATCAAAAACTGCTACCGAGGTCTTAAAGGATATGGGAGCTAAGGAGATAATCTATGTTTCCAATATTGAGGTACAGGGCGCTTTTTCCTACGAGGAGGTGTATGCATACCACACAGATTGTGAGATTATTTTTAATACCTCACCTGTGGGCATGTATCCAAAGAACGATGGTATCGCTCTTGATTTGGAAAAATTTCCAAAGTTAAAGGGCGTACTTGACGTAGTATATAACCCAATAAGAACAAATCTCGTTTTAAAAGCAAATTCCCTTGGCATTAAAGCCCAGGGTGGACTATATATGCTTGGCGCACAGGCTGTATATGCAAATGAGCATTTTATGTCACATAAGGTAGATAAAAGCCTTTGCGATAAGGTTTATAAAAACGTGCTAAGAGGCAAGGACAATATTATTCTTATTGGTATGCCATGTAGTGGCAAAACAACAATAGGTAAGCTTTTAAGCAAAATGACAGGCAAGGCCTTTGTTGATACAGATGATGAAATAGTTAAGAAAATAGGAATGTCAATTCCTGAGTACTTTGAAAAATTTGGTGAAGATGAATTTAGACGTCAAGAAAGCCTTGTTGTTAGTGAGGTTAGCGCACAAAACAATCAAATTATAGCCACAGGTGGCGGCGTAATTTTGAAAAACGAAAATATAAGACGCTTAAAGCAAAACGGACTTGTGTATTTCCTTGATCGTGATTTAGAGCTTCTTTGTCCAACAAGCGACAGACCTCTTTCAAGTAATAAAGAGGCTATGAAAAAAAGATACGAGGAAAGATATTCAATTTATAAATCATCCTGTGACATTATCATTGACGGAAACGGTACAGTTGAAAATGTGGCAGAAATGATAATAAAGGAATGGCAAAAATGAAGGTTTTAGTAATAAATGGTCCAAACATAAACTTTTTAGGCATAAGAGAGCCTGAAATTTATGGTAAAACCACATATAACGATATGCTTAAAATAATTGGTGAATATGCAGAAAAAATAGACGTTTGCGTAAGCTTTTTCCAGTCAAATCACGAGGGAGCGTTAGTAGATGCAATTCAAAATGCGTATTACGATAAAATTGATGGCATTATAATTAATCCTGCTGCATATACCCACACAAGCGTTGCTATTTTAGATGCGCTAAAGGCTGTTGGAATTAAAACGGTCGAGGTACATTTGTCTGCCGTTGAAAAGCGCGAGGACTTTAGGCAAATTAGCTATGTTGGAAAGTATGCTGAAAAAACAATAACAGGACAAGGCGTAAACGGATATTTACAAGCCTTGGATTATTTAAAGGAACAAATAAAATGAGAGCGAAAATCGAAAAAAGCCAAGCCAAGGGCAAGGCTTTTGCTCCACCGTCCAAAAGCTATGCTCATAGGCTTTTAATTTGTGGCGCTTTGGCAAAAGGAAATAGTATAATAGATGGTATTTCCCAAAGCGTAGATATGGAAGCAACTCTTGATTGTATAGGAGCTTTAGGAGCAAGCTATACAAAAACAGGGGACAGAGTGTCTATAAATGGTGGAATTACTAAGAAAAATAAACAAAGAATTTTAAACTGCTTTGAAAGTGGAAGCACCTTAAGATTCTTTATTCCCATAGCCCTTTTAACAGGGGATGAGTGTGTGCTTAAGGGCAGCGAAAGGCTAATGTCCCGTGGTCTTGATGTTTATGATGAGATATTTAAAAAGCAAAATATTTCTTGCATAAAGGAAAAAAATCAAATAACCTTAAAGGGTACATTAAAGCCTGATATTTTTAATGTAAGAGGAGATATAAGCAGTCAATTTATAAGTGGACTTTTATTTGCTCTT
Source organism: Clostridia bacterium (assembly GCA_017621085.1). Classification (GTDB taxonomy): domain Bacteria; phylum Bacillota; class Clostridia; order Oscillospirales; family CAG-272; genus RGIG2000. The sequence goes on along the minus strand of JAGATW010000120.1, from coordinate 3,049 downwards.
CCGCTACTTAATGGGGATAGTATAATTAATATAACAACTAAGCTTGAAAGTGCTTCTTATATTGATATAACAATTGAAGCATTAAAGCTTTTTGGTATTGAAATTCAAAAGGGTCACAGCACATACTTTATAAGAGGCAATCAAAAATATGTATGCTCACAGCAAAGTGTAGAGGGAGATTATTCCAATAGCGCATTTTTGGACGCATTTAATGTTTTAGGCGGGGACGTGGACGTTTTAGGCTTAAATGAGGACTCTATCCAAGGAGATAAAATTTACAAGGAGTACTTTGAATTGATAAAATCCGGCACTCCAACCCTTGATATTTCCAATTGCCCTGATTTAGGACCTGTTTTGTTTACTCTTTCTGCCTTGAAAAACGGAGCAACCTTTACAGGCACAAAAAGGCTTAAAATAAAGGAAAGCGACAGAGTGGAGGCTATGCGCCAAGAGCTTTTTAAGCTCGGTGTTAAATTAGATGTGCAGGAAAACTCTGTAACAGTACATAACGGAGCCCATACCCCAAATGAAATGCTGTTTGGCCATAATGACCACAGAATAGTAATGGCACTAACCCTTGCATTAACGCAATTTGGTGGAGAAATAGAAGGCTGCGAGGCAGTTTCAAAAAGCTATCCTGATTTCTTTGAGAAAATAGCAAAATTAGGAATTAGGGTCGAGGTAGTAAAATGAAGATAATTAATGACGTAAAATTTTTAATAGTAGGTCTTGGTCTTATTGGTGGCTCCTATGCGCAGGCACTTACCGACCTTGGCTATGAGGTTGGGGCTGTTACAAGAAGCCAATCCTCAATTGATTATGCAAAGGAGCATGGCTTAATTTCTCACGGAACAACAGAGGTTACAAGGGAATATATAAGCCAATTTGACGTAATTGTATTCGCCCTTTATCCAAAGGTGTTTATAGAATGGATTGAAAAATATCAAGAATATTTTAAATCCGGTGCGCTTTTAACTGACGTTACCGGTGTTAAGGGCCCGATTGTATATAAAATACAGGCGCTTTTACGCAAGGATGTTGAATTTGTAGGCGCTCACCCAATGGCAGGACGTGAGGTTTACGGTGTACAAAATGCTGATAAGACAATTTTTAGAAATGCAAACTACATTGTAACCCCAACAGAGAATAACACAAAAGAGGGAATAGCGGTCTGCAAAAGCCTTGGCAAAATATTAGGCTTTAAGACAATTGCAGAGCTAAGTCCCGAAAAGCACGATGAAATGATAGGCTTTTTGTCACAGCTTACCCACTGTATAGCAGTATCACTTATGACCTGTAAGGAGTCTGAGCATTTAGTAGATTATACAGGTGACTCCTTTAGGGACTTAACAAGAATTGCCAAAATCAACGAGGATATGTGGAGTGAGCTATTCTTAATGAATAAGGACGAGCTTTTGTCCCAAATGGACCTTTTCATCGAAAAGTTTAAGGAGCTTAAAAGCTCTATCGAAAATGAAGACATAGATAAAATGAAGTCAATTATGAGAACATCTACAAAGCGTAGAGCGTTTTTTGATAAAAAATAGCAAAGGGAGAACTAAGCAAAATGAACATGAATTTCAAAAGAAAGCTACCAATTCCAATGGAGATAAAGGAAATGTATCCTTTATCAGAGGAATCGGCTAAAATAAAGGAAGCAAACGACAAGGAAATAGCAAAGGTATTTACAGGAGAAAGCGATAAGCTTGTTTTGGTAATCGGACCTTGCTCAGCAGACAGAGAGGATGCTGTTCTTGACTACATTTCAAGACTTAGAAGGGTACAAGAGATTGTAAAGGACAAAATAGTTATTATTCCAAGAATTTACACAAACAAGCCAAGAACAACAGGTGATGGCTACAAGGGAATGCTCCATCAGCCTAATCCAAATGAAAGCCCGGATATGCTAAAGGGCTTAATTGCAATAAGAAAGCTACATATGAGGGCAATTGAAGAAACAGGCTTTACCTGTGCTGATGAAATGCTTTACCCATACAATTATAGATATCTAAATGACCTTCTTTCCTACGTTGCAATTGGTGCGCGCTCAGTTGAAAACCAGGAGCATCGCTTAACAGCAAGTGGTCTTGATATTCCGGTAGGTATGAAAAACCCAACAAGTGGCGACATTTCCGTTATGATGAACTCTATAACAGCAGGTCAGCACTCCCACACATTTATTTATCGTGGCTGGGAGGTAGAGTCACAGGGTAACCCACTTACTCACGCAATTTTAAGAGGCTATGTAAATAAGCACGGTCAGTCCTTGCCAAACTACCATTATGAGGACTTAATGAACCTTTGTGAAACCTATGCAAAAACAAATCTTGTAAACCCGGCAGTTGTAGTTGACGCAAACCACGCAAACTCAGGCAAAAAGTGGGCAGAGCAGACAAGAATTTGTAAGGAAATTCTTCATAGCACAAGACACAATAACGATGTATTCAATCTGGTTAAGGGACTTATGATTGAATCCTACATTGAGGACGGCTGTCAAAAGGCTGAGGAGGGCGTTTACGGTAAATCAATTACCGATCCATGCCTAGGCTGGGAAAAGACAGAAAAGCTAATTCTAGACCTTGCTGATCTAAGATAAAATAATACAAGAAAATACCTTTTCTACATTGAATGAACAAGCTCGTTTGTGGAAAAGGTATTTTTATTTGTTCTTTTTTCTGTATTCTAAGGGAGAAATTCCCATATGCTTTTTAAAAATCTTGCTAAAAAAGTATTGGTCCTTATATCCTACCGCCGTACCAATAGAGCTTATTTGCTTATCAGTCGCCACAAGCAGCTCACAAGCTCTACCCAGCCTTAAATCAAGTATATACTCACTTGGTGTTTTTCCCATATCTTTAGAAAATAGTGTAATAAATCTCGAATTGCTAAGCCCTTCCAATTTTGCAAGATATGGAATTTGTATTTTTTCAGTATAATTTGCGTAAATATATTTAATTGATTTTTTGAATGTACGATATCCCTCACTTTTTACTCTTTCAACAGCAATAGTTAGTAAAATTTGCTCTAATAAGCAAGACAATGAATATTG
>JAGATW010000119.1 GCA_017621085.1 Clostridia bacterium | reverse complement strand
CGAAGCAGTTTTAGGTGAGAAAATATTTTGCATAGCAAAAAAACGAACGCAGACTATATAGGCATATTGGCAAGTGAGTTTTTGAAGATAGGCGAAATATTTACCACATAAAACCACATTGGTTCGAGCCCAGTGTGGCATACTCCCCGGAATGATGCATAAATAAATATCCACTTTTAAATAAAGTGAACCCCACAACTATCGTGATGTTTTCGTTATACAATAAAACCTCTTGTAATCTTTTGCTACAAGAGGTTTGTTTTTTATTTAATTTCGCTCAATTCCTTTTCGCAGGTTGTTTCCTTTATTCCACTGTTGTTGCCCTTTGGTACAGGCAAATTCCACTTAAATATAATGGCAAGGACGCGCAAGGAAATTATAATTCCTATGGCTATTAGCATTGAGGCTAAGTGTGGAATATACTTATAGGTTAAGGCATAGAAGGCTGCGCCACATAAGGTTGGAATTAGATAAATATGCTTTCTAAAGATAAATGGAATTTCAGCTGAGCAAATATCTCTTAGCATTCCACCGCCAACGCCTGTTATGCAGCCACAAAAGATTAATAGCACAGAGTTTGCATTTGCGTTTATTTCAAGTGCTACATCTATACCGAAAACGCAAAATACACTAAGACCAATCGCATCAGTAAAGTCAATTATAAAGTCGTGGCTATGCTTTGATATAAAGGTTGCTGTTTTGGGGACAAATGCAAGCATAAAGCAAATAAGCGCTATACCTATACAGGTAAGGGCTAAATAATGATACTCTCTGTTAGTTAAAATTTTTGGAGTTATACCTAACACAATATCTCTTAACATACCACCGCCAAAGCAGGTAAGCAAGGCAAAAACAACTGCACCTACTGCATCGGTTTTTTTATTAATGGCTATAACTGTACCGGAAATTGCAAAGGATATAACGCCTATGTATTCTACAATACCTAAAATTATATCTACCATTTATGCACCTCAAATTTATTTTACAACGTAATAATAACACAAAGCTTATATAAATTCAACTTAAATTATGGATTTTTTTGTATTATTATGTTAAAATGTTTGTGTATGCTTTGCCAAAACGTACTCGCTATATCACTTTTCAGGCACGTTCAAGCAGGTACATTTTGGCTACTTAAAGGAGATTATTATGGAGATTAAACCAATTGGACATATAAGAACAGCCTTTCCTACAAAGTTTGGGTTACCAAGGCAAAGTGGGCTTTGTAAAAGTATTATGGCAACTCTTGTTTTTGAGCCGGAGTACAGAATACCGGAAGCACTAAGGGGCTTAGAAAAGTACAGTCACGTGTGGATAATTTGGGGCTTTTCCGAAAATAAGCAAGATAGCTTTTCGCCTACCGTGCGTCCACCACGTTTAGGTGGAAATACACGTATGGGGGTTTTTGCCACACGCTCCTCATTCCGTCCCAACTCCTTGGCACTTTCCTGTCTAAAGCTTGAAAAAATTGAAAAAACAGACACTCTTGGCTGTGTTTTGCATTTAAGCGGTGCTGATATGATGGATAATACTCCTGTTTATGACATAAAGCCTTATCTTCCACACATTGATTGTGTAAAAGATGCTTTAGGCGGCTTTAGCACAGAAATTGAGGACTATACGAAAGAGGTTATAATACCAGAGGAATTAAGACGTAAAATAGACCCATCCTTAATTATATGCTTAGAGGAGGCCTTGGGTCAAGACCCACGACCATCATATATTGAGGACAAGGACAGAATTTACGGATTTTACTTTGATAAATATGAGATAAAATTTATGGTAGATGGCAAGATTTTAACTGTTGTGGAGATTTGTGAAAAATGAGATATGAAATGAAGCTGAATGATGGACCCTTTTACTCAATTAAATCAGGGCAAAAAACAATTGAAATGAGGCTATGTGATAAAAAGCGTTCTTTAATTAAAATTGGTGATGAAATAGAGTTTTCTCACAGAGAAAAGGGCGAAAAAGTGTTAACACGTGTTTGTAATTTGACAAAATTCAAGGATTTTGACGAGCTTTATAAGCACTATGACAAGGTAAGGCTTGGCTACTTGGAAAATGAAACCGCCGACCCTTGTGATATGAGCCAATACTATAATGATAAGGATATAAAGCTATATGGAGCATTGGCAATTGAGATTGAGTTAATTTAATACAGAAAAAGCACAGAGATGAAAAATCTCTGTGCTTTTGTCTTTATAGTTAGCAATCCTTTAGGCTATTTTAAAGAAAAGTACATAACAAGGTATGCTACGGCAATTATACCAATTACTACAAGCATAGGGACAAGCATCATTTTAACGGCCTCCCAATAGGTATTCCATTTTTCCTTGAAGGTTGACCTTCTTTTACCATCCTTGCTTATGTATTTACCATAGCCTACATTTGACATATCTGCAATTGTGCGTCCATCGTCAATATAGATTACCTTTTCCTTTTTCTTTTTGTCCTTCATTAATTACTCCTCTAATAAATGACAGGCTGCAAAGTGTCCTGTTTCGTATTCCTTATATTCCGGGGTAATGTGCTTACAAATTTCCTTTGCGTAAGGGCAACGGGTATGGAAGCGACATCCGTTTGGCGGGTTAGCAGGAGATGGAATATCACCGGCTAATGCTATACGCTTCATCTTAATATCAGGATTAGGATTTGGTATAGCTGAGAATAATGCCTTTGTATAAGGGTGAAGCGGATTTGCAAATATATCTGTCTTTGAGCCAAACTCAACCATTGAGCCAAGATACATAACACCGATTTTATCGGAAATGAACTTAACAACGCTTAAATCGTGGGAAATAAACAAGTACGCTAAGTTCATTGACTCCTGTAAGCTCTTTAAAAGGTTAATAATTTGTGCTTGAATTGATACGTCAAGAGCAGAAACAGGCTCGTCACAAATTACAAGCTTAGGGTTAACACTAAGCGCACGAGCAATACAAATTCTTTGACGCTGACCACCCGAAAACTCGTGTGGATATCTTTCGTAATAATAATCACGTAAGCCACACTTGTCCATTAATTCAAGAACATAGTCCTTAACCTGGTCCTTAGGAACGATTTTATGAACATTTACAGGCTCTGACAAGATGCCGCCTACTGTGCTTCTTGGTGGTAGTGATGAATATGGGTCTTGGAAAATGATTTGCATTTTCTTACGTATTTCACGCATTTGACTTGGCTTAAAATCAGTTATATCCTGTCCGTCAAATATAATTTGACCGCCATTGGATTTGTGCAATTTAAGAACTGTTCTACCCATTGTGGTTTTGCCACATCCACTTTCACCAACGATACCAATAGTTTCACCTGCGTGAAGCTTAAAGGAAATATCGTCAACAGCTACAAGCTCCTGTAAAACCTTACCTGTTATGGTCTTTTTAATCGGGAAAGCCTTTCTTAGGTGACGCACCTCTAAAAGAGCATCCTTGTCAAAGGGCTTTTTAAAGTCCTCCTCGGCTTGCGCCTTGCGTGCTTCTTGGTATCTTGCCTTTTCTGCCTCGTCATCATACATAGGGGAGTTTTCTTGCTCTTCAGCCTCTAAAATCTTATTTTCAGCCATTTTGCTCCTCCTTTTCCTCATATAAATGACAAGCTACGTAGTGTGTTGGGCTAACCTGTATCATTCCCGGATAGTCGCCAGAGCATTTTTGAATACACTGTGAGCATCTTTCCTTGAAATAACAGTGGTTAGGCATATTAATTGGGTTTGGTACGTTACCCGGAATATTGAAAAGTGTTTCTGTATTTGATTCAAGGGTAGGCTTTGATTTCTGCAAGCCTATTGTATATGGGTGCATAGGATTGTGGAAAATTTCAGAAACTGTACCCTTTTCAATTACTCTTCCCGCATACATAACTACAACATAATCAGCCATTTCAGCAATTATGCCAAGGTCGTGTGTGATAAGAAGAATTGAACCATCAATTTTTTCCTTTAGGTCACGCAATAAATCAAGAATTTGGGCTTGAATTGTAACGTCAAGAGCTGTTGTTGGCTCGTCTGCTATAATCAAGCGTGGGTTACAGGCAAGCGCCATAGCTATCATAACTCTTTGACGCATACCACCTGATAACTCGTGTGGGTAGGATTTATACACTCTTTCCGGCATTGCAATTCCAACAAGGTTAAGCATTTCTATTGACTTATCCTTTGCCATTTGCTTTGTAGCACCCGGAACGTGAATAAATGTTACCTCATCAAGCTGTTCACCGATTGTGAAAATTGGGTTAAGAGATGTCATTGGCTCTTGGAAAATCATTGCGATTTGCTTACCACGAATACGATGTATCTCGTTAATTGGCATTTTAGCAATATCGTAAATCTTTTCTTCCATTTCATACTGTAATGCACCATCTACGTTTTTCTTTTGTACAGGCACTCTTACAGTCTCGCCCTTTTTGTTTACTATTTCCTCGTAAACTATTTCTCCGTTTTCGTCTGTTTCGTAAACGGGAATCATTTTGCCATTGGCGTCGTACTTATAGTCATTGGCTTTGAAGCGAATGTCGCCGGAGTAAATTTGACCCTGTGGGCCCTGTAATAAACGCATAACAGACATACTGGTAACACTCTTACCACAGCCGCTTTCACCAACAACACCAACGGTTGCATTTTTTGGAACGTCAAAGGAAACACCGTTTACCGCCTTTACAACGCCTTGGTCTGTAAAGAAGTATGTATGTAAATCCTCAATTTCCAAAATATTCTTTTCATCCTTTAATTCAGTTACAAATTCGCTCTCGTCTGCCTTACGGTATTTGTACGCCTCAAGACGCTTCATAACCTTACTGTTTTCCTTGGCAATTCTGCGAATCTCCTTACCTGAAAGATAGGAATTTGCTGTTTTTACCTCATTACCATTCTTGTCCTTTGAAATGAGGCTTTTGAGTTTATCTATAATGCTCATAATTTTATCTCCTCATCTTAGGGTCAAGTGCGTCACGCAAGCCATCGCCTACAAAGTTAAAGCCAAGAACGGCAATTACAATACAAATACCGGCAGGTCCCCATACGTTAAAGTGGTTCTGCAAAATATCCATATTTGTTGAAATAATGTTAATCATTGTACCCCACGCTGCGTATGGTGGCTTTACACCAAGATTTAGGTAGGACAAGGTTGCCTCATACAAAATCATGCTACCAAGGCTTAAGCTCATTTGAACTATTAGCTGTGGCATTACGTTTGGTACTAAGTGCTTGAATATCTTTCTTCCTGTGGAGTAGCCCATAGCCTCAGCAGCTACCATGTACTCCTGCTCTCTTAAGGAAAGAATTTGACCTCTAACAAGACGCGCAGTTCCTGTCCAAGAGAACAAGGTAAGATAGATCATAAGTAAATAAATACGATACTTTCCGTCAACCTCTGCGGCATCAAGAATAGTACTGATGATAAGCAAGATAGGAATACCGGGTAAGCACATTAAAATATCACAAATTCTCATTATAATATTGTCAATTGCGCCACCAAAGTAGCCTGCTACACCACCTAAAACAACGCCGAGTATTGTAATTACAAATACAGCGATAAAGCTAACTGTTAAGGAAATTCTACCACCATACATAAGTCTTACAAAAATATCGTAGCCCTCGTTATCAGTACCTAAGATATGGTCCCTTGATGGAGCAGCTAAGAAGTTATCCTTAACCTCTTTTTCAATTGTTTGATAAATAGTGTATTTTTCGCCATTATCATCGGTTATTTCAATTTCTGTTGTTGTATAAATGGTTTTACCGCTTTCGTCAAGCTCTGTTTCACCCCATTCGTTATAAACGAGTGGACCGAAGAAGCTGAATACGAAAAGACCAACAACCATTATAAGACCAACAATACTGAGCTTTGAACGGAAAAATCTACGTAAAACCATACGAGTTGGGGACATTAGCTTTACATTTTTATCTAATGGCTCGTCCTCTTTTTTTACCGCATTTACTTCCTCAAAGTCACTATTTTCAATTATACCCTCGGAGGAAACGCTTGGGTCTATTTGATTTTTGTCTTCTAAATTAGCCATTTATCTTTCCTCCTTTATATTATTTCTTGTCATTTCCACGCACCTCATCACTCAAGCTTTACGCGTGGGTCAACAACTGCGTACATAAGGTCTGATAACAATACGCCTACTACGCTCAAAATTGCTAAGAACATATTGTAGCCCATTATAAATGGAATATCGCCCTTGTTCATTGCCTTAAGGGCTACGTTACCGATACCAGGCAAGTCAAATACCTGCTCGGTGATGATAGCACCTGAGAACAAGGATGGCAACAATGCTGCCAAGGTTGTTACTATTGGAATAAGTGTGTTACGGAATGCGTGCTTGTAAATAACCTTACTTTCCTTCAAGCCCTTTGCTCTTGCTGTACGAATATAGTCTGAGTTCATAACCTCAAGCATATTTGTTCTTGTCATTCTCATTCGACCGCCTATTGAAAGGATTACAACGGTCAATACCGGTAAGAACATATGCATAAAGTAGTCAGGCAATAATGCAAGTCCTGTTGCAGAGCCACTTGCGTCTACAAGTCCCGAAACAGGGAAAATGTCCAGCTTTATTGCAAACCAGTCCTTCAACATTTGTCCAAAGAAGAAGGATGGAAGGGATATACCTATCATTACGAAGATTGTAACAACATAGTCTCTTATTGAATACTGATGTGTTGCTGCTGTTATACCAAGTGGGATTGCAATTAAAAATTCAAATACAGTTGCAATTAATGCAACAGCAAAGGAAACTCCCATATGGTCAACAATTACCTCGGCTACAGGTATGCCGTATACGAAGCTTGTTCCAAGATCGAAACGGCATAGTGCCTTTAGCCATGTTAAATAACCTTTAATGATACCTAAGAAGGTAGGATTTGCTTCAAGTCCATACATTTCGTACATCTTATCAACTGTTTCCTGTGGCACTGTTGCACCACCCTGATTCATTGCGTTGATTTTATCTTGAATAAAGTCAACAGGCATTAAACGAATCAAGAAATATATTATCAATGATACACCAATGAGTATTAGTATTGATAATGCTAATCTTTTAAGAATGTACTTTAACATAGGTCCTTTGTTCTCCTATATTATTTTGCAAATTCAAGTTCCCAAATTCTATCAAGTGGTGATGAATATGGGTTGGATGCTTCCGGTAATGAGGATGCATCAATTACGTTTGCATTATATACGTAAACTACGCTACGTTGGTAAACAGGAAGCTCAATTGCAAGGTCAAGAACATATCCCATAGCCTCTCTGTAAAGCTCTGCTCTGTCTGCTCTTACGTCTGTTTCACGAGCCTCTTCAATTACCTTGCTTAACTCATTCAAGATATCCTGCTCTTCCTTTGAGCCTGAGCTCTTGATTGTTGGGTAACCCCAAGCAAGTGTACTTGTAGCTGTTGAGTTCTTGTGATATACCTGATACATATCCGGGTCAATTGTTGAGCCCCAAGCTGCTGCCCAAACCTCAAGTGAGCCTGTTGAAAGCTTTGTAAGTGCCTGTGTATCAGCCTGTACTGTAATTGTCCAGCCTAATTTGTTAAGAAGCGCTGCTGCGTCTCTAAATGTCTTATAGGTTGGGTGATCCTGAAGGTTAGAGCCTGCAATTGTAAATGTGAACTTAAGCTTGCTTGAGCCTGCTGTAACACCAGCTCTTTGCATGTAGTCCTCAATAAGAATTGTTGCGTCCTCTTCAGTAAAGTCAGGCAATGGATAGTCGCGCTCGTTATTTTCATCAAGCTTGCCTGAGCCATCCTTTGGATATGCCCAGCTAACTGTTGACATTGGCCAGAAAATTCTTTCTGCTGTACCCGGACGATAGTAGTCAAGGGCTAATGCTGTGTTCATTGCGCACATAATTGCCTTACGTAGGTTAATGTCTGTTACCTTAGATGCGTTAACACCGATATAACCGTAACCGAGCTGGTCATTAAGAATGTAGTTTGCACCGATTTTGTCAAGAGCTTCAATCTTTGCAAAGTTGGCATCTGTTAATTGAGGTGTTGCGTAGTGGATAGAGCCACTTTCAAGCATTGGAAGTGCGTTAGATGCACTTACTACCTGATAACGAACCTTTGGAATTTTTGCGTTTTCAATGCCTTCACCAACTGTATCAAAGTATGTGTTAGCCTTGAAATATACTACGTTACTGTTGTAGAATGCGTTTCCTGCAGGATTATCATTGTCGGAACGGTCTGTTGCCTTATAAGCACCTGCACCCATAGGAACCTTAATGTTAAGTGGAGATTGAATGATTTCCTTCATAAACTCGAATGAGCCCCATTCAACGCCGAACTTGTTGTTTTCAATATCTACGCCAACGCTTGAGCCCTTACCGTAGTAGTGCTGTGGAGCTACTGCAAATGCAAAGTTCCATACAGCCTTAGGGTCAATACCGTCAATTGTGATTTGAAGAACGTCGTACTCGTCCTTATTTACTACTGTACCGTCAGCATTGTGAGCTGATGCGATTGTGTAGGTTGTACCGTTAACCTCAATTGTTGTGCCCTTCTTGCCTTCTGTGTGACCAAGGGAAACAATACCGGAGATGCTACTAAACTTAAGTGAGCCGTCTGCTTGTACCTTACCACGAAGGATTACGTCCTTTGCATTGGAAACGTACTCATTAATTACCTTTTGAGCAGAGCTTGTGTATGCAAATACAGCCGGAAGTGAGCTTGCGATTGTATCATTATAAGCATAATCAATAGCCTCCTCCATTGTATCTATATGCGCACCGTAAAGTGCTCTTACGCTTTCGATTTGGCTCTTGTCGTCTTTTCCGTTAACCTTAACGTATGTAATTTCTACATAGCCCTGTGAAGCCATAAAGCAGAAGAGCTGGTCCTTAAACTCATCATGCTCCTTGTATGGAGATTCTGTATAAGCCTCTTTTGCTGTGTTATATGCAGATTGAAGCTCTTCCTTATAAAGGTCGCAAATTGTCTTGTAGTCCTTAAGGAGCTGTTTTTTCCAATCCTCGTGAGAAATGGAGCTTGGCTCGTGGGAAACTGCCTCCTTATAACCTGCACTGATTTGGCTTTCGGAAAGTGCGTTGATAGCATCTGTCATTGTTTGGATGTCTGCATCATATACGCCATCCTGTTGTGTCTTACCAACGTTCTTGAAAAGGTTAACAAGCTCGTTTACACGGTTCATAGCGCTTGCGCTTGCCAAGTCAGAGAGCTGACTGTCAGCATCAACGCCTGTGTCAGAGTTTTGCTCCTGAGTTCTATACTCGGTTAAGCCCTGAATTTTTGTTGAATAAAGTGTTGCTGAGCCTGCATATACAGGGTCAAGATAAACATAAAGGTTGAAAAGCACGTCCTCCATTGTAAGAGGTGCGCCGTCTGAATACTTAATACCGTTCTTTAAAACGAAGGTATATGTTGTTGTTTCTGTTGCTTCGTCATACTTTGACATGTAGTCCTTTGCTACAACTGCCTCGTTTTCGCCAAAGGCAACCTCAACCTCACCGTTTACATACTTAGATGTAAGCATACCAATTTGTGTCATTGATACAATTGTACTGTCAGCACCGGAGGTTGAATAGAATGGGTTGAACAATCCATCAAGCTCCTCTGACATGATTACAAGTGCGTCCTTGTTTGCCGGCAAGCCTGCGTTTTGCTGTCCGTTATTTGGATTGTTAGGGTCTGGGTTTTCATTATCACCACAGCCTGCAAAAATTCCAACAAGGCTCATACACATTGCAATGCAGAGTATCAAAGAAAGAATTCTCTTTTTCATGTTGTTTCTCCTTATTTATATTAAAACTTAATTTTGAGCAAAAATTATTGTTTGGTAATGATAAGCACTAAGCTATTACCATCAAGCTCATATTCAATTACTTGTGCATCACTTTCATTTACTATTTCAACTGTTATGCCTGAATAGTCAATATCGTGTGTTGTGCCTGTTCCGCAAATCAAGCCGATTGAATAGCCTGCATCTGTTCTATATGAGCCTGTATCAGGTGAGAAAACGCACTTTGTGCTTACCTTAATTGTTCCGTTTACCGTAACATTATTTAAGGTAGCATTCGAATCAATAGTACCACAGAGCAAGCCGAAGCTTACGTCCTTTCTCATAGGAGCGCCTGTGTCCATATTCATAGTTACGTTTTCAAAAGCAATATTTTCTATTACTGCCTCAGAGGTTAACTGACCGAATAAGCCTGTTGTATATTTGTCAGCACCAATTGTTGCCTGATAGAAATTAATGTTCTTTAGCTTTACAGCCTCGCCATTTTCCTGTGCCTTACCGATAAGCTTACCTGTAAACTTACCATAGGTTAGGTAGCTTGCCCAGTTTCTTGTAACATTTTCAAGGTCAATGTCGTTTTCAATTACATAATTGCCATTTAAGGAAATGTTCTTTAGCTGGTTAGCGGTGAATATGTGATACCATTCACCATCTATTGTATCAATGTAAAGCTTCATTACAGGGTCGGTTGCTGTTGCATTATCATAATTCAATTGTCCGTGGTGCAAAATTGTATCACCTGTTAGCTTAACGGTTCCATCCGGGTCTGCATATACAGCCTCAAAGGTTTTTCCGCTAATTTCAGGGAATTGATACATTTTAATTGCACCCTTGCTGCTCTTTTTGTCCCATGCCGGAACATTAATTTTTGTATAAGGAGCTACCTTATATTCCTTTAAAAGAGTATCGGGGTCATCAATTGAATAAAATTCAAACTTGAACTCGGGAATCCACGCAGCATAAAGTGTTAGCTCCGGCTCGGATGCTGTGTATTCCTTATTTGGGTCAAGCTCTAAGCGATCATTTTTAAAGTCCCACATTTTTGAATATTCAAATGTTATCTCGCCATTTGGACTTTCAACTCTATTACATTCTGCATACCAGCCAACAAAGATGTAGCCTGTTTTACTTGGAATAAAGGAGTTACCTGAGCCTCTTCCCTCATCATCCGGGGTCATAAGCTTGGCAATCCTTTTTCCATCCTTTAAAGGCAAGCTTTGTAGGTTGTATGTATCTACTATTACTGATGTTCCTGCTGTAAACGTTCCACCGTTGGCATCGTATTTAACACTGACACCGTAGCCGGAGTTATCATACTTGCCATACGGGGAATCATCACAGGATGTAACAAGCAATACAGTAATTAATGCAATAGCTACTAATAAAATTACTCTTATTCTCTTGTTCATTTCTTTAATTGCATCCTTTTATTACTTTTACTTAATTACATAAGGGGTCTATCGTAGCGCTTTTTCATTTTTATCATTACTATTACCACAGCTACAGCACCACCAACAAGCATTACTGCCAATACTACAATTGCTATAACATAACCAACCGTGGATCTATCCTTGTCAGGAGTTACAGGGTCAATTGGGTTATCATTTGGTGTGTTTGGATCATCAGGTGGGGTTATATCAGGATTTAATGCTTCATCCTTTAAACGCTGAATTTTATTTTCAGCAGATACTAAGGTTGCATAATCTGTTACAAGTGCCTGTTGGTCTCTTGTAGCTATCTTGTTATATGCCTCACGGGCTGCTACAACAAGATGCTCGTCTGTTAGCTTGATTATTCTTGGAAGCTTTGCAATTGCTGCAATTGCTGCCAAGGTTTCATCTGTTGCTGAAATAGCACCATCAATTACCTTTTCAAAGTACTGGTCATAAACAAAGTTTTCATAGCCTTGACCATTTGAAGGTCTTATCATAATAAGCTGTCTGTCTATGTGGCCTATGTTATTCATAAAGTTTGCACCAAAGAATACATCATAGTAAAGTCCTGCGGGAACGTTCCACATATAGTAGTCTACTATTCCTAAGCCTTCCTTAATTAGAACATCGCCATTGTTAAGCTCAACATTAAATGTGCCGCTACCTGGGATGTTATCGTATGAATTATAGTATGCTACGTCAAGCTGTTCCTCAAGAATAGGAGCCTTGTAGCTTCTGAAGATTACTGTTTCAAGGCTATCACAATCAAAGAATGCCTTGTGTCCTACTGCGTTTAGTGAGTGTGGAAGCTGTACTGTTACAACGTCGGAGCCTGCAAAAGCATAAGAGCTTACTCTTACTGTTCCTTCAAGAACAGCTACAACACCATTACCCTCATTTCCTGCATATGTAACAAGCTCATAGCCTGAGTCAACCCAAGAATATAGTGAGCCATTTACAACCTTTACTGTATCTGTCATATCAAAGGTGTAATTCTCTACTATGTAGGTTGTGCCATTGAACTCATATTCTGTCCTTTCAACAAATGGAGCAACTTGGCAAAGAGCAAACGGGTTGTCACCAACTGACTTTAAGCTCTTACCATATATTACCTCAAATGGAGTTAAGGCTTCCTTAATAAATACGTGGTCACCAAGTGTTTCAGTATTTGTAATATCAGCACTTGTAAGTCCTGAATATGCAAATGCGTATGATGCAATATTACGTGAAGCGCCAAGGTTATTTACCTTGTTTAAGTCCTCACAGTATGCAAATGCGCCCATGCCAAGGTCTGTGCCGTTTTCGTTAAGCGTAACCTCTACAAGTCCACTTAATGCAAATGCGTATTCGCCAACGCTTGTTGCGCTTGACAAATTAACCTCTTTTAGTGATGTAGCATTTGCAAAGGCATTGTTGCCAATTGTTTCTACATTTTCAAGGTTAACGCTTTCAAGCTTTTCACAGCCGTAGAATGCAAGCTCAGGAATATCCTTGTGTGCGCCTACATTAAGGCTTACAAGCTGTGTACAGTATGCAAATGCGCCCATTCCTATTGTTTCAACATTAGTTAAATCAATTTCCTCAAATGCAGCACCATAGTAGTGATATACATAAGCACCATCAACTATCATTTGGTTTGCCTCATCGAAGCTTGTAAATGAGTTTGTAAATACAAATTGCTCATCACCTGTAAATGCGCGCTCGCCAATTGATACAACATTCTTAAAGCCAACGTTGTTACCGTTTTTATCAAGAATGACTTTAAGTGAGCAAGCATTATAGAAGGCTTGGTCGCCAATTACAATGTTTTCGCCAAGGGTTACAGACTCTAAGTCTGAAGCACCCATAAATGCAGATTCACCGATTACAGCATTGTCACCAATTGTAAGTGACTTAAGTGGTGAAATATAATCATAGTAGTAATGACGCTGATTATTCTTTACATAGTATAATAGCTGCCATCTGCCACCGATTCTGTTGTTGTACATAAATGCACCCATTTCAAGCACTACGTTATCGCCAATAACTACGCTTGCAAGCTTATCGCACTCACAGAATGCGCCCTCTCCAACGGTTACGCCATTTGGAATTACAACGCTTTCAAGACTTGTATTTGAGAATGCGTATGGAGCGATATATGTAACATTTTCAAATGATGGGTGTGTCTTAATTGGTGTGCCAAAGAAGGAGTACTCATCAATTACTGTAAGCTTACCAAGGGTAATGGTTTGAAGCCTGCTACATTCAGCAAATGCGTATTTACCAACCTTAGTAACATTTGGTAGCTTAATTTCTGTAAGCTTTCTGTTTTCAGCAAATGCGCCTATGCCAACTGAGGTAACTCCACTTAACTCGAACTTGCCTTCAACAGTTGGAGCTACTACAACAAGCTCAGAGCCATCGTTTGATAAAATGTAAGCTTGGTTTTGTGGCTTAAATGCTAAGCTACCCTCAGCTACAATAAATCTCTTAACGCCGGAGTTTGCAAATGCGTACTCACCAATTACGTTTACGTCCTTACCAACGGTTACGCTTGTAAGTCTTTCACAGCCATAGAATGCGCCCTGTGGAATTACTGCTGTGTTAATTGTGCCTATTGGCTCATCATCACTATTGAGTGTTGTCATTGAGCTTAGCTTTGAACAGCCTGCAAATACATATGGACCGTACTTAACAAGCTCAGCGTGAACTGTTACGTTTGTAAGTGACTTGTTTCCAAAGAATGCATATCCACCAATGGACTGAAGTGTTTTTGGAATTACTACTGAGGAAAGAGTTTGATTGTCTGCAAATGCATAGTCACCTATTGCACGTGCATTGTCAAGAACAAGCTCGCCTCTTAAGTTACAGCCTTGGAATGCGCCCATATTGATAAGCTTAACATTCTTTAAGCCAACGGAAGGTATTACATTTCCTTTTTCATCCATGTAGGATATTGTTCTTAAGTTCTTACAGCCTAAGAACGCGCCATATTCAATTGCCTCAAGTGTATATGGAATTACAACCTCCTCAAGGGCTGTTAGTCCTGCAAATGCATATGGACCGATTTTTTCAATACCAATAGGAATGATTACCTTTGTTATTGTATTTTCACCAAGGAATTGTTGCTTTGTAAGATTTGGGTCTTCCTCGGAGATTTCATCATTTTCATCCTTCTCTACATAGTCGAAGTTTGAGAATGAGTAAGCGCCAACCTCTGTAAGATTTAGGTTAGATGGGATTGTTACTACTCCACCATTACCAAAGTAGTGGGTAAGTGATGGACCTGTTCTTATCCAAGGATTTTTAACCTCAACATTTATTGTTTCTGAGAAGAAGGTTCTTTCTCCGTCAATGAGAACTCTTACTGTTACAGATGCATAGCCCTCTTCCTTAGCTGTTACAACACCATTTTCATCAATTTCTACAATATTTGTATTATTGGATTGGTATGCTATTTTTGCTGAGTCAAGATACGGTGTGAATTTTGTTCTCAATTCAACTGACTCAGATGGGAACATCTTTAGGTCAAAGCCACCTTCAAATAGCTTTAGGTCGTTTGTTGCGCCTATATCTCTTTCGTCATTGTTGAGATAGAAGAATGCCTTTAAGGTCTTATAGCCTATTACGTCAAATTCGTCAGCTACCGGCTTATCATATTCCTTGTAGTATGGGGAAAGAACCGGATTGTCCTTTGCCTCACTACCTAATACTGTTACGTGGAATTGCGCCACGTGACCATTTGCGTCCTTTGCCTGAATGTAGGTAACACCCGGGCTAAGAGCAACAATTTTGTCGTTTACAATCTTTGCAACCTTTGGTCTTGTGGAGTTAAATGTAACAAGCTCAGCCCATGGATTATCTGTTGCGTCCGGATTTGTTTCAGCATTTGGATAAAGGAGAGGCTTTAGCTGATATACTTGGTTTACACTTAGGTAGTTTGTTTCGTTCTTTGATTCCTCAAAGTAGAAGTCAACGTATTCATCCGGCAAGCCGATTTCATAGGTTGTCATATTAAGCGCATAGTCATAACAGGTTACAACAAATGAGTTTGGATTTTTGGATTTTTCCTTAAGTGTGTAGATATAATCTGTAAGCTCGTATTCAACGTATGTTGTATTATTAAAGGTTGAATATACAGGTGTTAAGTAGCTTTCAAAGGATTCCATTAAGTGCTTGTAGCCGTCCTTTTGGTACTCTTCATCTGTTGCTTCTCTTACATAACCGAAGTTAAGTGCCATTGCGTAATGGTTATCGTAAACACCAACTCTTGCAAATAGTCTATTCTTCTTTAGGTCCTTATCGTATTCTGTGTAGAACTCACAATCTGTAACGGTTGGAGCTTGATAGTCAATTACGATTGGGAACTCGAATGTGTTTTTAAGGTTTGTTTCCTTGCCGTCGTTATCATAATCAAGGTAGCCCTCAAGCTTAACGCTTAATTGTGCATTGTTTGGCAAGTCAAAGTCCTGTGTATCAAATTCAACATCGATATTTGCCGGGTAGATTGAACCACCGTCACCATAGGATTTACGAATGTCGTAATCTACAGTTTCAAATATAACCTCGCCTGTTGCATCGTTTGTGATTGTTACTACAATCTTAGCAGCATTTCTTAAAATACCTGCCCAAACGAAACGGAAGGAGTGAACTGTTTCATCAGCATAAGAAAGTGCAATAAAATCTCTGCTTGCAGCAATAACCTTATCATTTGGATTTTGCTGGAAGTAGTATGAGCCAAGATAGCTTACGTAGTCGGAGTAAAGACCACCGATTGGACGTGTAGCATAAGCATCAGCCATTACCTTATCGTCCTGTGAAATACCATCATCAAGCTCATCCTTATTTGTTTCAAAGTAATCTGTGTCAAACATAGGTGATTTTGTCCAGTCACCATAGAATGCAAGGAATGGAACGCTTAGGTCAATTGTTGTACCGCTTGTAGCCTTTAAGCATACAAAGCCCTCAACGTACATACCATTTTCAAAGGACTCGTCAAGATACTTCTTATCTGCATCGGAAAGAGTTATCTTAGCCTCTACAACTGCAACATTGCCACCGTTTACACTTACGGAGTTGCCGTTATTTGTACCATTTGTAACCTTAATTACCTCGAATTTAGCACCATTTAAGATATAGCCCTCTTCAGTTACGGTTGTTTCGCCACGAACTGTTTCTGTTTCACTAACACCCTCGGTTAATACCTGAGCTGTCAGGTCATATGTAAGAGCTGTTGTGCCAAAGTTATTGATTGCGAACTTAAGTGTGTAAACACCTGTTTTTTCTATATCATCACCAAGCTCAATTTTTGCCTTGTCCATAACGGAGCCGTCGTTTCTATCATAGGTTTGGATGTAAGCTGTGGTTGTTGATGCCTTTACAAGGTTTGCAAGACCTGCGCCCTGCTTTCTTACAGCATATGGTAGGTCGCTCTTGTTTCTCATAATATCAGCAGTTGACATTAAGAGGCAGTTAACAAGTGCATTTGTTGCCTTGGACTTTTCAGCGCCCTCGGGCATATTCTTTATACTGTCGTATTCATTTGTTACGTATTGACGTAAAAGTGCAATTACACCGGACATATTAGGACATGCCATTGATGTACCGGACAAACGGTCATAGTCACCACCTGTTACAGCAGAAAGGATGTTACCACCGTGTGCTGTAATTTCCGGCTTAATGCTTAAGTCAGGAGCAGGACCCCAGGATGAGAAGTCTGAAATGAAAGGACCGGATGTTTGCGCACGGCTGATTTTAATTTTACCGGTTGCGCTTGCAGCTAATAATTCACCATCGTCCTGTGAAATTGAACAGATAGGAATTGTGATTGTACCTGCGTTCATTTTGATATCACCGGACACGTTGTTATAAATGATGATAGCGGAAGCTCCTGCCTTTTGTGCTGCCTGTGCCTTTTCCTCGAAGGTTGTGGAGCCACGGCGTACTAATGCAATTTTGCCGTTTACGTCTAAACCACGGTAGTCTGCGGGACGGCCGGCACCGGGAACAACTACGTATTCAAGCTCAATAGCCTCGTTTGAGTCCTCCGGTATTTTGTCCTTTAATACCTCAGCAAAGAAGTCCTTTTCCTTGCTTGATGCGTTTGTTGCCTCGATGAAGTAAATAATTGCGTCATTATATAGAATGTAAGGAGTCTTTTTACCATCAATAGATGCAACAGACATAGCGCCCTCGTATGTGGAAGGTGAGCCTACTGTTGATGTATCAGGGTTAGATGTAAGACCCAAGTTACCATTCTTATCAGAGCCATATGCTGAGTTGTAGCTGTTTGATGCTGCAACAACTAAGCTAATCCCTGCATCTCTTATCTTTTGATATACGTTACCATTGATTGCTTCCCTATCGCTTTCACGGCTGAAGCCACAGGCTGTACCAAGTGACATGTTAATAACATCAACGCCTAAAAGCACACAGTCCTCAAGGGCAGAAAGAATCCAAGATGTGCGTGCAGATTCCTCAACGTCGGAGAAGGTTTTCATTGAAACGATTTGCGCCTGTGGTGCTACACCCGTAATAACGCTATCCTTACCTGCAATAACACCTGATACGTGTGTACCGTGGTTGTTGTGCAAGGAATAAACGTCAGCATCACCATCAGCATAGTCAAACGCAAACGGAACCTTGTCACTGACATATAGGTCATCAGCAGTAACACCCTGCATATAGAATTCAGCACGAGTGTCCTTAGCGAGTAAAAGGTCGGCAACCATTTTCTTTGTTAAGCCAAGCTTTGCTCTATCTGCTGTAAAGTTACTATCAAGAAATGCTGTATGTGTGTAGTCAAGACCCGTGTCAAGAACTGCTACTACCATACCCTGACCTTGATATTTAAAGTCAGCGCTATTAAAAATACCTGTGTCCTCGTAGAAGTTAACGTCATTTTCTACAAGCTTTGAGTCAGCAGGCTTATAAACCTCGCCAACCATTATTGTTGCCTTTGTGCCGATTGCATCACAGGCTACATCAAAGTCACAGGCTTGAATTAAAATTTCAAAGCCGCTAAAGATTGTTGAGTAGTTAGCACCTTGAGTATATTTAACTCCCTTTTCGTCAAGCTTTTTAAGAATATTTGTCTTCTCCTTTAAAGCCTCACTCATAAGTGCCTTAGCTTCATTTGTTGAAGCATACTCAGCCATTGTTAAATTAGAACCTGTCCAGTCATATGCGTCCATAATGGCCGGCAAGTCAAGATCGACAATTACAGATATAGTATCTGTGTTTTTAACAGTGCTTGGTAGCTTTTGTACCACCTTGTTGTTAAAAAATTGTTCGATGTTTGTTTTCAGATTTCCATTATACTCATTAATGTACGTTGGCGCAGATGAGGACACACCGAGAGCCGATGTACAAATAGAGAGCATCATGGCGATTAGCAGTAATACTGACACCGTTGCAACTGCTAATCTTACGATTCCGTTTCTTTTCATTTCGTTTCGCCTTTCTTATATTATTGCGTGTATAAAATATAAAACATTACATACGTGATTAATTTTAACATATAAGGCGATAAAATGCAAGGCTTTTTTATAACTTATATATAATATAGGGTGAAAAGCTTCATTATTTTACCTTGCTTTTGATTTACTACGATAAAGTGAAAAAGTGCCGTAAGTCTTAGTATTTAATAGGCTTTTGAACATTTTAGGCTTTTGCATAAAATTGCCGATTTCAGCACTAAAATTTATTTTGTTACTTTTTTGTGACAAGAAATTTACTTTTTGTTTCTTTTTTGTCAAATTGGTAATAGTAAAAGCTTAATTTTTACAAATTCAACCTACCCTGTGTCTGTTTTTTCATATTTTTTCACTTTTTTCAGCCACAGATTTCCTTGTTATTGACATTTTATTATTTTTATGTTAAAATTAATAGGAATATTCTTTGAAAGGATTTTAGTATGTCAGAAAAAACATTAAAAAAGATTAATTTGATTTATGGCATTATCATAAGCATTCTTTTGTGTGTTGTTGGCGTTTTGTTTATTGTTATGTGCGTTGACATTTACAAAACCGGTCCCTCTCCATTTACAAGAGAAAGCGTTAGTGAGCATTTTTCAAAAATAGCAGTTTTTGTTTATGTGCTTATTTGCTTTGTAGTGCTTGGTGCTGTTTTAAGTATTGTTTCTCCGTTGGAGAAAAAAACCAAGGGCAAGGTTAATGATGCCTTGGTTTTACACAACTTAAGCTCACGTCTTAATAAGGTTAGCAGGGACGGATGTGCAAAAATAGAAAAGCAACGCATTTTACGTTTAGTTATGGTTGTAATTAGCATTTTATTGGTTGTGACTGCGTCTGTTGTTTCATTCGTTTCTGTGCTTAATAGCTTTGATGCATCAAAGACTGATATTAACGGTGAAATGATAAAGGGATGTCTTTCTATTCTCAGATATTTCATTGTCCCTGTTGTATATTTGATAGTTACTGCTTATGTATGTAAGTTTAGCATTAAAAAGGAGCTTGAAATTGTTAAAAGCGAGCTTAAAAATGCTAAAATTAACGAGGGAGTGGCTGAAAATACCCAGCTTGGCACATTTACTAAGCTTTCACAAAACATGATGCAAAGCTACAGGAATGCCTCCTCACCTAAGAAATGGCATAAGGTTTTAGGCATTATTATAAAGTTGGTTGTTGCTTGTCTTGCAATTACATTTATCGTTTTAGGCGTTTTAAACGGTGGCATGGGCGATGTGCTTACAAAGGCAATTAATATTTGTACTGAATGTATAGGGATGGGTTGATTATGAAAAAAGTATTTAGTAAATTAAAAAGCCTTCTCCCTTCTAAGAGAAAGCTGATTCAGCTTTATGCTGCTCTTTTGTTTAATGCAAATTTACAGGGCTTCTTTAACGGAAAAATTTACAAGGGTCCAACAAAGAATATATGCGCCCCGGGTATTAACTGCTATTCCTGTCCCGGTGCTGTTGGTGCTTGTCCCTTAGGGGCTTTGCAAAATGCCTTAGGTGCCAGTCAAAAAACCGTACCTTTTTATGTTATTGGTATTCTTTTACTTTATGGCTTGCTTTTTGGTCGCTTTATTTGTGGCTTTCTTTGTCCCTTTGGACTTATTCAAGAGCTTTTATACAAGATTAAAACGCCAAAGCTAAAGAAAAATAAGGTTACTAAGATTTTATCTTACTTAAAATATGTCATTTTAGTGTTTTTTGTAGTTATTGTTCCTGTGCTTTATGCATTCAAGGACAGAGCAATTCCTGCATTTTGTAAGTACATATGTCCGGCAGGCACGCTTGAGGGCGCTTTAGGACTTCTTTCAAACAAGGTAAATGAAAGTGAGCTTGCTCGTCTTGGTCCTTTGTTTACTTGGAAATTCCTTTTACTTGTAAGCATTGTTGTTGGCTCTATATTTATCTTCAGATTATTCTGTCGTTTCCTTTGCCCACTTGGTGCTATTTACGGTCTTTTCAATCACTTTAGTGTATTTGGCATTAAGCTTGAAAAGAACAAGTGTACCGATTGTGGACTTTGTGTTAGCAAATGTAAGGTTGACATTCGTCACGTTAACGACCACGAATGTATTAACTGTGGTGAATGTATTGAGGTTTGTCCAACTAATGCAATTTCTTGGAAGGGCTCTAAATTTATTTTGCCACCAAATGAAATTGAAAATCCTATTGTTATTGATGAAAACAGCTCTGAAAATGACGTTTTCCTTGCTAATAAGCAAAGAGAGGAATTTTTGGCGCGTAACGAAAAAATCAAAAAGCGCAACAAGGTTCTAAAAATCGTTGTTTCTGCATTGATGATAGGACTATTAGCCTTTGCGCTGATTTACTACAATGTTATTAACAAGGTGAGCGAGCCACAGCTTCCACCTACACCAGACCAGCCACCAATTGATGACAATGCTCCAGAGCTTGGCAACAAGGTTGGTAACACCTGTTATGGCTATGAAATGGAAGTTTTTGATGAAAACGGAAAAACAGGCACTACCTTTAATCCTGCTAACAACAAGGGTAAAATTACAGTTATTAACTTCTGGGGCACTTGGTGTGGCGGATGTATTGAGGAATTACCATACTTTGACACTATTGCAACAGAATATAAGGACACGGTAACAGTTGTTGCTGTACATACACACAGAGATTTCAATACCGCTTCTGATTATGTAAATACACATTATAAGGACTCAGATATGATTTTTGTTAAGGACACCTCCTTAGACGAAAACGATGAGTTTGCTGATGAAACCTACTTTAAGATGCTCGGCGGTGGAGATTCCTACCCGATTACAATTATTCTTGATGGAAACGGTGTAATTATTGCTTCAATTAAGGCATCAATGAACTATAATTCACTCAAAGACATAATTGACACGGAATTAGCAAAGAATTAAACAAAAAAGGGCTTTCGTTTTGAAAGTCCTTTTTAATAAAGGAGCTGACTCAAAAGTCAGCTCCTTTGCTATTATTCAACTGTTACTGTGAAGGTAACCTCTGCTTGTGCGCTGGATTCAATTGCAAAGTAAATCCAGTTGCCCTCTGTTTCAACGGTAAAGGTGTTACCGTCCACCGCTTCTATAACAGGGTCAGCGTCTATGGAAAGCGTTACTGTTTTAAGAGTTCCGTTATCGCTTGTAACTGTTACTGTAAGAGTTGCAGCCTCGCCTGTGTATCTGTAATATAGGCAAGAATTATTAAGGCTTGCCTTGTATTCACCAGCCTCTGTGATTTCAATAGCATTATCTACTGTTTCACCCTCTTGAGTTGACTTAGACGCATAGGTTAATGTAACATCCTCTGCCTCGCTATTTGTAGTAGAAACTGCGATTTTATATACTCTGTCATTTGAATTAAAGGTGTATACTGTCTTTCCGTCAACAACTGTTGATGTGCCTACCGGTGTGTCATTTTCATCAATTATGCCATCATCATTTGTGTCGGTGTAATATACCTTAATTACAACGCTTGCACTATTTACTGTAAGTGTAAACTTTGTTCCATCATTGCTTGGACGAACATTAACTGTGTACCAAACAGTAGAGCCTGCGTTAACGGTTGTGCTTTCCTCGCCACCTATTGTATCAAAATCAAATGGAAGGTCAACGCTACCTGTTTTAATTGTTGTCATATACACATTTGCATTAAGCTCTGTGCCAAATTCAACCTCTTCATATACGGAAGTATATCCCTCCGGATATTCAACCTTTACTACATAGTTGCTTGCATAGTCTATGCTTTCAAACACGTATTCGCCGTTTGCGTTAGTTGTGCCTCTTGCAATCTCGGTTAATTCGCCATTTACCTTTGTGTAAAGAATTACAACTGTACCCTCGGATAATTCACCCTCTTTAAGAACCTTTACTGTGTAGCTCTTATTTTCCTTGCCATATGCTACATTTAAGGTTGTATCAAGAGCTACTGATGAATTTGTGTCCTCATCATAGGAGCTAACGCCTATTATAACGCTCTCATCCTTACATAGTGGGTAAATATATGTTACCTTGTCTTGGTCATCATATTTAAGTCCTTGACCTACGCCCTCAAAGGAGATTATAACATTTTTGTCAACTGTTATTTTTAAAACACCATTTTCTAAAGCTGTATAGGTATAGTATGTGGTGTGATTTTCCTTAATTGATACATCAACGCTTGAATTTTCTGTAATATCAATTGGGCTTGAATGTGTACCGGGCACCTTAACTGTTACTGTAAGCTCTGCGCTATTTTGATATGGACCTATATTGAAAAGTCCCGTTTCTTCAAGAACAATTGTTTCAAAATCAGTGCCGAGATAACCTGTAAAGTTATAGCCATAAGCGTAATCACCTGAAATTTTTTCAATAACAACAAGCTTGCCCTGATAGTTAACAATCTCATACCAAACGTATTCGCTATTTGCTTCAAAGCTTAAATTTTCTGTGTCAAAAATATATTTTGGCCAGTATTCAGTTGAGCCGGCAATTTCATTAGTTACTGTAATTTCGCCACTTAGCTTTTCACCTGAAAGCTCTATATATTCTGCAAAATATTCACTATCAAGAACTGCGATATATTCGCCATAAGGAGCTACAATGCTTGCAACACCGTTTTCATCAGTTTTGCCAAATGCAACAAGCTCACTATCATAGTTGTAAAGCTTTACGGTTTGACCTGCAAGAGCGTTTGATACAGTTATTGTATATGTAATATCCGTTACAACCACTGCATCTAAATTAAGTGTGGTTGAGCCTTCTTTGAAATAATATTTACCATCGGTATTTTCTGTAATTATGACATATCTTGGGTCGTTAGTTGTAACCTTTACATAGTAATCATCAGGGTCAACATTTTCAAATCTTGCAACACCGTTTTCGTCAGTTGTTAGGGTCTTTCTCATTCTGTTTTTGGAGTCGAAAAGCTGAACCTTTACGTCTGAGAGATTTTCCCCAAGCATTGTGGAGATTTTAACTACATAAGCTAAAAGCTTTTTTACTGTTACTGTACCGTCATAAGTGCCAATACCAAAGCCATAGCTTTCATCCTCAAGCTCATAGCTGCCACCACTTAGAATTTCGGTAACCTTAGCAAAAATTTCCTCACCACTTAAAGCAACAAAGCCGGATGCTACACCATCAGCATCAGTAACAAGCTCTGTATTTGCACCTAAGATATGCTCGCCCTGAGATAGCTGAACAACAGCACCCTCAACTGCCTTACCGTCTGTGTCAAATACATTTACGGTTACCTTTTTGATTTTAATTGTAATTTCACGTGAGCCTGCATCAAAATAGATATAACCAAGCTCGCCCGGGGTAAGATAGTCTGTCATACCGTCAATCTTAAGTACCTTTGCCTTAAGGGCTGTACCGTCAAGTGTATATTCTCTTGTACCCTTACCGTCAGCGCCTGTTTTAATTGGCTTTGCAAAGCATAGCTCACCTTGGCAAATTTGAACAGTTGCGCCGTTTACAGGCTTGCCCTTTTCATCAACAACATTTACTCTTACAAGGTTAGGATTTTCCTCTAACTCGTCCTTTTCGTCAGGCTTTGATGAATCATCAGGCTTTGAATTATCTGTTGTACCTGATGTACTGCTTGATGATGTAGGTGGAGTTGGCTCATTTTCGTCCTCACCACAAGCTGACATTAGCACAACCATACTAATAATTGCAAGAGTAGCAGCTATTATTAGTGCAATTCTTTTTAAATTTTTCATAAATTCCTCCTAAAATTTGAATGGCTGTAAGCATTTATTAAAATCGTTTTTCAAGCCACACAATTATACGTATATATTATAACATTTATTTAGCTGTATTGCAATACGTTCACACTAAAAAAATATTGCGGAAGGACTTTTCCGCAATATTTTTATTCTTATTCAAAATGCTCAACAAAGGTAAAGCGAACATCTGTTTGCTCCTCGTCACCCTCGTAAACAATTACAAAGTTTTGCTCTGCCTTGATTATTACTTCAAGCTTACCGGTTTCTGTGTCAACCGTATACTCTGTACCGTCGTTTGCAATAATCTTAACACCTTCCGGGTTTTTAACTGTTAATTTTGCCTTTGTAAGGGTTCTTAGGGTTACCTCCTCGCCCTTTGTTACAAAAATTGCCTCGGTTGCAATACTGTCTTGTGCGCTTGGGGTGATTGGTGCAGGCTTTTCGGTAGTGCCAATAGCCTGCTTGTTTTCATAACAGCAAGCAAACAGCCAAGCATTTTCTATAACAACATTTGAAGTATCATCCTTAAAGCAAAGGTTCGTTTCACTATCAAGGTCAAACCAACCCTCATGATCACCTATATTCTTAATTGCCTCTTCAAGCTGCTTATTTAAAGGATATACACCCTTTGTTCCACAAAGCTCAGCATATTCCTTAAACATTTCGTTATAGCATTCCTTTAAAATTATCTTTCCGTTATCGTCATAGTATAATTTTCCAAGTCTGCCGGTTTCACACATTACTGTAAACGGTGCCAAATACTTATACTCTGTGTACTGTGCGTCGCCCTCAACGATTATTCCTTTAATAACAGCTGTTGAAATTCTTATATAAACAAGTGGCCCGTCAGCTGTATTAAGATGGTAATAGCCATCATTTTCATTAAATACAACCTTTAAATCAGGATTGGTAACATCAAAATCTACAAATTCGCTATTTAGGTAGTTGTCCTTTTTGGTTTCATTTTTATTTGCGTGAACATCTGTCCATGGCATTTCAACCGTTGCATTTCCAATACGTTCAATTTTAATGACGCAGTTCTTAGTAGCAAAGGTGCGAACGCCTAAAACAAACTGTGATGTACCTCCTTGATTTCCAATAGCTACACTACCGTCCTTAATTTCAATTTCAAAGGATGCGTCCTCGCCAACGTCTATCGGACAATCCTTTAAAACATTATGCGGTGAGCCGTAATAGCCAAAGGTTACCTTCTTTTCGGAAACACAGCTAAATCTGTAAATACCGCCACGTGTTGGGGTAAAAATGAAATATGTAAATTCCGGACGGTCTATATTTACATACACTCCCCCCTCTGAAATGCTGACTGCTTCGTAAGGAACATGATCCTCAATTGTTTCGTCGTACACCCATATTTCTTGCTTATTTGAGCTATCTGCATAGGCATAAAGTGAAATTGTTTTTTCTGTTACATCACTACTTAATACACACTCGTTTACATCATAGTAATACTCGCCCTGTAACGGCTCAATTTCAAAGGTATAATCTCCCTTTTCCTGCTTAAAGGTAGCAACGCCCTGTCTTGTTGGCATTTCGCCTAAGCTTTCGCCATTCATAAACATTTCAACAACTGCGCTTATATTATTTCCAAAGGCATCAACTACCATTACCTTGTAATCAACCATTTCGGGTTCTTTATCGCCACTACCCTCATTGTCCTCTACCTTTGAATCGGTGGTAGAAGATGATGTGGATGATTCAGGGTTAGATGGTGTTGGCTCAGGTGTTTCTTCTTCACCACAGGAGCATACTGTAAATATAACTCCCAATATTAAGCATAAAATTGCTATTGCTTTAAATAAATTTTTCATAGCATTCTCCATTTTGTTTAGTAAGCAATATGCGGTAAGGGCTTACCTTACCGCATATACATTTAGCCATTTTTCTGTGCGTCAGTTTCGATAATCTCATAGATTGCTTTCATTGCTTCATCAATAAGATTTTTCTTAACCTGTTCAATTGTCCAATTTTCCAATAACGCCTCAAGCTCATCACATATTGCGGTTATTTCAGCCGGAACATCTTCAGCAGAAGAATAAGCATTTTCTATCATTGCTTCAAGCTTTGCAAGCTTTTCTTCAACACTATCCGGAGCTTCTAAGCTCTTATAGTAGTAGCAAAGCTTTGTCCAAGAGTGGTCAATTCCTGCAAATGAGAATTTATCCATTAATGCTTGGAGTAATTCTGCAAGTCTTGCATCAACAGGCACACAGCCCTGACGCTCAGGATAAATGATTTCATCACTTACACCATCGGTTCCGTCCTCAATCTTATCAAGATACTTTCTTGCTTCCTCTGTTAGGTCAGGTCCCTTACCGTGATAGATGCCATTTATAATATCGTCCATTTGATAAAGCTCCCAGTTTGCCTCAAAGTCGCCCTTCCAAAGCTTTTCAAGTGCCTCGTAACCGTCCTTTTCATAGTAGTTCTTAAAGTACACATATGCCTCGTGGTCGGTCGCGGTCCATCCGAAATTAAAGCCATTGCTTTCAATCAGCTGAGCTATTGATTGTGTTGGGAAAATATTTGTTGTATAGTGGAAATCTGCATATAGGATTGAGCCAAGCTCACCGTTTGGAAGCAAGTGACAGTAGTAGCCGTATCTTGGGTCATCTTCGTCATCGCAAAGCTTAACATCAATACCACCTGTAATTGTGTCCATAGTTTCCAAATCGTATGTGAATGCACCGATAGATGCTTCCTCGAATTTGTTAAACTTCTCGCCTACATACTTAATATCAAAGGAGAATGTGCCTGCACCATATACGTCATAGTAGCCGATAGCGATGTAGTATTCCTTACCCTCTTCAAAGTATGATATCATAGAACAGTTTTTCAAGTCTCTTTCATACTTACCGTCTCCATCCGGGTCGATAAGCAATTCCGGACAGTATCTTTCGCCGATTGTGGAATCGTCATAAAGAATTCTGTCACCGTTATTTTCGTTGTTCCATTGATTGTGGTTGCCTACAAATATCCAACCATCAACCTCTTGTGCAGATTTTGATGTAATACGATATACACCGGACTTTGTAGGAACAAACTTAAAGAACTTGCCTCTTGGCATAAGAATTTGTGTGTAGGTTACTACATTCTTAAAGCCCTCTTCACCCTCTTCTGTTACAATAGCATCGTATGCTGAGAAGGTTGAAAGTCCCTTGATTGGGTCCTCAAGCTCCTTATCTGTACCATAGGAATCATAGTACGCACAAAGCTGGAGCCATGAATTTTCATCTACAACAAAGTCGTTTTGCTTTACAAACTCTTCAAGGTAGCCTCTTAATTCCTCTGTTACCGGGCAGTAGCCATGAGGCTGTGCGTTAGATGCATAGTTACAATACATAATGAAAGGAGTGTATTTGTCCTCGCCATTTACGATGAACTCTTCATCTTTAGTAAGCTTTATTACTACTGTATATCTGTCCTCTGCTTCCATTTTTAAGGTAAATTGTGTGTTAACATCAACAAGACCTGCTAAAAGAAGCGGACCGTCCTTTTCGCCTACATGGTAGTAGCCGTCCTCTTCGTTATATACAACGCTTACATACTTTTCGAATGTGTTATCATCCTTAAGTCCTTGCGCGGCGTATCTTGGAATGTAGGTTTCAACCTCAATTTCATCCTCGCTCACAACTCTGAAGTTATCAAGGCGAGCAACGTCATCACCATCCTTGTCACTTTCATCCTTAACATAGCAGAAGGCAACCTCATAAATGTCGTCCTCCTCTGCTACCCAAGGGCAGCAAGCCTGCCAAGGGTTCTCTAAGAAGTTTCCTTCATCATCCTCAAGCGGTCTTCCGGAAATTGTGTAAATATCCTTACCGTTTACGATTACAAATAAAACGTCGTTAAGTCTTTCGGATGATACGAAATAGTCAAACATAATTGCTTGACCCTTCTTTAATTCAACATCCGCGTAAAGAATTGCATATGAGCCGTCAATGTCAATATTTGTTGTTTCAATATATTTGTTATCGCCCTCGCCCTTTACAACAAATGGCCAAGCATATTCTCCGTCCTCACCATCCTCGGGTCTGAAGGAAATAACAATGTCACCTATAACGGTTGCATCCTTAATTTCGCTCTCGTCTGACATTTCAACATCAGGCTTAAGTACAGGTGTTAGGTCATAAATTGATGAATATAAGCCCTGCTCATATTCATCTGCTACGTAGTGGTCAAAGGCATTTGTAAAGTATCTTGGACCTAAAACGCCGCCGATTTGAACCATAGAAACAACTCCATAACGGTCAATCATAACGGAGCATGGGTTAACTGTAAAGCCAAATGCATCTTGAATTCCAAGTGCATCAAGTGCAAACGGGAAGGTTAATGGGCATGACTCCTCTGTATAGTAGCCACCCTGTGCAAAGGTCTCTAAGAAGTCCTTACAATCATCCTCTGTATCACCATAAGCATTAATGGCAATAATCTCTAAATCCTCACCATATTGCTCATATGCCTGTTGAATGTATGGGAACTCTTCAATACAATAAGTACAGGTTGTGTACCAGAAGTTAAGCATAACAGCCTTTTTGCCATTTTTCAAAAGCTCAGATAGCTTAATTTCCTTAGAAACGAATTCTCCTGTTTCCTTGTCATATGAGAATGTATTTAAGGTAAAGTCGTACATTACGTCGCCTAAAGCGAGTGTTTTGCCGTCAAAGTTACCCTCATTTTCAATAATTTGAGTGCCTACCTTGATTTCAACGCCTGTTGCACCAAGCGCATAGAAATTTTCGTAAACATATCCCTTTGGGAAGCCTTCAACATACACATACTTTGCATACTTTGGCTCAGCATTTAAAACTACAATGCCATTTTCGTCAGTTGTGCCTCTTGCGTACATAGTGGCTGTCATGCTTGCCTCTTCCTGCAAGAATACGCTAACTCCCTGAATAGGCTTGCCTGTGTTTTTGTCAGTGATTTTAACTGTATAGCTTAATTTCTTGCCTTCACTGTCTCCTGGCTTATTCTCTCCATCGTCAGGTTTGTCTTGGTTGTCGTTATTGCCACTATCACTGCTTGATGAAGTCGGTGGTGTAGATGAGTTACCCGGTGCAGGATTTTCCTCTTCATCACCACAAGCTGTCATAATTGCCACGGTTAGCAACACTAACACAAGTGAAATTAGCAATGACAACAATCTTTTGGTTCTTTCCATATTATTTCTCCTTAATATAATTAAACTTAATTTAAACCACGTAGTATGATACCATAAAATAGGTGAAAAATCAATAGAAACGGGCTAAAATATTTTAGTTTGCTAAAATAGTAACACGATGTTCATAAATATTTAAATTATAGATTGTTCTTAAGCTTCTTACGCAAGGAAGAGCCCTTTGGGAACAGTGTTAGTCCAACTGCATATGCAAGCTTGCTATGGAAAAGCTTGTTTTTAAGTGAGCTTGTCCTTTTTGGAATGGTAATTTCAGCGTTTTTGGAAAATGTAATTCTAATATTCTCCTTTTGGGCAAGATAGCCTATACATTTAGCAATATATTCATCGCTTTTATCGTAATTTACAGACACGTCCTTGCCTTTTTTGTAGATAAACCTGAAAATTTTATCAATTCCCTCAAAGTTATCTCCAAGCAAATTTGATGCAATATAATCAAAGCTATCCTTTGGCTTTGATGTAGTTAGCTTATCTACATTATATCTTTCCCTTACGTAACTGCAAAGCTCCTTATCCCCTTGCGCCTTGGCGTAGGAGTAATGAGTTCTTGACATAAGCGTCTTCCAGGCTAATATGTTTTCTTTAATTTCATTTGCGTGTTTGTTGTCTTCACTGTTTTCAAGCATAATATCAAAGCTTGTGTTTGTCATATCGATTTGGTCCTTGATTTTTTTGCTTGTATCGGCAACTATTGTTTGACCATTGTGAACAGTATAAAAGTAGTACCCTGTGTGAATATTTTCAAGCTTTTTGGCAAATTTGAATGCAAAAAAAGTAATTAACATATCCTCGGAATATGTCATTCTGTTCATAATAGCATTCGTCTTTTCAATTTCAGCTTTAGCCTTTAGCAAAAGCTCCCTTTTGAATACTTTATTCCATAAAACAAAATAAGAATGCTGTCTGCCCTGATGCTTAGCATATTGATTTAAAATTTCATCACCATCTAATGACAAGTCGGTTGATATTGTTGTGTCGCTTTGACAGGCTGCAATTGTTGACGCTGTCTTAAACGCCCAGTCATTTATAATAATATCTGCATTTTTGTCATATGCTACATCAACCATTGGCATATGGTAATTAAAGGTTACGCTATCGTCCGAGTCAACATATGCAACATACTCACCCTTTGCAAGCATTAAGCCATATGTTCTTGCAGCTAAATGTCCTCTATTATTGGTTTTTACGTACACAGGATGGTACTTTTCCAAAATTTCGCCATAATCAATAGTTGACCCATCATCAATTACTATTACCTCAAAATCCTTAAGTGTTGATGTGTAAATACTGTTTAAGCAATTGTCAAAATGCTCCTTTTCAGTATTGTAAAGGCAAATAATTACACTTAATTTCATCTTTCTTCTCCTTTTTATCACTTACAATTCATTATACTACTTTTTTGCTTTTTTGTCAACCTATTATCATATGCGCTTTTGTTTATTTTTATCAAATTATTGCGCTAATTTAATAGTTTTTTTATTGACTTTTCATTAATTATAGGTTATACTTAAACTAAGCTATATTTATATATAGGAGGTCTTTAAATGAAAAAGAATATTTTTGGATTTATTGTTTCAATGCTTCTTGTTCTTGCCCTGTGCTTTGCCATTGTTGCTTGTACTGATGAGAACGAGTCGGAGAATAATAATCCACCTACCACTTCCTCAAGCAATACTGAGAGTGGCGATGTTAATGATGAAGATGAAAAGCTTCCACAAGGGCCATTTGATGCATCTGACACATCTAAAATAACAATAGATTATAAAACTATGACATATGTTGGTACATCCTTAAAGGACTTTTCTCCGATTTTTGACGAGCAGGACTTTATTGGTGACCCACGTAGCGATATTAATAGCGGCGAGTTTCCACAGTTTCCTGTTTCCTTTGTACCTGTTTATGATGCCAACGGAAACGGTGATATAGCCAATGATGACCTTGAGCATGTTTATGAGGTTACTCTTGACTTAGGTGCTATGCACTATCTTGATAGCATTTACGTTTTCTTTGAAGAGGCCGGCGATGCTATAACCTTTGAAACAGGCGAGCCATTTAATTATGACAATACTGTTACATATGCCTGCGATAGCATGAGCTGGAGTAAGGTGGAAATTAAAAGACAGACAAGATATGTAAACATTAAGTTCAAAAACGGTCAAGCTCCGAGCGAGCTTGCTGTGTATGGTATAAGAACAGGTAAGTACGACCCAATTAATACAGAAAAGCACGATTATAAAAATTTTGATTATTTACTTGGTATGAATGGTAACCAAAAGGATAAGTCTGCAACTCTTAGGTGCGCTCCGTATTTCAGAGATTATATTAACTGGCTATGGTGCTTCAATAAAAGCGTGTATCCTACTTCGCCCGGCACTACATATTCTACTGATATGTCGTCAACATATAATTCAAAATATAAGTATTTAACGGAATACGGTATTACTGCTCCTGTTCCTTGCTTTATGTTTACAGGTAAAGATTTTGACGTATCAAGCATTGAGGATTATGTAAAGCCTGAAACATATGTAATGTATGGTGAGTTTTTATATCAAACAGCTTTAAGATTTGGCTATAACAAGGATTACTCCTTCCAAACCAACAAGGATTTAATAAAGATACTTGATGCAAAAAGAGCATCCGGCTTTAACCAAAACAGAATTCAATGGATTGAGGCAGGAAACGAGCCTAATGGTGAAGGCAATGACGGCTTTTCTCCATACGAATTAGCTGCTCTTACATCCTGCTCCTATGATGGTCACTGTAACACAGTTATAGCTCCTACCGGTAGTGGTGTCGGTGTTTATAACGCTAATTCCAATGTTAAGATGGCAATGGCAGGCTTAGCAGGTGTTGGTACAAGATATATTCAAGCAATGTCCTTCTGGCTTAAGCATAATCGCGCCGACGGAGAGCTTGGTCTTGATGCATTTAATGTTCACACTTATTGCAAAAAGCTTATTACTTATAACGGATATCAGGTTTATGTTGGTGTTTGTCCGGAAATTGGTAAGATTACTGAATATGTAATTGAGCTTTGTGAGTGGAGAGATAAGTATTATCCGGACAAAGAGGTTTGGTTAACCGAGTTTGGTTGGGACACTAACACAAGCTATCAAACAGAAAATGCTTGTCACCCATATGCTGACTTTACAGCAAGAGAAATTCAAGCTATGTGGATTGTACGTGCTTACTTTATGTTTGCAGCTGCCGGTGTTGACCGTTGTGCTCTTTACATGGCATCCGATTTAGGTGACGAGGCAACAAGCACAGGCAAGTATGGTACAAGTGGTGTTATTTCCTCTTCCGGTGAGTTTAAGGATTCATATTATTACATTTACACCCTAAGAAATACAATGGGTGATATGCATTTTGCAGAAATAATTGATTCAGGTAATGAAAATGTTTGGATTTATCGCTTTGAAAATGATAACGGTAAGTCCTGTTATGCATTATGGTGTCCTACTATGGACGATGTAAGAGTTGATGGTTATAAGCTTAACATAGATGGTACAAAGGCTACAATGACAGAGTTTAAAAATCTTGAAATCAGTGGTGTTTCAAGCGATTTAACTGTTGAAAATGGAGTTGTTACTGTTAATGTTAGCGAAAGACCTATACTTGTATTTTCTGAATAATTTGGTTTAGTAAGGAGAAAAGGACAATGAAACCAGAAAAAATTAGAGTTACGCCTGATATGCTTATTAATGATTTTGGCGTAGAAAGAATCGAAAACTATTTTTGCGAATTTGACAATGATGGCGACCCACTATATGGTGTAGAGGGTGCTGTGCCACAAATTCACCAAAGACATGACCATTGGTGGATTGGCGAAAGCGACCTATGCTTTACAGTTGATTTAGGTGCTATTTATCAAATTACAAATATGTATATTTTCAATAACTATGACGAGCATAAGCCTGAAAAGGATAAGCACGACTATGGTGTTCGTAAGGTTAAGGTTAAGATGGGTACTCCATTTAGTTGGGAGTACGATGAGGAATTAGCTCCTGAGGTTAGAAAATGGACCGGCTTTGAAACAAAGTATGAAACACAGTACATTAACTTTTCCTTTAACAATAACCAAGCACCAAGTGAAATTGTTATTTATGGCTACAAGGTAAGAGATATTGAAAAGGATGTTCCAGAAAGAGCTCCACAGACCTTTAAAAAGCTTGATAAGTTTGTTGGTATGAATGCGTTTGTTAACGACGCTGACGATATTTGCCGTGCTGTTACCTATATTCGTGAATATCACCCTTGGCTATGGACCTCTATACCTGATGGCGAAAACACATCTCTTGCTCCAAGCCTAAGCCTTAACAAAATGTGGGATTTTGACGAATACTACACAAGAATGAAGAAATTTGGTATTAACGTTTGTCCTACTATTTCTACACATCATAAGAGAACCCCTAAGGATTTATCTCCTAACTCCTGGGCTCCTGAAAACTTCTTAAGCTATGCTTGTATGCTATTCCAATATGTTGCAAGATATGGCTCTAATAAGAATATTGACCCATCCGTAATCAAGGTTGACGAGGGTCAAGAGGTCAAGATTGGTATGGGTGTGCTTGATGCAATTGAGCCACTTAACGAGCCTGACGGAACTTGGCTTGGACGTGAGCAATACTTCTCACCATTTGAAATGGCTTCATTCCTTAGTATGTGCTATGACGGACATGAGGGTAGATTTAAAAACTGTGGTGTTAAGCAGGCTGACCCTAATTTCTTAATGTCTATGTCAGGTGGTGCAGGTCTTTCCTATGCAAGACTTAAGGCTGTTGAATTTTGGTGCAAATATAATAGAAAAGATGGCAAGCTTCCTTTCGACGTTATTAATGCTCACTGCTATTGCGGTAAAAAGCTTGATGAAAAGGGCGTTGCCGAGCTTGTTGACGTTAACTTAGTTGACCGTGGCGACCAAGGTAACAATATATTTGTTGGTGTTAGCCCTGAAGAAGGCAACATTACAGCTAACTTTGATGCAATAAGAGAATGGAGAGACAGATACTATCCAAATATGGAAATTTGGCTAACAGAGTTTGGTTGGGATACAAACCAATCATATAAAACCTCTACCGCTGCTCACGCTTATGCTGAATATACAGGCAGACAGGTACAGGCTATGTGGCTTGTTCGTGAGTATTTACTCCTTTCTTCAATCGGTGTTGACCGTGCAGCTATGTATATGTCACGTGACTGTGGTCCTGAGGAAACTGCTGTTGGTAAGTATGGCTCAAGTGGTCTTGTTCGTTTCCCAATTGAGATTACAGCTAACAATGTAATTCAAGGTAACAAGAAGGATTCCTTCTACTATATTTACACATTAAAGGAAACTCTTAAGGATTGTACCTTTGCAGGTGAGGTTGAATCTACAAATGCAAACGTAAAAATCTTTAAGTATGTAAGCGAAGAGGGTAAAGCTAAATATGCTGTTTGGTGCGTAACCTCTAACGGAACAAAGATTCCCGGTTACATTCTTCCTGTTGGTGAGGGTGAATACAGTCTTGTTGAATTTGGATTTGAAAAATACAAGGGAGCGTGGTCTGACCTTGAAAACAAAAATGGCAAGGTTGTAATTAATGTTTCCGAGTGTCCTGTTTTCGTTGTAGAAAAGTAATTTTTACTTAAAAATCATACACACCCCAAGGGATTTTTGCCCTTGGGGTGTGCTTTTTATAGTGAATATATGCAATAAAAATAGGGCTTTTTTCAAAGCCCTATTTTTGTTTTAAATTAGCCTACGATACCACTACGCTCAATACCTTGAACAATGTATTTTTGAACAAAGAGATATGCAATGATAAGTGGTAGTGCAATCAAGATGGTTGCTGTACCGGTTATTGCAGAAGCATATGCTTCCAAGTTCTTTGTTGCCATTGCCAAGGAGTCAGGAACGCCTGTAATACTACTCATAAACTGTAATGAGCCTTCTCTATCCCAATAGCCAGGCTCAAACAAGATAGATGTGTAGAAATCATCTGTCCATTGCCATGCAAATGAGAAGATAAATACTGTAATTAACATTGGTACAGCTAAAGGAATAATGATTGTAAAGAAGGTTCTAAATGTATTAGAGCCATCAACATATGCTGATTCCTCAAGTTCATCAGGTACGCCCTTAAAGAACTGTCTTAATAGAAATATGTAAAGACCATTCTTAAAGCCGAGTCCTGTGAATGCAAGCATGTACTGTGGTATTAGTGAGTTAACAAATCCTGTTTCTATAATTCCAATAGCAGATAATAGCTTACCTACTATGTTACTTGTTCCAAATAGCTTAAAGAACATTTCCATAGCAAATCTTAAGCTTTCCTGTGGAACCATCATTGTGAATATTACAAGACCGAATACAATTGTATTTCCCTTAAATTTGAATTTAGCCAAGCCGTATGCGATAAGTGAGCATACAACTGTCTGGATTAATGCAACTGTTAAGGAAACTAAGAATGTGTTCAAAAATGCTGAGAAATAACCGTTTTCAGTAATAATGTATCTATACTGGTCTATGGTTGGATTTTTAGATATAAGAATAACTGTTACATCCTTAAAATCACTTGCAGTCATAAATGAACCGGCAATCTTTGTAATATATGGGAACAAAATTACGTATGATACGCCAAGCAAAAGAACAAGCTTAAAGATTAAGAATACAACCTTCTTTAAGAAGAATGTGTTCAAAAACTTTGACTTAAGTCTTTCACTAAGAGGAGCTCTTTCAAAATCAACACGGATTTTGTTTTTGGATTCTCTTTTAATTTTTACTGTACTATCCATACTGACCTCCTCTTTAATCTCTTCTCTGGTAGAATACTACCGTCTTCATAATCAATGCAACAAGTACGATAAACAGTAATACTACTCCTACGTAAACCCAGGACATTGCACTGGAGATTGCGAACTTGGATTGTGAATATATCTTTTCGATATATACCATTACTCTGTTATCTGCTGCTGTAAATGCATCAATTACTGTGTAGATAGCATTAACAAGAATCATTGGGCTTATCATCGGAAGTGTAATCTTCCAGAAGGTTTCCCAAGCAGACGCACCCTCTACCTCACAGGATTCGTAAATCGCCGGTGAAATAGATTGTAAGCCTGATAGGAATATAAGCATCTGTACACCTGAACGGCTAACTATGTCAAAAATGTTATTTACAAGGTCAACAACGTATGTAACAAGCTCAGTACCTATTTTTATGCCACTTAGCATAGATTCAAGGTCCATAGCTGACATAATTCCGCCTGCTTCTCCGCCTGTGTTGTCGTCAACTCCACCCTGTGAATTGCTAACTGCCTGCATAAATGCAGATTTTGTGTCAATTGCGTCAATAATACCTGTTGAAAGAATAACCGGTAAGAAGAATATTGCACGGAATACTGCACGTCCTGTCATCTTCTGGTTAAGTATGATAGCCATAAATAATGAGAAAATAACTATTGCAGGAATTTGTAAGAGAAGGTCCTTAATACCGTCCACAATTGTAATTGAGAAATATGGGTCACCATCATCAGCAAACAAATACTTGTAGTTTGCAAAATTGTTCCATTCAAGATCCATTCTACCAGGCACAAGTGTGTAATCTGATAATGAAATTTGAATTGAATCAAATACGATTGGAGCATAAATGAACAAGATACCAATAACAAATGGAAGTACAAATAACCATCCTGAAAGAGCTTTTCTTTCTGTTAGTGAAAGTCTAAAGCGCTTTTTCTTAGGAAGAGCATTTGTTTCTTCATTTGCCGGCTTATCCTTTGGTTCCTCGATCGATTGAGAAATTGGTTGTTCAATATCTATAGCTTCAGTTGTATTAGTTTTAGTCTCTACCTTTTCAGGCTCTTCGCTTCCGTTTTCCTCATCGTCAACATCAAGTGTTGAGCTTTCGTCAACGGTCTCTTCGCTCTCTTCTGATACATCCTCAGTTGTATCTTGTGGTTGTTCCTCTAATACATCATCGGTTGTATCCTGCAATTGCTCTTTAACTACCGCGTCTTCTTCCTGTACAGTATTATTCTCAGACACATCGTTAATAACAGGCACCTCTATTTTTTCCGCCTGCTTTTGTGACTTAGCGGCCCATGCCTTTTCGCTTGGAGACGTATGAACTATATCACTTGCACAAAGCTCCATTTCACCACTAACAGAATCGGGAGAATCTGTAGTTAACATAACTTCATGTCTTTTTCTTGTTTTTGTATCGCTTTCTTGAAAGCGATTATTAGAAATTTTCATAATTCTCCTCCTTCTTATTTAGTGTATCTGTTGTAGCCGAATGGTGCAATTGTTGCACTTTCACCATTTGGCAATTCTACATCAATTTCATAGCTTGAGTAGTTGAGTACAAAGCCTATGCCACCCTCGTATTCAACCATTACTACAAGGGAGCTATCTACCTTTCCACCATCCTTAGTACGTGTTGCATCAAGGAAGTCGTGGTCAACTATGTACTTATTTTGTAAATCCTTCATCAAGCCATTGAATTCCTTATAGGTTGATACGATTGTATCCTTAAGGTTTGCATAGCTTACTGAATAGTACTTATTGTATTCCGGGTTGAACTTTAAAAGCTCAACATTCTGCATAGCAACTGTAAAGTAAAGAGTTGCACCGTTCTCAATTGCCTTCAAGAAGGCATATTCGGTATCACCCTCCATATTGTATGCACTACCGGTAAATTCAACTGAGCCGTGATATACCATACCATAGAATGGTACGCTTTCACTCATTTCACTACGACGGCTACTGTCAAGGGATGCTGATAAAACTGCGCTTGCATATGGCATTGCATATGAGTTACCACCATCTAATACAAGTTTATAGTCTTTATTTCCGCTTGAGCCCTTAAGCAAGCCAAGCATTTCAATAACCTGATCCTTTACTGCTTCTCTGTCGTAATATTCCTCTTTATCAAAGTCAGAGTTCAAGTCGGAGCCTAATGTTCTTACTGAGAGGTATTCAATATCATACACGGAAATTGACTTATAGAACTTTTCATATAAGTAATCAAATGCTGCACTTGATACTGCAACGCCACCTGTTCTTTCAAAGGTTTGTGTTGCCGCATAATAAACTCTCTTTGTTGTGTATCTGTTATCAAGAGTTCTTGCACCGTGCTTCTTATTTGAATAGCCACTAAATGCCTTACTACCGTATGAATAGCTAAACTCAACATCAGGAATTACATCAAAATCATTTTCCTTTGCATAACTCATTAGGTCATTGAAGCCCTTCTTACCACCAAGTACCTTTTGCCACTTGATTTTTGTTGGATATGTGGAAAGAAGACCACCATTTGCAAAGCCCTTAAGAATATATGAGGTGTTACCAACGCCTGCTTCCTTTAGCTCCTTGTAAATAGTTTTAATGTCCTCAAATGTTGTAAGCTCCTTGTTTACTGTTACAGGGAATGTTGCTATCTTTTCCTCAACCTTAATTGAGCCGAAGGTTTCAATGAAGAGCTTTACAAACTCTGTATTGATTTCGCTATCCGGAATTTTGGAAATAGCACCCTTCTTTTCAAGGTATTCCTTATAGAACTTTGCCATACCTACATATGAGTTTTCATAGTAGGAGCTGATTCCGGCCTCTTGCGCTACCTCATCATCAGTTAATAATGTATAGCTTACCTTACACATTCCCTTATAAGTATTACTTGATGTAATGCCTATTTTCTTAGATGAAGATGAACCACCGGAGAATGAATCAGCCAAGTCATACACATCAGATGGTGTAAGCTTAAAGCTTGTATAAATTGAGTGATATGCTGTGCTGTGGTTTGAAATAATTGTACTTAATGCATCACAATCCTCAATAACAGCAACAAAGCCTGCTTTTTCTGTTTCATTTGACAAGCCAAATACAGGCATTGTCATATTTTCAGCATTCTTAATTTTTACTTGATAATATGTATAGTCATTACCATACATATCATTTTCAAACTTAACCTGCTTGTTGTTATCCTCAAACAAGTCCTCAAATCTTACAATAGCACCACTTCCGTCAGGAATAAAGGTATAACCCTTATCGCAATACTTAATGGAATCACCATTTTCATCAACTCCTATGTTTGATGCACTTGCTGCATTAAAGTATGGGAGAATTGAAACTGTATTTACTGTGTAAAGTGTTGTATCGTAGGCTAATGTGCTTGCGTCAACGCTTGCCTCTAAGCCTGAATTTGTTACCTTGTAGGTAGCTGTAATTTCAAACTTTGGTCTTAAGCTTGTGGAAAAGTCGTCAATACCCTTTTCCTCAACCTTTTTATAAGTTTCATCTAATTTCTTTTCAAACTCTGCTCTTTGTTCATCATTAGCATCCTTTGAAATGAAATAGTTTTCGATTGCCTTATTACCTGAGCCTGCTGTTTTAATTACAAAAACAGGGATAGTTGCACAAATTGGATATTCTCTTACATTTGTGCTGATTCTTTCTGCGGTTGGGCTTTCAAGCCAAATGTAAGAATCGCCAAGCTTTGGATACTTAGTTAAAATCTCACCGGCACCTGCCTCAGAGCAGTAAAGGTTATAAGCACCAAGAATAGTTGTTTTAATATTTTCTTTTGCAGTTTCAGTTCTGTCTGCTAAGCATTCGTCTAAAAGTGCCATCATATCATCAACACTTATCTTGTTAGGAATGAGCAATCTCTTTTCCTGCTCACCAAGCATGTAGTAAACCTGAATACCGTTTTCTACAACTGTAATTGTTGCTTGGTTTACTGCGAAAGCATCACTATAGCTATGAAGAGTTTTTCCCTCACCTGTTGAATTGATTGTGTAATTCAAATCAAGCTGTGAAAGCGCGTATGGCTTTTCTCTCTTCAAAAGGTCACTTGAGTTAATATTTTGTGGGTTAGAAAGAACGATATCACCGGTTTTAGCATTCTTAATTGCCATTTCACCGGAATCCCTGTCAACATACATAAGCATGTTTCCATCCGGGCTGGTGGCAACAGGGTCACCCATTGCATTAACTCTATCTTCTTTTGTTCCCCAGTCGGTTGCTACATAGTTAATCTTTCTTGCTGTGTTAGCAAATGCGACAATAGCTAATGGGAAAATCATTAATACGGCAAGAATGGCCGCTAATATTCTCTTTTTCATATTTGCGTACCTCCTTACCTGTAGCTTAATTCACTGGTAATTGTTGTTACAAGTGAAACCATC
Source organism: Clostridia bacterium (assembly GCA_017621085.1). Taxonomy (GTDB): domain Bacteria; phylum Bacillota; class Clostridia; order Oscillospirales; family CAG-272; genus RGIG2000. The sequence goes on along the minus strand of JAGATW010000119.1, from coordinate 17,108 downwards.
TTTGAAATTAATGAAGTGAACAATAATGCAATAAACATAATGAATACCATACCTACTATTGTAGCAATAATTGTAAGAATATTCTTACCCATTGAGTAGTCATGTGTTACCTGCATACCGATAATAACAAGGAATGCCATCCAAATAGCTGCGATTGTTATTATTAATGTTGGAATTTGTGATTCAGTGCCTACCAATACGTTTGTTAAAATTGTAGAAACTACAATAAACAACGGTAATGGATATAAGCCGTATGATGCTGCAATAAAGATATCCTTTAAGCTTCCTTCGCCATCAAACAAGGTTGTAAAGCACCAGTTTGAAATAATGAATAGGAAGAATGGAATTGCAACTGAAAGAATCTGTGAAAAGATTGTTCCGGATATCTGTTGTGGGTTGTAGTAATAGCCTTGACCTATTGATTGATAATAGAATGCAAGGATTGTAAGTCCTAAGAATGTAAAGGATGCTCTCATTGAGCCACGCTTTTCATGCTTCAAATCCCAATATCCATCAAACGGGTGGAATATTAAGTGCATACCATAGCAGATTTCTTCAAGGTAAGTTCTTGGTCCTGCCTTAACTGTTGCCTTTTTATTAACCTTACCCATAGCGCCAAATAGCTTACCTAAGGCAACGATTATTACAATTATACCGGCAACAAATAGTAAGAACCACTTTTCCATAAAGTTGGAACGAACCTCTTTAAATGCAGTTGCGTAGTTTTCAATATCAAATGCATTTTGAAAGTATTCGATAGCTTGCTCAAATTTACCCTCACGGTAAAGAGCCTTACCCATTGCAACATATGCTGTATCAAAGTTATTGTTTCTTGCAAGAACCTTGTTCCATTCTTGTGCTGCGTCGTCGTATCTTCTTTCGTTTTGAAGCTTAATAGCCCCACTTAAAAGCTCAGCATACTCTGTTCTTCTATAAACTGTAAAAGAACGGTTTGTTTCATCAAGAACAATGATGTTTGAGCCTTGATATGTAATTGCACAAGCCTTTATAATGTTACCGAATTGGCTACCCTTATCACCGAAAATGTATAAAAGGTTTCCATCGCTATCATATGTGTAAATTTTTGAACGCTTGTTGTCAATGATTGACCATACTCCGTCAGGACCGCTTGAAATGTCTCTTATGTTAGAAACACCGGTTGGTGCTGTTTCGTTAGCGGCGGTTACCTTTGCATTTAATTCAACTGCAACCTCGCCGGCCGGAGCAAAGAAGCCGTTACGCTTCATAATATCTGTACCATTGGCATTTAAAAGTCTAACAGGTGAATAGTCACTTGTTTTTGTTGTTAAGCCCTCTAACTGATTCTTCTCATATTCTTGTGAGAAGATAATTGTACCATATACAAATTCGCCTGTTGTTGAGTCAAGCTCAAGGTTTGTATATGTTGTTGGTGTAGTTCCTTGACTAACTGCGGCAGGAGCGATAAGTGCAATAATTGCATCTAAGCCCTTTACAGCTACCTTTGGCGCACCGATAAAGTTAATGAACTCACCCTCATATGTCATTACAAGAATACCATTCTTGGTCATTTCCGGAGCGACATAAATTCTTCCGTACTTATCAACTACACAGCTAATTGGGTCATAGCTATCAACAAGCTCAGATCTTGGCTGTTCAATTGTTCTTTTGTATTCAAGAGTATCTTGGTCAAATATTACTATTCTCTTGTTACCCTTATCACATACATAAATTCCTCTAAAATCGCCTTCATCAACAACGAATGTGCTTGCCGGTGTTTTAAGAGAATCGTCAACGCCATCAGAGTTTACAAATGTGGAAATATATCCCTTTAATTCATAAAACTCGTTAAGACAAACTATTCTGTTATTACCTTTATCGGTAATAAAAACGTTGCCCTTTCCGTCAGCTTCAATATCTGAAGGAGAGTTCAAGTCCTTGTCAAGACCCATTGCTGTAAAGTTGTATGCACCACTTCCTGAGGGTACATATGCATCAGGTGAATCAAGTACAAGACCGTCAATTGAATATGTATATGTTGAATATGGAATTGCCGCATTTGCCACTACCGGTAAGAGCATTACAAGAGCGCATACGAATACGAAAACTCTTATTAAATTTTTCTTCATAAGCCCTCCTTAATCCTTCATACCACTCGAAGCCATTGTTTCGATGATGTTACTTTGTGTAATTACGAATACAAGTATAGGTACAATCATCATAATAACTGTTGCAGCAGCAGAAGCACCTGCACGGGCAATACCACCGGCTGTAATCTGGCTGATTGCATAGTTAAGTGTCTTTAACTGCTCACTAAAGATATACTGTGATGCACCTGTGTTCCATAAGCCCTGGAACGAATAAATGATAAGGGTTAGCCATGCCGGCTTAACCATTGGCATAGCGATTATCCAGAAGGTTTTGAACTCACTACAACCATCAAGTCGTGCACTTTCAAGTACGTCGTCTGAAATAGAGGAGTCCATAAACTGCTTCATAAGATAAAGACCCATTGATGAGCCCCACGCAGGGATAATGATTGCAAATAGATTGTCCATAAGACCAAAGGTTGAAAGGGTTAAGAAGTTTGCAATTGCTGTTACTGTTGAAGTAAACATAAGGGATCTTTGAATAACCCAGAAGCAAGCCTTTCTTCCCGGGAATGGAATCTTTGATATTGCGTACGCAGCAAGTGATGAGAACAAAAGGTTTCCAAATGTACCCATTGCTGTGATAAATACTGTGTTAAATATGTATCTTGAGAATGGTACCCAAGAGTCACTTAAAAGTGTGAACAAATCGGAGAAGTTCTTAAAGTTTGGATGCTGAACATAAAACCTTGGTGGGAACATCCACAATTCGTCAAGTGGCTTTAAGGACTGAATAATAACATAGTACATTGGCAGGAACATAAACACACCCATTATAATAAGGAAGAATGCAATTCCTGCGTCGCCTCCTACCGAACGGTTGAGGACAACTTGATGATTTCTTACTCTCATTTTTTGCATAATTATTGTCCCACCTTCGATAGCATTTTATTAACGAGCGTATTCGCTCCTATCATTATCAAGAATAATACAAAGGCAATTGATGATGCATAGCCTACTTCCCATCTTGTGTTACCATAGTCATCAAGACAGTGCATTATTGTGTGACATGAATAGTTAACTGAAGGGAATCCGCAAAGTGCTGTTACAACACCACCGAATCCGAATGAGCCTGTAATAGCCATTACCGCACCGAACATAAGCTGTGGTCTCATCATTGGCAAGGTAATATACCAAAGCTCTTGCCATCTGTTCTTAATACCGTCAACGGCTGCTGCCTCAAACAAGCTCTTATTAATTGTCTGTAAGCCGGCAATGAATGAAAGGAATGCAGTACCAAGTGACATCCAAAGTGCAACGACAATACAAAGTGTCATTGCGTATTTTTCGTCGTGGAACCACAAAATTGCGCTATCAATCATACCTAAGTCAAGAAGTACACCATTTACCCAACCGTACGCGTCATCTGAGAAAAGTGTTGCCCAGATAAGATATACGGAGCCTGAGATTGATGGAGCGTAGAAAATAAGTGTGATAATTGCTCTTATTCTTGGGGATAGCTCGTTAATAAACCAAGCTACCAAGAATGAAAGAATGTAGGAAACAGGTCCTGTAATCATAGCGAATACAAGTGTGTTTTTACAAGCAAGAAGGAATATATCATCCTCAAAGAACAATCTTGTATAGTTCTTAATGCCTATAAACATGTCCCAATTCATTTCAAGCATGTTAAAGTTTGTAAAGCTGAGTACAAGAGAAAGCACAACAGGGAATACTGTGAAAAGAAGGAATACAAACATAAATGGCGCTATCATAAGATATGCTATTTTGTTTCTCTTCATTTCGTGCCATGTCCATTGAGCCATGGTCATATCCTTTCTGGATACTGCTTTCTTTTTCTCAGTCTTTGGAGCTTCGCCTTCGTTACCTTCAGAAGGCTCGCCTGCCTCGGCAACCACATCATCTGTAGCTACCTCAGCTTCTTCTGTATTTACATTTTCAGTATTGTCAACCGCCTCGACTTCTTCATTAACAATACTATTTTGTAAATTTTCTGATTCTTCCATAACGGAATCGTTATTCTTGTCTATACGATCTTCCATTTACAATTTCTCTCCTTAATTATATAGTATAGTAATGAATTATTCTTCAGCTTCTCTGTCTGCAATTTCCATATCGAACTCTTCACGTTTTCTATCTATTTCCTTATTAATTGCAGGAACATAGGAAAGTAAAGCGTCAGCAGGGTCACTGCCCTCGTTATATGCTGCTAAGAATGCGAAGTTGACATAACGTGCAAGGTAGTAGCTACCCGGATGGTTTGGAACTGCATCCAAGCTTTCAAACTGAGCTGCAATGTTTGCTGCTTCCTCTGCGGTCCATGGAAGCTCACTCAATGCCTCAATGTTTGCAGTTGCAGGTCTTGCTGCAATACCAACGATTGAAACGATTTCATCTGAGAAGGCAGCCTGGAATTCAGCACCGGTGTACCACTCCATAAATGTCCAAGATGCATCGTAGCTATCGCATCCGTCAAGCATTAAACAACCTGTAACGGTTGAAATTGCTGTATTGTTGATAACTGTGTTTCCGTTTTCATCCTTTGTTTCATAGCCCGGTAGTGGAACAAATCCCCAAAGACCTGAAAGCTCTGATGCGAATACTGCTAACTGGTTACATGTTGTATATGATGAGATACCAATTGGCATTTCACCGGTTCTGAAACGGTTTGCAAAGTCAAACTGATACGGTAGTGAGTATTGTGTGTACATATTACAGAGCTTGGTAAATGCATTCAATACTCCAACATCGTCGAAGTTAATGCTCATACCATGGTCCTTATATGCTTCATTACCACTTTGATATATAAAGGTATAAATGTCGTTTTGAATACCTATTTCCATATTGTTGTACTGGAGAATAGGAAGAATGGACAATAAGTCATCCCATGTTTTTGGAATTTCCAAATCAAGTGATGCCAAAACATCCTTACGATAGAACATCATTGAGAATGACAGTGAGTCCGGTAAGCCATAGATTATTTCATCAGTTGTACCGGTTTTAGAGTTGTAATTGTACAATGTTAGAGGAACTATCGCTGCATCCGGGAAAGCAGATAATATGCTGTTTTCGCGCTCCTCATCTGTCAATTGAACATCTGCCTCAGGATTTTCCTTTGATGAGATAAACTGGTTAAGTGGAATTACTGCATTACGAAGTGCAAAGTCAATAATTGTTGTGCTTGATTCCATCAATGATACATCAGGACCAACGCCTGCAAGTACTGATGGCAACAAGGTGTTTCCTGCTACCAGCTTTAAGTCAACACTAATGTTTGTATCGGGAGTAAAATCATTATTTATAAGATTTCTTATGATTTGCGCACGGTCACGGTCAGTTGCCACCCATACTTGAATGGTCTCCTGTCCATCTTCACCCTCTGAGCCACCTATGGAACTATAGTCTGTTACAAAGCTTGCAAAGAATAGCTTAATTTCAAACCAAAGTGACTGGAAGAAGTTTGCCTCGCCTCTTGGCAATTTCTCACCACTGTTTTGGAGGGTATATTCATCAACCTGTAATGGTTGTGTTTTTACACTGTTAATCCAAGTACCGAGTGAACCGATATGGGACTTAAGTGTTGCTAAGTTACCTGCAATTTCCTGCTCATCTCTTGCCATTTTTTCAAGCAATAGATATACCTGCTCAATGGTTGAGGTTTTTTCACCCTTACCTGATGTGCTAACAAGTGTATCATATACGCCCTTTAATCTAATGGACTCAAGCATCATTGTGTTAAGCACGTTAGGCATTACTCTTGCAAAGCCATAGTTACGGTTAGAGTCAGGTGTACTACCTGTAAGCTTCAAAATTTCAAGATAGCAGTTGTTGATATTGTTAAGTGCCTCACTAACGTCCTTAACAACCTCTGCCATATCGCCAAGACCTGCCTCTAATCTAATTGTGTAGGTCTTGCCTGCTTCAAAATAGAACTGGAATGGGTCACCTGAGCCATCGCTTAGGTAAATTGTCTTCCATTTATCTGCAAATGGGAAACGGCAGTTGTTTGCCTCAGCAAACGGAAGCTCACCATTTATGTAAACTCTTCTTGAAACATACATACCTGAAAGAAGCGCTTGCTTGTATCTGACAGCAAGAGAATAAAAACCACTTTCAGTTGGTGTTACGGTATATTCCATCCATTCACCAATGTTCTGCCATTTTTCCTTACCTGCTGTGTTGTACTTTGTGTACATATGTGATTGCGCACCTGTAATACCCATGGTAAGAGGTGAGGTTCTGTCATATACAGGATACATAGTAACAGCGGAAACATAGTCAGGTGCTTCGGCCTGGAACTTCAAGGTTGCATCTGCTGATGGCTTGCTGTTTTCAGGTGTTATACCCTGTGCTGCAAGCTTGTTAAGATACTCCTGATATGAATCAGCCTTTTCTGCAGGACGAAGAGTAATAGACTGAATTACAATCGGCTCTCTTTGACCCTCTAAGGAAATTGTGTTCTTACCTTCCTTGAAATAAAATTCAAATGGATCAGAGTAATAACCGTTTGAGTCTGTAATTGAATATGTAATCCATTTTGGACTTTGAATAACGTTTGGACGAATATCATTACCCAATTTTCCGTTTTCGCGCTCTTCTCTTTCAAAGGTTCTATCACCGTTTTCATCGTATTGATAGTCATATGTCCAAACCTTGGAAAGAACTATTGAACGAGCCTCAGAAAATGGAACCTGTCCATTAATGTAGAATACACGCTCGATGGAGTTAGACTTGCTACCAATTTGGCGATAAACAATTTCAATTACATAGTTTGAATCCTTTTCGATATCTACTGTCCATGTAATTGTACCATTTGCAGGAATCTCAAGGCCCTGCTCATCACCATTGTCGCCATACTTGGAATCAAGCTTTGGCTCATCCTTTCCATTACCGTTGGTAAACTCAAATTCACCTACGTTAACGGAAACGCTATCCGTTGGAACTCCAAACTTTCCGTATTTCTCTCTATATTCCTCATAGGTGATGATATTGAGAATATTACCAACCTCGGAAATAGAGGAGCCGGAGCCTTGGGAGCCCCCTGTATTGCTTGCTGCGCTTGTTACCGATGCAAGGGGTAATAGCATCACAAAAGCCAAAAGCAATGCAAGCAATCTTTTTGCCTTCTTTTTCATAAGAAATCCTCCGTTTTAATTCGTTATGCCTCGGAAGCGTCGAGGCATTAATTATATAATATTTTTAATAATTTTAGCATAATTAAATAATAAAGTCAAGTTGATTTTTTGCACAATTTGTACAATCAAATATGAAAGCCTTGCACATATCACCGTTTTTTTCATTTTGTATCTTCTGCTTTTTATTTTAATTAAAATTTTTTGTACCGTTTTATCCCCCACAAGCTCAACAACTTCAATGTTTTAAGCAAATTTTGTAATTTTTGCGCAAAATTTCTACACATTGTGCAAATTGCACAAAAAAGCCCCTCTTTTTTTGTTACCTTTAACATCCTGTTTTTCCCAGTTATTTTTCTCTTTTTTCTTGACATCGAAACATTTTCGGTTTATAATAATGATAACAACAATCTCAAGGAGAAGTCATATGTATTATTTAGGCATTGATTTAGGTGGTACAAATATTGCTGCCGGAATCGTAAACGAAAAGTATGAAATTGTAAAGAAAAAAAGCACACCTACTCTTGCTAATCGTGATGGCAAGCTTATCATAAAGGACATGGCAGAGCTTTGCCGTTCCCTTATTAGTGAGTGCGGCTTGACTATTGACGATATTGAATATGCAGGAATTGCAACTCCGGGTACTGCAAACTCTGAGACCGGTGTTGTTGAATATGCAAACAACCTGCCATTTAAGAAATTTCCAATTGCTGACCTTTTGAAGGAATATCTTGGAGTAAAGAAGGTTTTAATTGAAAACGATGCAAATGCTGCAGCTAAGGCAGAAGCAATCGCCGGTGCTGCTCGCGGTAGCAAGTATTCAGTTATGATTACTCTCGGCACAGGTCTTGGTGGTGGTATTGTTATTGATAACAAGGTATATTCCGGCTTTAACTTTGCAGGAGCTGAGTTAGGTCACATTGTTATTCAAAAGGATGGTAAGCAATGCTCTTGTGGCAGACGTGGATGTTGGGAGGCTTATAGCTCTGCAACCGGTCTTACAAACATGACAAAGGAACACGTTATCAAAGCAAGAGAAGAAGGTAGAAAAACTATCATTGAAGATATGATAAACGGCAACATTGACAACTGTAATGCAAGAGTTTCCTTTGCTGCTATGAAGCAGGGCGATGAGGTTGGTAAGGAAATTGTTGATGAATACATTTCTTACCTTGCAAGCGGTATTGCAAGCATTATTAACATTTTCCAACCAAATGTACTTTCAATTGGTGGCGGTGTTTGTAACGAAAAGGATTACTTGTTAAAGCCACTGTTCAAAGAGGTTTTTGAGCAAACATATACAAAGACAGGTGTTTCTCCTCAAACAGAGCTTAAAATTGCTGAGCTTGGTAACGATGCCGGTATCATCGGTGCTGCTGTTTTAGGTCTTTAATTGTAATATAACGCTATAAGCCGTGGGCAACCCACGGCTTTAGTTTTAAAAATTTGTTGCATTAGCAAACTTATATTAACTATACAGAAAGGAGGATTTTATGGACTTTAACACATCAGTCAAGGAATTATACGGAGTTGGCGAAAAAATCGAAAAATATCTACACTCCGGTGGACTTTTTACCGTTAAGGATTTAGTTTACCACTTTCCAAGAGCCTATCAAAACAGAGGTGATGTGCGATATGTTGATGACATATCCTCATATAATAGCTTTCATTCCTACATTCTAACCATTTCAAGTGAACCTAAGACAGCTATGATTAGACGCGGGATGAACATTATGAAGCTAAGAGCCTTTGACGAAACGGGCACGGTTAACATAACTTATTTTAATCAAAACTACTTAAAGGATGTTTTTACCGTTGGCTCAACATTTAGATTTTGGGGCAAAATTACACAAGAAAAGCGCACCCTGTGTATGAATTCTCCATCATATGAGCCTATTTTACAAACAAAAGCTCTTGCTCCGTTAATCCCTGTTTATCCTCTTTTTTCAGGTCTTAACCAAAAGTTTCTTTCTAAGCTGATTGGTGAGGTTGTAGGTCAGCTTCAATCCTTTTCAAGTGACTACTTACCTAATGAAATTAAGCAAGAAAATCAGCTTTGTACTTTAAATTATGCTCTTAAAAATATTCATTTTCCCGAAAGTGAGCAAGCCTTGAATGCTGCCATCAAGCGATTGACCTTTGATGAGCTTTTTATGTTTGCACTATCTCTTTCAAAAATGAAAACCACTCAACGGTCAATGACCGCGCCTGTAATCAAGGACACTGACATTTCCCCACTTTTAAAGCTCCTTTCCTATGCTCCAACAGGCGCGCAAACAAGAGCAATTAATGAAATTGCCCTTGACCTGTGTCCAAAAAATGCAGAGAATACATGTGTGCCAATGAACAGAATTGTAGTTGGTGATGTTGGTAGTGGTAAAACACTTTGTGCAGCAGCCGGTGCATACATGGTATGTAAAAATGGCTATCAATGCGCCTTGATGGCGCCTACTGAAATTCTTGCATTTCAGCATTACGAATCACTAAAGCCACAGTTTGACAAGCTTGGAATTGAGTGTGAATTACTAACGGGCTCAACTCCTGCAAAAGCAAAAAAGGAGACACTCCTCCGACTAAAATCGGGAAAAACTAAATTTGTAATTGGTACGCACGCCCTTATACAAGGCAGTGTTGAATTTGACAATTTAGCCCTTGCTATTACCGATGAACAGCATCGCTTTGGCGCGCGCCAGCGTGCATCCTTGAGTGAAAAAGGTATGAGTGCGCACACTCTTGTTATGAGTGCAACTCCTATACCAAGGACTCTTTCGTTTATGCTTTATGGTGACCTTGATATTTCATTAATTGATGAAATGCCACCTAACAGAAAACGAGTTTCCACCTATGTTGTTGATGAGGGGTATCGCAAAAGGCTTAATGATTTTATAAGGAAACAGGTTGTAAACGGTAATCAAGTATATATTGTTTGCCCAACTGTTGAAGAAAAAAAGGATGATATTGATAATGCGTCGGACTATGACCCATTTACCATTGCTCTTGAAGATAATCAACCACAGCTAAAGGCTGCGGTCGAATATGCTAAGGATTTACAAGAAAATGTTTTTCCTGACCTTAGTATAGCATTTATTCATGGAAAGCTAAAGCCCAAGGAAAAGGATGAAATAATGATAGAGTTTGCTAAGGGCAATATAAACGTCCTTGTTTCCACAACTGTTATTGAGGTTGGTGTTAATGTGCCTAATGCTACTCTTATGATAGTGGAAAACGCCGAAAGGTTTGGTCTTTCCCAGCTTCATCAGCTAAGGGGTAGAGTTGGTCGTGGCAGCGACCAATCCTATTGTGTTCTTGTTTCTGACAGTAATAGCCCTAAATCAAAGGAAAGGCTAAACATAATGCGCACAATTTATGACGGATACACAATTGCTGAGCGCGATTTACAAATGCGTGGTCCCGGTGATTTCTTCTCGTCAGGCTCATCAATTCGTCAATCAGGCGACACAGGGTTAGGTATTTCCAAAAGCTGTAGTGACACTGCTCTTCTTCATTCTGCCTTTGAAAGTGCTAAGGCTCTTTTAGATACAGACCCGGAATTAACAAACGAAAATCATTTGCGAATTAAAGAGGAGCTTAGAAAAATCATTGACGAAAAATCAAGCACTATTAACTAAGCAAAAAATCGTCCTTTTCAAAAGGGCGATTTTTTATTTCCAATATATTCCGTTTGCATCTGTTTCATAGGAGCAGTCATCTTTTATTGTCATTTTTGGAGAGCTTGACCCTAAATATACGAGCTTTCCGTTAATGGAAAGTGGCATTTTTATTGCAACCTGTGTCGTACCGTCAACTGATATAGTGATATATTCACCCAAAGTGACTGATACATTAAGGCTTTTTCCTATGCTTGTAAAATCATCACAATTTGTTGACTCTTGAGTCATTCCACCGGATGGCATTATTGCTACCACTCGTCCACCTGTATATTTGTAGCCCCTTTCTGTGTCAAGGGCAGAGTTACCACCCGAGGTGGAGATTACAACAGTGTTGCCACCTGTAAATACTATTCCTCCATATGAGCTTTTAGTATTTGCATCTATACCATCACCGTTACAGTATATATAAATACATCCATCGTTTATAATAATTCCTGTGCCGTCATTTGTGGTACTATTTATTCCGTCATCCCTTGCAATTACCGATAAGCAACCACCATTTATGCTTATGCACAAGCCCTCTACTCCCTCGTAGCTATTGACTATTGATATTTTGCCATCATTTATGCTTAAGCTTCCGTCTGCGTGTAAGCCATCATCGTTACTATAAAGTGTTAAGCCACCACCATTGATTGTTAAATTGCCAAGTGGCTCCTTACCATTTTCCAGTGCCTCATCGATTTTACAATGTATAGCATCATCATATGCTTTAATTACAATGTTGCCTTGATTTATAATTATTTCATTTGATGCTTTAATTCCCTTTGTTGAATAGCTTCCCTTTTCGGTATTACCATCATTCATTCCACCCATTCCGCCAAAGTCACCCATTCCCTCTTGAATATTGGTTGTGTAATTGGTCCATCCGTAGCTTAAGCCTCCCATACGTGCTGACAGTGCAATTGTATCATATGCTATATTGGGAGCCATATAATCTGTACAAGCTATATATTCATTTTCCTGTCCCTGTTCCATATTAGTGGAGTAAATAAACAGCTTTATTTTACTATATTCTGTCCTTTTTTCAAGAGCATAATAGTAATAATTATTTCTACCTGAGGAAACTGTTGAATGATATGCGGAATTAACCCAAAAATAATCATTTTCAGAATTGTAATACTTTATTGAATATTTGTAAGAATCACTTGTAAACCTCACATAATACGCATTTTCTGTAATGGTTGTTATCTCTTTTGAATGGTTTGAGTATTTATCAGTGTATATATTTAAGATTGTTGCTTCATCATTGATTTCCACATTATATGCTGAATCAATACCATCACAGGCTGAATATATGGTATGCTCACCACCGGTAATTGTAACTGTACCTTTTTGATTACCCTTAGTTGATACATCACTGTTTGTGGTTTTTATGCCATCACCCATTGTTGCTATAAGTGTTGTTTTGCCACCTTCTATTGTAACACTATCGTTTCCCTTTAATGCATTATCATTACAGTTAACTGTAAGGGTAAGATTTTTGATTTTCAAATCCTTTTTTGAATGTATTCCATTATTATTGTCAGAGGAAACTGTTAATGCTCCCTTGCCTGCAATTTCCAGATCACACAATGAATATATAGCAGAGGAATAAGCACCTTCGTCTTGACTGTCTACTTTATCTCTTTTATCATAAACATAGCTTTCATAACCATTTTTTGCAGTTAATTTAACCTTATCACCACTTAATACTGTTATAGGATTTGTATTCCTTCCTACAATAGATAATCCACAAAGCTCTAAGTCAAGCTTATATTCCTCTCCTATGTCAATTATAATGCTTCCTGTTAGCTGACCAGAGATAGAATAAACAGAATTATCTGTAAGCTCGTCAAAAATTAGTGTATTCTCTTCCCACCTATAAGCATCCGGAGTGCCCGAAACCAGGCTTATTTCTACATTATTAGTGATATCTTCAAAATAGCCCTCATTTAATTCATCGCTGATATCATCACCAAAGGCGGTGTTGTCATCTCCTACCACACTATTAGTTGTATTTGGATTAAATGCACCCTTTTCTATGTCCTTATCATTTCCACAGGAGCTAAGGGAAAAAGTTAAAATCAATAAAATTAAAAATAGCCTTTTCATATTTTCTCCTTCATTATTTATGTAAATATTTTAAGCACATCAACTTAAAAAATGCTTAAAATAGTTTAAGTATTTTTTAAGTTTTATTATATACAATTGCCTTGTGGGAATTTTTGATGTATAATTTAATCAGCAAAGCTTTTAAGGAGAAAAAGATGAGAATACTTATTGTAGAGGACGAAAAGCGCTTAGCAGAGGCTATTGGACAAATATTATTAGAAAAAAGATATATGGTAGATATAGTAAACGATGGTCGCGACGGATATGATTATGGAAGAAGTGGAATTTACGATTGTATTATTCTTGATATTATGCTACCTTACAAAAACGGCTTTGAAATTTGTTCTATTTTAAGAAAAGAAAAAATTTCAACACCCATATTAATGCTGACAGCCAGAGATTCGATAAGCGATAAGGTTCAAGGCTTAGATTGTGGCGCAGATGACTATATGACAAAGCCATTTTCCACAGAGGAGCTTTTGGCAAGAATCAGAACCCTTACAAGAAGAAAAGGAGAAATTATTCTTGACGAATTATGCTTTGATGATATTGTTTTTTCAATTTCAACCAGCTCTCTTACCTGCACTACCACATCAAAAAGCATTAGTTGTAGCTTCAAGGAATCAGAAATGCTAAGAATTTTCTTATCAAACGTTGGAATTATTATATCAAAAGAGGATTTAATTACTAAGGTTTGGGGCTATGACTCCGATGCACAGGACAATAATGTTGAGGCTTACGTTTCATTTATAAGGAAAAAGCTACGCTTTATTGGCTCAAGGGTAGCTATTAATTCATACAAAAAATTAGGATACAAATTAGAGGCAAAAAATGATTAAAAATTTAAAAAAGCAATTCATTTTAATAACTATGACAATTGTAGGAATAATAATAATTTCTATTTTTGTTGCAATTTGCATTCTTACATATAGCTCACAAATGGAGCATACTGTTGACTTTTTGGAGCAAGAGGCGTCCTCTCCGTTTAACCAGCTTGATAATGGCTTGCCAAATGCTAATAAGCCTCAACCAATGCCACCTGATAAGGATTTTTCCTTTCTCCCCAAGATTTATACCATTAAAATTTTTGTTGATAATTATAGCAACATTTTGGGTTCAGATTTAAAAAACGAAAGCATTGATGCTACACAAATAGAAGAAGCAGCAAAAATAGCCTTGAGCAAGGAAAAAGAAAGTGGAAAAATCAAATCAAAGGGACTAATTTATTTAAAAAAAGCGACACAGGGTGGCACAATTATAGTATTTACTCCATCAGATTCCGTTGACAACGCGTTATATGATACTGTACTCATTTGCGTAATTTTGTGTATGTTTAGTCTTTTAATATTTTTCATATTAATCGAAAGACTTTCATCATATGTTATAAAGCCGGTAAAAAAATCATGGGAGCTTCAAAAGCAATTTGTTGCCGACGCATCTCACGATTTGAAAACTCCGATTACAGTTATTTTAGCTAATAGTGATATATTACTTTCACACAAAAATGACTCTATTGAAAGTCAAGAAAAATGGATTAAGAGCACAGAGGAAGAGGCTTTAAAAATGAAAAGCTTAGTTGGGCAAATGTTAGACCTCGCTAAGGCTGAAGCTCCAAGTGTTAATCTTCCTTTGGAAAAGGAGAGTCTTAGTGCGCTTACAGAGGCTGAAATTTTACAGCTTGAGCCATTTGCCTTTGAAAAGCAAATTACATTTGATACAAGCATTAAAGAAAATGTTATCGTTAACACTAATAAGGACGCTTACTTAAGAATATTGCAGTCCTTAATTGATAATGCAATAAAGTTTTCTAACCAAGGAAGCACAATTAAAGTTTCCTTGCAAGATGACAAGCAAAGGGCTGTGCTTTTAGTGAACAATCAATGCTATATAAGTGAGGAGAAAATTAAGCATATTTTTGAAAGGTTTTACCGTGCTGACAAATCCCGTGCAGAGGGTGGTAACGGCTTGGGTCTTGCCATAGCAAAAAGTCTTGCCATAGCTTTAGGTGGAGATTTAGGGGTAAAAAGCTCGGTTGAAGACGGCACTACATTTGCTCTAATTCTTAAAAAGAAACAAAAAGCAGTCTGCTAATCCTTAGCAGACTGCTTTTTTATGAAAGTGATAGATATGCTTTCTTTAGATTTTCGTAGCAGGAATAAGGAGCTTTTGCTTCATTTAAGTCTCCCTGTGATTTCATATTTCCATGATAATCGCTTCCACCACTTTCTACTAAATTGTGTTTTTGGGCAAGGACGTGTAGATAATTCTTCTCTTCCTCGGAAAACTTAGGATAATAAACCTCTATTCCAACAAGGCCATTTTCCTTTGCCTTTGGTAATAGCTCCTCAAGCTCATCACGAGTAACACTTAAAAGCGGATGTGCAATAACCGGCACACACCCCCAGCTTTTTACAAGCTTAATTGCATCGAGCAAGCCAAGTCTTTTTGGTGGATTATAATAACCATATGATGAACGCAAGAGAGTATCAAATGCTTCTTCGGTGGTTGCTAAATACCCCTTTTCTACAAGGGCATGTGCAAAGTGAGCTCTATTTATGTTTTCACCATATTTTTTTGTAAGAGCCTCTAAGCTTATGTCATATCCGGCATTTCTTAGATTTTTTTCTAAATCTATGTTGCTTATCTTCTTTCTTTCAAGCTGCTCTTTTGTAAAATCTCTGATGATTTGTGCATTTTTTGAGGTTATGAACATGCAAAGCAGGTGAACCTCTTTGCCACTATAATCTGTTGTTAGCTCACTTCCAAAAATATACTCAAGGTTATTTTCAAGGCAAGCACTTTCAAATTCCTCTAAGCCCTCTACTGTATTATGGTCTGTTAAAGCAAGTGCGGAAATATTCTTTTCCTTAGCATATTTTACAAGCTCCGTTGGTGTAAAGCTACCGTCAGAGCAATTTGAATGGTTGTGTAAATCACAATATTTCATTTTTGTCCTTCTTAAACGCGCAAAATATAAATAATATTACCACACTTTTTAATATGGTGTCAACACATTTAATGTTAACATTAAGTTTTATTGCTTTTGAATAATGGTTGCTTTCTTAGTAATAAAGTGTACACCCATTACTATGTAAAATTCAATCTAAAAAGTTCTTCTCCTTTTACAAATTCATATCAATATAAGTATAGGATTTTAGAAAATCAAAGTCAATAAAAAATATCACGGGATTAACCGTGATATTTTTTAAATTATTTTGCAGCCTTAATAGCATTCTTTGTGCCGTAGTAAATCATCTTACCGGACTTCTTGCAAACCCAGTCAGACTCTTCAGCCTTGTCACCCTTATTATCATCTGCATAATCCTGAGCGTCTTCCCATTCATCGGAAGCAGCACCAGCATCCTCAAAGTAGATGATTGTGATGTGAGCGTACTCACCATCAATCTCGCCTGTACCGGACACTACGCAATCAACATCGTCAATGCCGGCAATCTTAAGCAAACCGGGGATAACCTTTGTATCCTTAGCAGCCCATGTAACACCGTTTTCCTTCAAAGCCTCTAAAGCCTTATCCGGGTCGCTGTTTGGAGCACCACAGGATGCAAGAACAAATAAACAGCTAATTGCTAATGCCAATGCGCAAATTAAAGACAATACTCTTTTCATTATTGTCACCTCCTTCTTGATTAAAAGTATATCACCATTTTATTAATTAATCAAGAACTTTTTATGAATTTGCATATCAAGTTAACAATTAATTCACAAATGTATGCAATTTGAAAATTTTTCACTAAAGTTTTAAAAAAACCTATTGCAATTTCAAAAAAGCTGTGCTATACTATATGAGCCTTATTTGAGAATTTAATATAGGGGTGTAGTTCAGTTGGTAGAACACCAGTCTCCAAAACTGGGTGTCCAGGGTTCGAGTCCTTGCGCCCCTGCCATCATTATCGGTCAAAAAGATCCGACCGAGAAAACAAGAGAAAACGGGAGATTTCGAGAGATTTCTCCCGTTTTTTCGCGCCTACTTTTTTTCACAGTTTCATAGATTCATTTTCGCTATTTCATTGAGCCGAAAGGAACGAACTATGGATTGAACCGTTTTTTCCAAATATACAGTCAAAAACAAGCGACCGAAAGGACTTGAACCCACGACAAGGTTT
>JAGATW010000118.1 GCA_017621085.1 Clostridia bacterium | reverse complement strand
TGCTACGATGTTTATTTTAATGAACAGATAGAATATTTAGCATCGCAAAAATGCGATATTATACTAATTCCGGGCTATCAGCGTGGAGAGAGTGTGGACATCATACGTGCGCAGGCAAGGCTCATAGCCTTCCGATGCAATAGCTTTGTTGCAAAAGCCTCCTATTCAATGGATAGCGAGGAACGAGGTGGATGTTCAATGATTGTTTCCCCGGACGGAAAAATACTTGCGGACATGGGCAAGGACATCGGTAGCGCAACGGTAGAGCTTGACCCAAAATACAAATACCTAAGAACAGCAGGCTACGGAGGAAAAATGATTCGCAATGATGACTTTATTAACGAAGGGCTTCGCCCACAGGCTTTTAAGGTCAACTAACATCTACTGCTCATTCAGAGTTAGCATACATACATCAAAAAAGGACACTCGGTTGAGTGTCCTTTTTGCTATATATATGTAATGTTGGTAATGAATTTAATTATATTTTCCCAAGCTAAGCTTTTTAAATGCTTTTTTGGTCATTACGTATATGCTATTTGCGTTTTTTGATTTGCTTTTTGCCGAAGCAAATATGCCATTGTCAAGGCCTCTAAAGTTGGGTCTGCCCGGAAACAGAACGATTGTTATTTCTTCATCTTGACGTTTTGGCTTTACTAAAGTTGTTTTTTCATTGATAGCATATCTTAAAAAATTATATAGCTGTTCTCTGTAAATTGTGCCATCTTCTTCACAATGAATAATTGTTGATTTTCTTATTGGCTTTTTTATTAAGTACACCTTGTATTTTTGCTCGTCATATTCAAATTTAATTGTTTTATAGCTTTCGTTTTTTTCAGTAACTATGCCAAATTTATACAGGTGCTTATGGAGAGGAAGGCTTTTTTTCATTAATATTTCTCCTTTATGGCTTTTCTTCATTTTTATTATACCATAACATTTATTTTATATCAATATACAGGTGGTTGAGGCTTTACAACTTTTTGTTGAAAGGTTTTTTGCTTTATAACCAATAAATGCACCTTGACAGACTGTTCTTAAACTGTTATAATTTTTTTATAAGGTATGCTAATTTATTAGCAATTAAAATGAAGGAGATTTAAAAAATGGCAAAAAGTGTACAAGATATTCTTGCTTTAATTAAGGAGCAAGGAATTAAAATGGTTGATTTTAAGATGGTTGACATTAATGGTCAATATCGCCATGTAACTATTCCGGCAGAAAACTTTTCAGAGGACACTATGCGTAGCGGTATAGGCTTTGATGCGTCAAACTATGGCTATGCAGTTGTTGAAAAGAGTGATATGGTATTTATTCCTGACCCTGACACTGCTGTAATTGACCCATTCTGCTCTATTCCTACCCTCTCTATGACCGGTAATGCAATGATTATTGACAACCCGGAAAACCGTCCTTTACCACAATATCCAAGAAACATTATTAAGGCTGCTGTAAAGGCTATGCAGGACAGTGGCGTTGCTGATGCTATGTATATTCTTCCTGAATTTGAGTTTTATCTCTTTGATAATGTTAATTGGAGTGTTGAGCCAAATTGCGTTAGCGCATCTGTTGACGCTGTTCAATCCTACTGGAATAGCGCATATGACGGAAAGGGTGTAATTGTACCAAAGCAGAAAAACTATCACATTGCTAAGCCATTTGACATTTCCTATGAGTGTCGTAGCGAAATGTGTATGCATATGAAGGATGCAGGTATTGAAATTAACTATCATCACCCAGAGGTTGCTGCATCCGGTCAATTTGAAATTGAGCCTCAGCTTGGCGAGGTTGTTCATATGGCTGATGCAACTATGATGATTAAATATATCATTCATAATACAGCTCTTAAATACGACAAAACTGCTACCTTTATGCCAAAGCCTATTTATGGCGAGGCCGGAAGCGGTATGCACGTTCATATGCTACTTATGAAGGACGGCAAGCCTGTATTCTCTGACGACAACGGCTATGCTCACCTATCAAAGACTGCTCACTACTTTATGGGCGGACTTCTTAAGCACATTGCTTCTCTTTGTGCTATTACTAACCCATCTACAAACTCCTTTAAGCGTTTAGTCCCGGGCTTTGAAGCGCCTGTTACAGTTGGCTATGCTACCTCTAACCGTTCAGCAGTTATTCGTATTCCTGCTTATGCTAAGAGCCCTGATAAGCGTCGCTTTGAGCTTCGCAATCCTGATGCTACCTGTAACCCATATTTCTGCTATGCTGCAATTCTTATGGCAGGCTTAGATGGTATTAAGAACAAGATTGACCCACACGAAAACGGCTGGGGTCCATATGACTTTAACCTATTCCATCTTCCTGAAGAGGAAAAGGCAAAGCTTAAGGGTCTTCCTACATCTCTTCCTGAGGCTCTTGATGCACTTGAGGCTGACAACGATTACTTAACAGCAAATGGTGTATTCCCTAAGGAGCTAATTACTAACTTTATTAAGACAAAGAGAGCTGAATGTATGGAGCTTTCCAAGATTCCACATCCTGCTGAATTTGAAAAGTATTACAATTTATAAAAATTTAGGGCACTCGGTTGAGTGTCCTTTATTTTCTTTAATTGACTTTTATATAATAATATGATACAATTATTTCTATAAAGGGGGTGCTATACTTGAAATTTCCAACCTTGAAAAATGCTCTTTTGTGCAGAATCCTTGTTTATATTGTGGTTCTTGGTGGATTTATTGCTCCGATTGTAATTGTTGCAAATTTAGATTTTGTTCCCAACACCTTGAAAATTATTGTAGGAATATGCTTTCCTATTGCTCTTATAGTATATCTTATTAAAAATTTTGTTTTGCTGATGGCTATGGATATTAGCTTAGCAACCTTACATTGTCATAATACTGCAAGGAAAAGATTTTTGCTTTCTCGTTCCTTCTCTGTTCAAAGGGTACAAAGGCGCATTTCACGATATGGTAAAAATCAACCTCAAATTACAACTTTACCGTTACCTCATTCAATAAGATACAAAAGTAATGCTCCCATGACCATTTATTCCAGTGGAATTGAAAAGGTTTTAATAACATATCATATTGATTTTCTTGATAAAAATCAATATCATTCCATAATTAATTCCGCTAACGCAAGCTCAAGGTCTCTAATTGGTAAAAAGAAGCATTTATTTTTAGACAAATCACAGAAAAAAGCTCCTTTGAATCGTGTTACCGTAATTTTTATATTTGCCAAGCAAATAGATAGCGGCTTTAAAAACGATTTATTTAAGGTTGTTTGTCAAAATGGCGGTGATGGTTATAATAATGCAACTATTCCATGTGTGGTAGATTTAGAAGAACGCTTTGCTACCTTTGACAGTGTAAGAATCCCATATGTAGGCTTTCAATACCCTGTAAAGAATAGAGGTATCAGGCTTATTAAAAGATATTTATTTAATAACAGGCTTCCTCTGAATAATTCGCCCGATACAGTTGACCCGATTAAAGATATTGACCCAAAGCAAAGCCTGTGGGCTTTTTGGAGAGATATGAAAAAAGAGTTGATTTTGGACGATAAGGAAGCAAAAAAGCGCTTTGAAAAAATGAAGCATAAGGATATTATTTTTGAGGATAACTACATTTATTTAAAATGGGAAAGCCGTGGCATTTGGCGTTTAGTTGAAATTAATGAAGAAACAAAAGAAGCTGAAATTGATGTGATTGATTCTTGGTATTATCCTAAGCCTAATAAAATAGCCAAGGATACTATTAACGAAATTAAAAAAGCAATTAATTCTTACTTTGCAGAGCTTGGTTACACAACAAGATATAACTCATATGAATAATTTTTATTGTAATATAAAGGGAGATAATAATTATGGACATAAAATACAATTATTTAAGATTTCCAAATGGAAAAACAAAGGCAATAACTCTTAGCTATGATGATGGATGCAAGGATGATGTTAGATTTCTTGAGACCATTAATAAATATGGCTTGAAATGTACATTTAATTTGGTAGGCAAAGATATTAAAGAGGAGCGAACCTTAAGCAACGATTTTATACGTGAAAACATTCTTGCAAAGGGACACGAAATTGCTAATCACGGTTATTATCACAGGGCGCAAAACAAAATACGCTCCATTGAAGGAATACGTGATATTATTGATTGCCGTATTGCTCTTGAAAATGAATTTGGAATTATTATTCGTGGTATGGCTTACCCCGACTGTGCTATGCTACCGGACAAGGAGCCCATCGCATACGAAAGAATTCAAGGCTATTTAGGCGAGCTTGGAATTGCTTATGCAAGAAATTGCACAGGGGACAATGATGGCTTTAATTTGCCCGACAATTGGCTAAATTGGTTACCGAGCGCGCACCATAATAATCCTAAAATTATGGAGTATATTGACAAATTTTTAAGTCTTGATGTTTCCTCTCAATATATTTCCGCACGCACTCCTAAGCTATTTTATATGTGGGGTCATAGCTTTGAATTTGAGTGTAGAGGAAATTGGGACCATTTAGAAAAGATATGCAAAAAACTAAGTGGACATGATGATATATGGTATGCTACAAATATTGAAATTTACGATTATGTACAAGCATACAACTCCTTAGTTTATAGTGCTGACGGTGCAACTGTATATAACCCCACGCTATTTACTATTTGGTTTGATGTAGATAGAAGGCTATATTGCATTAAGCCGGGAGAAACAATAAAATTAGGATAAGAGGTAGCTTTTATGAAGGCTGTAATTGCCATAGATTCTTACAAGGGTAGCTTGTCCTCTATTGAGGCAGGGCGCTGTACTGAAATTGGAATAAAAAATGTTTTTCCAAATGCCAAAACCGTTGTTTTGCCAATTGCTGACGGTGGTGAGGGCACGGTTGATGCTCTTTGCAGTGGCTTAAACGGTGTAAAGGAAAGAGTATGTGTAAGCGGTCCTTTAGGGGACCCTGTGTTTGCAGAATATGGAATTATACAAGGTAATACTGCAATAATTGAAATGTCCTCTGCTGCCGGAATTACATTAATTGATGCAAGCAGGAGAAACCCTTTATACACAACTACATACGGTGTTGGCGAGGTAATTAAGGATGCTATTGATAAGGGGTGCAGAAGCTTTATTATCGGCATAGGTGGCAGTGCTACAAACGATGGTGGAATTGGTATGCTACAAGCCTTGGGATTTTCTATGC
The DNA here is from genome assembly GCA_017621085.1 of Clostridia bacterium. Taxonomy (GTDB): domain Bacteria; phylum Bacillota; class Clostridia; order Oscillospirales; family CAG-272; genus RGIG2000. The sequence continues at coordinate 6,770 of JAGATW010000118.1, read as the reverse complement.
TTGATGAGAATAATCAAAATGTACCTCGTGGTGGAATTGGGTTAAGTGTGCTTTCTAAAATTGACACAAGCACAGCATTAAAAGAGCTTAGAGAATGTACATTTAAGGTTGCGTGTGATGTTACCAACCCATTATGTGGCAAAAACGGTGCAAGTGCTATTTTTGGCCCACAAAAGGGTGCTACACCTGAAATGGTTGCACAGTTAGACACTTGGCTTGAAAATTACGCAGAGTTAACCGACAAGTGCTTAAACGGTGCTGACAAAAACGCAAAGGGTACAGGGGCTGCCGGTGGCTTAGGCTATGCTCTTTGCTACTATCTTAATGCTGAATTAGTGCCCGGTATTGAGCTTATTCTTAACGAAATAAAATTAGAGGAATATGTAAAGGATGCCGATATTGTAATTACAGGTGAGGGTCGCTTAGATACTCAAACTGCAATGGGTAAGGCGCCAAACGGTGTTGCCAAAATTGCAAAAAAATATAATGTGCCTGTTATTGCACTTGGCGGAAGTGTTTTAGATGACCCAACTACAAGCGAGGGGTGCTTTATTGATGCTTGCTTTTCCATAATGAAAGCTCCTTGCTCCTTAGAGGAAGCAATGGATACAAATAACGCATCACAAAATCTAACCTTTACAGCTACGCAAATTTTTAAGCTTATTAAAAGTATAAAACAATAAAGCTTTTAGTGTAGCTATAGTTTAATTAAATTGATATTATTGGAGGTAATACATTATGAATAACGCACCTAAAACTGCTAATGAAATTGCTTCAGCTTGGACAATTTTAGTAAAGACCTCTGAAATCGCATCGCACTCAGGTGAGGGTGGGTATGGAAGCTCTGAATCAAAGACTGAGTATTTTACAATTGAGCCTGAGCAGGTTATTTTTGAAAATGACAAGGCTATTGGTATTCGTGCCTTTGACCACGATTTTCTCTTTTCCTCTTGGGACAAGCCATGCCATAAAAATATTGATTCTTGGTATGATGACGATATGGATTATCGTGTTTTTTCTGACACTTATTTAATTCCATTAATTTATGACACAGATGCTCTCTGTGTTAATGCGGTGTTAGACTGGGTATCATATGATGTAAGGCAAAATATTTCCTCTGTTTTTATAAGAGATAATGTAACCACTCTTGGAAATGAATGCTTTACAAGATGTCCAAAGCTAACGGACGTAATTTTAGATGAGGGTGTTACCTCCATTGGCGAGGGAGCTTTTGCCGAGTGCCCTAACCTTACCAATGTAAGCTTGCCTGCCGGTCTTTCCCACATTGGCAAAAACGCCTTTGCCACCTGTCCTTCCTTAAAAAGCATTACTGTTGCACAGGGCTCGCCGTATTATTACATAAAGAACGGGCATCTCTACGATTGCCGTACCAATGAGCAGGTTATATAAATATTATGAGCTTAAATCGATAAACGCACCCATAATAGCAAATTGGCTATTATGGGTGCGTTGTTATTACTTATTTAATGTAATGTCGTATATTGCATAGGTGTGCGAGCCGTTGTCCTCAAGACTGCAATCTAACCAGAACAAAAGCCGTTCACAATCTTCGCCAAGCTCAACGGTATAAGTCGTAGGCTTCATATCTTTGGAAAGCGTAATCTCCTTCATGCATTTATCGTCCGCACCGATCACAAGAGTGGTTTCGTCCTGCGTAATCATGCCCGAGCAATCTTTTTGCATTGCAACGGTGAACTTAACCGAAGTATATCCGCTATTTTTGATGTTTGCCATAGCGAGTGCCGATTCGTGCGCCTCGCCCGAGCCTGCAAGAGCAATAATCAAAAGTCCCGGACCGATAAGCTGGGTGCCCAATAAGCCTGCACCCGCAACGCCTGCCATATCAAGCTCAAGGTGGATATTGGTTTTGAGAAGTATACCCTTATACATCTTTTGTCCGTTGAGCTCAAAGTAGTTCTTTTGGGTTGTTCCGTCGTAATAACCGTCTTGAACTCCGACGGCTCCGATCTGCTGACCGATATGAGAATTGTAAACGTCATAGAATCCGAAGGTATCGATAAGATCGCAAGTCTTGCCAAAATCCTCGGGTTTTCTTTCGGGGAAAAGATCGGTTTTCACGTAACCGTCAGGATACGCAACAAGATTTGCAAGACCGAACACGGGACGCTCCATCAAGGAGTTAGTCTGCTTACCCGAAACAAATTCAAGATGCTTGCAGCCTGTAACGTCAATTACGTACTCTTGCGGAATCATATGGCAAACCACGTCAATGGTCTTGATAAGCTCTCCGTCCGCGTAAATCTCGATCTGATCGTTTTCATAAACGTTACAGTTGGAAATGTGGCCAACCTCAAAGGATACAGCCTTGTAGTTTCCTCCGAGATTGAAGGAAGCAGTGGCGGGTTTCGACATAAGCATAGTGTTCATTGAATGGAGCATAATGCCTTCGTTATACTTAACACCGCCCATAGAGAAGGTCTTGAACTGAGTTGAGCCGTCAAACACCGCTTCTCCCTCGACGTTGCTCAGAACACCAAAAACGCCCAATTCAGATATCATCTTTACGGGTCCTTCCGGATACTCACGAGATGCATACGCGATAATATTCAAAGCCTCTTTTGTTGTCGAAACGTAAGCGTCGCCAATACCGTAAACACCGCCCACCGCGTTTCCAAAGTTTTCGTTTCCTTCCTTGGTGAGCCATGCAAATTTGAGTTGTCTGCACCCCGTCACGTCAACGGTGAACCGCTTATAAAGGTCGTGCGTGGATATGATTTCTTCAAGAATGATCTTTCCGTCGGCATATACCGTTATCCATGCCGAACCCTCATCGTAGCTCGTTGTTCTGTCTGCCGCGCCTGCGGTAAAAGTGAGATAATTGTATTTGCCCTCAAGGTCAAAGAAAACGCATTTCTCGGTATCGTTCACCAGCTCCATAGATATTTGAGTAGCGATAGAATCCTCAAATTTTACAGCGTTCATATTGATGTAATTACGTTCGTCGGACGCATAATTGGGATAATACTCAACGGCAGAGGTAGTAGGGATCAAATATGGCTTCAAGTCGCGGACGAGCTTAACGGGAGTGTTTCCGGCAGGCTCGGGAACGTAGCCGGTTTCATGCGCTTCGCCTTCCCACGCGGTAATTTCCATCATATACATATTAAATCCGTCATCGCCCGTGACAATTTTTACTTCAAAGGTCTGCGCGCCCGACACATCGTATGTATAGCGTTTTGCAACATCATAGCTTGAAAGGACAAATTCCTCTGTTACTTTGCCGTCGATAATAATCTGAATAACGACCTTAAGCTCGCGTGCAGTACCTCTGAGTGTCGGATACGCACCGTCTATGGCATAGAGGTGGGTATAATAAAGCTCCTTGCCGTCTACCGTCTTGGAAACTGCTTTTTCTGTTCCGTTTCCGCAAAGCACAAAGCTGAAATTTTTGTACTGTCCGTCAAGAGAAAATTCAATGTCGGGATGTTCCAGAGGACCGACATGACTCCAGAATTTTATTCCACCGTGATAATCATTACCACCGAGCGTGAATGTTTTGGAATCGTTGTTTTCATATTTGTAAACTTCCATACCTCCCGATTTTGCCACGGGTGTATGATTATTTACATAATAATTATCAAGATACGGGGGATTAAATTCGTCCTCCGGCTCGTCATCACCAGCACTAAACAAACCACAGCCTGCAAATGTTGGTGCAAGCATTGCTATACAGAGTAGCAGGGCTGTTAATTTAATAAGCTTTTTCATTATGTATATTCCTCCCATAAAGTAATATTTTCAAGCTTCTTTTCATCTTTTCCGAAGAAAAAATATAAAAATCCGTCAAGGGTGTCAAGAAATTTCATTTCGTTGTCCAAGGGGTCGTACTGCATAAGGAGCTTTGGCGGGTCACTTTCATAATTCCAATCACTGGGGTTTCCGAATAATTTAGTGCAAATCTCGTCCTCGTCAACCTCAGAAAAATCCATAAGGTAAGCATTGTTGTACTGCTCATAGTCCTCAACTGCTGTATTAAAATCGTCAATGGCAAGCCTCGGCTCACCGTCGTAGTAACGAACATCGGGCTTTAGATGATAGTTACCATTCTCAGTATGTAGGAAAATGTATAGATAACCCGTATGGGTAAGTCTGTTTTCTTTATCAAGCTCGGCTATGTCACTTAGCTTAATTTGGCAGAAAAAGATTTCATCCTCATAAAAATCTCCGTCCCATTCAAGTGGAACTGTGGGTGTGCCAAAAAACTTACTCGCTCCCATGTCGTAACCCTTGTGAGCTTTTTTTGCTGTAATTTTTATCGCTTTACTCATATGCTAAATCCTTTAACCTTTAGCTTCATAATTAGTCGTTCTTTTTCTTATTTCTTTCAAGGTTTATGCTCTATCATTATAGGCTACTAAGCAAGCAACATCTTCATTACCACGAATAAGATGGTTATTAATTAGCTCCTTTACTGATTCTTGCTCGTTTGGTGCTCTTTTTAATGCTTCTATTTTTTCTGCTACAAGTACAAATTCCTCGTTTTTTATTTCTTGTGGCTTGGTAAATATATAAACCATTCTTGCACTTTTCATATCAATATCATAGCCACGCACAATAGTTTTGTCCTTGGTTACTGTGTAGGCAAAAAGCTTGTTTTCATCTGCCTTTTCTGTGTTTATTGTAACCTTATATTCGGAATCATATGTGCAGTCATATGCCTCACGCACTCCGTCCGGGTCCTTATCGTAAAACTCATATTCTAAAAAGGTTATTTGCGCTCCGTCATTTTCAATTCCGTGTGTTGTCCAGGTTTCGGACACACTGTTGTTTGGTGGGCAAATGCTTTCATAGATAAAGCTACACTTGTTATTCGTTAGCTCATAGTATCTCATAAATTACTCCTCTTCCTTTAGCTCTTTTAAAAGGTCTAAAAGAATACTAACCTCGTATTTATATTTACAATCAAGCTCGTACTGCATTGTTTGACTGTCCTCTTCTCCACCCATCAATTTGCCGGCCATATAGTCACCAAAGGATGCGTTGTGAGAGCGCCAAAAGGAGTCAGACAAGGATTTGATTTTTTCGTCCATGGTCATATTAGGTTTTATTAAAAATTTAAGCTCGTCTTCAAGCTTTTTTATTCTTTCAAGCTTATCATTGTCCATTTTAATTTAACCTCCTGTTCTATAGTTTAATTATACATTATAGTAATATAGTTGTCAAGTTCAACATTTTTAAATAAAAAAACACCCACATAGCTTTGTGTGCAATGTGAGTGATTTTATTTTGGCTATTTTGTTATTTTCTTAATTAGCTCATCTGCTACATTTTTTATAAGCTCTATACTTGGCTTATATTCTAATATTTTTCCTGTATATTCCTGCTTTTCATCAATGAAGGATAGCACCTCGTCCTTCCAGTTACGCTCCCTTCTTATATCAAAGCCTTCATTTCCTATAAGCGGTAATATTCTTGGCATTTTGTATATGTCGTTTAAGTCAACAAGCTTATCATTTAAAATGAGCTGATTTAGCTCACTATATGATGAATAAAAGACACGGGGTGACCAAAATTCCTTTGTTTCCCATTCTAAGCCGTTTTTCTTATTTATAATTTTGTTATTATCTTTATCAAAAATAAACAAATCAAAGGCATAGTCCCCAAAGAAATGATAATCTAAATATAAATGGCAATAAGCACCTAATTTAACTGGGTCATTTTTGTCAAAAAGCTCTTTTTTTACTATTTCCATATCGGGAAGCAAATAGCTATTAATCGAGCTTATCACACGATAGTGGGATTTGCCCTTGTCCCTTGCCTCATCAGGCAAAATGTTGCCTACAAAAAACTGAATTTTATCAATACTTAGTTTATCCTTTATACCTTGATACACCCTTTCGGCAAGGGCTAAGTGCATAAGTGTGCTTGGCATATTTTCACATCCTTTATAGCAAATCAGGGTGACAAAGTGCCACCCTGTGTGAATTATTTACGTAAATCTGCAATATCGAGAATAAGTCTTTCTGTCTTTTCCCAGCCAAGGCAAGGGTCGGTAATTGACTGACCATATACGCATCCGTCCGGCTTTTGGTTGCCGTCCTCAATGTAAGACTCAATCATAAAGCCCTTAACAAGCTTTTTAACATCGTCGTTGTGACGTGTTGAGTGAAGAACCTCTTTTGCAATTCTTACCTGCTCTGCCCATTTCTTACCAGAGTTTGCGTGGTTAGTGTCAACTATTACGCCTGGGTTTTGTAGGTTTGTCTTTGCATAGGTTTCACAAAGTCCAATTAAATCCTCATAGTGGTAGTTAGATAATGATTGACCATGTCTGTTAACGTAACCACGAAGAATTGCGTGTGTCAGTGGGTTACCCTGAGATTCAACCTCCCAGCCACGATAAATAAAGGTGTGGGAATGCTGACCTGCAGTGATTGAATTCATCATAACTGAAATATCACCACTTGTTGGGTTCTTCATTCCTACCGGAATATCAAGTCCAGAGGCTGTAAGTCTGTGCTCCTGATTTTCAACGGACCTTGCGCCGATTGCAACGTAGGACAAAAGGTCGTCAATGTACTTGTAATTGTATGGGTATAGCATTTCATCAGCACAGGTAAAGCCTGTTTCCTCAATTGCCTTCATATGAAGCTTTCTGATTGCAACAAGTCCCTCAAGCATATCTGGGTCCTTATTAGGATCTGGCTGGTGAAGCATTCCCTTGTAGCCGTCGCCTGTGGTTCTTGGCTTGTTGGTGTAGATTCTTGGAATGATAATGATTTGTCCTT
>JAGATW010000117.1 GCA_017621085.1 Clostridia bacterium | reverse complement strand
CCTGTCATACAAGCACCACACTTAACGCACTTAGAAGCGTCAATTGCAAGTGATGGAAGCTTATGGCCAGGAGCTACATAATCAGTCTTATAGATAGCATCAGCCGGACACTGTCTCATACACATGCCACAACCAATACACTTTTCTTGGTCAATCTTATATGACATAAGATTCTTACATACGCCAGCAGGACACTTCTTGTCAACAATGTGAGCAATGTACTCATCACGGAAGTTAGCAAGTGTAGAAAGAACCGGGTTTGGAGCAGTTTGACCAAGACCACAAAGAGATGCACTCTTAATGTAATTAGCAAGCTCTTCAAGCTTGTCAAGGTCTTCCATTTCACCATTACCACTTGTAATCTTTTCAAGAATTTCAAGAAGTCTTACTGTACCAATACGACATGGTGCACACTTACCACAGGATTCATCAACTGTGAACTCGAGGAAGAACTTAGCCAAGTCAACCATACAGGTATCCTCGTCCATAACGATAAGACCACCTGAACCCATCATTGAGCCTTGAGCAATAAGGTTATCGTAGTCGATTTCAACATCGAACTTAGAAGCCGGGATACATCCACCGGAAGGTCCACCTGTTTGAGCAGCCTTGAACTTCTTACCGTTTGGAATACCGCCACCGATTTCCTCAACAACCTCACGAAGAGTTGTACCCATAGGAATCTCAACAAGACCTGTATTTGTAATCTTACCACCAAGTGCGAATACCTTTGTACCCTTGGATTTTTCAGTACCCATTGATGTGAACCACTTAGCACCCTTGTTGATGATTTGTGGAATATTTGCGTATGTTTCTACATTATTAATAATGGTTGGCTTGCCCCAAAGACCCTTTACAGCCGGGAATGGAGGACGTGGACGTGGCTCACCTCTGTTACCCTCAATAGAGGTAAGAAGAGCGGTTTCCTCACCGCAAACGAACGCACCTGCACCAAGTCTGATTTGGAGGTCAAATTCAAAGCCTGTGCCAAAAATATCCTTACCAAGTAAGCCATTTTCTCTTGCATCGTCAATAGCCTTTTGAAGTCTATTAACAGCGATTGGATACTCAGCACGAACATATACAAAGCCTTGGTTAGCACCAATTGCGTAACCGGCAATAGCCATAGCTTCGATTAATGCGTGTGGGTCACCCTCAAGAATAGAACGGTCCATAAATGCTCCCGGGTCACCCTCGTCTGCGTTACAAACAACGTACTTTTGACCCTTAGGCTGTGCTGCTGCGAATGCCCACTTCCTACCGGTTGGGAATCCACCACCACCTCTACCACGGATGCCGGACTCGAGGATTTCATTGATAACCTGTTCAGGTGTCATTTCTGTAAGAACCTTACCAAGAGCCATATAGCCCTGTGTTCCTATGTACTCGTTTACGCACTCCGGGTCGATAACACCACAGTTGCGAAGAGCAACTCTCTTTTGCTTCTTATAAAATGCTGTTTCGTTAAGTGAAAGGATTTCATCGCCCTTAACAGTTTCAGAGTAAAGAAGGCTCTTAACCGGGTTACCACCAACCAAGTGTTCCTTAACGATTGTTTCAGCGTCCTTAATTTCAATTCTGGAATAGAATGTTCCCTCCGGATATACAATTACAATTGGACCAAGAGCGCAAAGACCGAAGCAGCCTGTTAATACAACCTGAACCTCGTTTTCAATTCCCGCCTCTTTAATTGCCTTTTCCATTTCAGCCTTAATTTGAACACTCTTTGAGGAAGTACAGCCTGTACCACCACAAATAAGAACGTGCTTCTTTACGTTACCATCGGAAACCTGCTCATTCTTTGAGTGCTGACGGAAAGCGATTTTTCCTTCATAAGCTTCTCTTACCTTAGCAAGATCGTTTAAATTCTTAATCATTTCGTAATTCCGTCCTTTCCTTAATTATACTTATCAAGAATGCCCTTAATCATATCAGGTGTAAGTCTGCCATATACTTCCTCATTAATTGTAAGTACAGGAGCAAGACCACAAGCACCGATGCAACGTGTAGCATCCAAGCTGAATTTTCTGTCTGCTGAGATTTCGCCATTCTTAATGCCGAGCAAAGACTCAAGCTTGTCCATAAGCAAGCCAGAACCCTTAACGTAGCATGCTGTTCCTAAGCAAACTGCTACTGCATATTCGCCCTTTGGGTTAAGAATGAATTGTGAATAGAAGGATGCAACACCATAAACTTCAGATAGCGGAACATCCATTGAGAGTGCGATGTGCTTCTGCACTTCGATTGGCAAGTATCCATAGATACCCTGTGCGCCTTGAAGAACAGGCATTAATGCGCCCTTCTCACCTTTGTGCTTTGCAATGAGCTCATCAAGCTGTGCAAGCTGTTCAGCTGTACCATTGAAAGCGACTGTTGTCAATTTCTTTTTCATAGAGGAACTCCTTTATAAAATAATTTTAATCAAATTTGTGCTCGATAACGTCTGCTGCCTTATCGAGGTAATTATTTTCCATAAGCTCAATTATTCCCTTGTCGCAAAGAGATGTGAGCTTACCGTCCATTGGCAATTCACCAAGAACCTCATAACCAAATTTTGAAGCTACCTGATTTGTCTTATTTTCGCCAAAAATGTTGATTTTCTTGCCACAATCCGGGCAAATAGCATAGCTCATATTTTCAACAAGACCTATTACAGGAATATTCATAAGCTGTGCCATATTTGCAGCCTTTTCAACAATCATAGAAACAAGATCCTGTGGGGTAGTAACAACGACTATTGCATCTACCGGTAAGGACTGGAACACTGTTAACGGAACATCCCCTGTTCCCGGAGGCATATCAATGAACATATAGTCAATATCATTCCAAACAACCTCTGTCCAGAACTGCTTAACCATACCAGCAATTACAGGTCCACGCCATACAACCGGCTTTGTTTCCTCTTCCAAAAGCAAGTTAACGGACATTATATCAATTCCTGTCTTTGTTGATACAGGCAAAAGATATTCTCCATTTGACATTGCCCTTTCCTTAATTCCAAAATTCTTAGGAATTGAGGGGCCTGTTATATCAGCATCGAGTATTGCTGTTTTGTAGCCTTTTCTTTGCATTAATACAGCGAGCATAGAGGTAACTATTGATTTACCAACACCACCCTTGCCACTAACAACTCCGATTACATGCTTTACGGAGCTTAACTCGTTCAGCTGTTCCTTAGGTATTTCTCTTGAAGAGCATTTTTCAGAACAGGTAGAACAGTTATGTGTACACTCTGACATATAAATTTCCTTCCTTAATAATATTCTCTTAGTATTTTACTACATTTTAATTAAAATTTCAAGAGTTTTCGATAAATATTATATAAAAAATAGTCACTCATTCAGTAACAATTTCAGTAAATTTTACCAAAAATCTGTTAGTTACATAATCACAATTATCATAATCCACATATGCAAGTTTATTCTCTGTAAGTAAAATCGTAGCTGCTCTCTTTACATTTTTTTGCCTTTTTGTTTCTTTGCTTTTTTCAAGCCTATTTAGCGTTTTCTTTATGTGTGGACTATGAATTCTTAAAAAGCTCGGCAAATAGCCCATTCTATTAGTAGCTAAGCGATCAATGGCTAAAGCATCTCTTAATTTCTTCTCATCAACTTGTTTGCAAGATGAAAAATAATCAAAAATCATTTTTGTAAAGCTATCCAAATTATTAAGCATATGTTGGCATTTTACATAATCTGAAAATTCCATAAACATATCAAACGGATTTTCATAAACACTTTCCAAATATTCACAGGTTAGCCCAAACCTTGAAGAATTATACATTTTTTCAAACACGTCCTCAAAGCTATGCAATCTATCAATATCGGCAGTTGACAACCATTGAGTAGAAACGATTTCATAGGGTGGAGTGTCGATAAATTCATTTTTAAGCACATCAGATTTTTCTCTCAAGGATGAACCGTGCAATAGTTTCAGAAACCCTATTTGCAACATATGTGGCTTTAAAGCGTAAGAAAGATTAAAGCTTCTTTTGAAGCTTTTCATATCTTCATACGGTAAGCCAACGATTAGGTCTATATGTGTGTGAATATTGTCAAGATTAACAACTCTTTGGATGTTTTTGCTTAATAATGATAGGTTGGTTTTTCTTTCAATCGCCTGCAAGGTTGTCTCATTAAAGCTTTGTAAGCCAATTTCAAATTGAATCAAGCCTTTAGGCGCTTTTGACAATAGTTCAAATGTTTCGTCATCTAAAAGCTCTCCTTCTATTTCAAAGTGAAAGCAAACGTTTTTTGGAATTATTGTCCCATACCCGTCAATAATAAATTGAAAGAGCTCTTTTGCACGTTTACGATCTGCATTAAAGGTTCTATCAATAAATTTTACAGTTTTTGTACCACTATTAGCAAGAGCTATTATATTTTTCTTCGCCTGTTCCAGGTTAAAAAACCTTACGCCACCGCATCTTCCCGATAAGCAAAATGCGCAACGGAAAGGACATCCTCTGCTTGTTTCAATGTACGATATTCTGCCATTTAGACTTTCAAAATACTCATTTGTGTATGGATTTGGAGGGTCGTTTTCCGAAATATAAGCTTCTTTTATCGACACTTCTCCGAATTTTTTGAAAGAAATGCCTTCAATTTTTTCAACCGGATAGCCACTAAGCAATTTGTAAAAGGGCTCTTCTCCTTCACCTGAGATTACGTAATCGACAAAGGGGTAATCTTCAAGTGTTTTTCTTTGATCATAGCTAACCTCCGGCCCCCCAAGTAAAATCTCAACACCCAAATTGGCTTTTAGTTTACTTGCCAAGCTAAGAATAATATGTTTGTTCCATATGTATGTAGAAAAGGCAACCATATCTGCTTTTTCACTTTTAATTCTGCCATATATATCGTCCTCAGTCTCATTTATAGTCCCTTCAACAACTACACATTCCACATCAATGCATTTTTTAGCACTTGATAGCAAATACCAAACCGCCAACGTAGAATGAATGAACTTGCTATTTATGGCACATAAAACAACCTTCATTTAATCACCTCAAATCAATTCTAACAGATTAGTCGTACTTTGTCAAACGTTTTCATTATTAATAATATAATTATTTAGTATTGACAAACATGGACAAGTATGCTAAAATAGTAATGCTAATGTTTTGAAATAGGAGTAAAACACATTGATCGGTTTTGTTGATTTACATTGTCATGCATTATTTCGCGTTGATGATGGCGCGAAGGACGAAAATACAATGAAAAGCATGCTTGATCTTGCGTATTCTGACGGCACTCGATATCTGTGCTTTACACCACATTTTAAAATTTTTGAATTTGATAGCGAGGATGAAGTGTATGTACAAATGCAACGTTTGAATCACAGATTCAAGATTGCTTGTGAGTACACACATGAAAAATATCCTGATATGTGCCTTTTTTTGGGTAATGAAATTATGTATCATCTTGATGCTGATGTGTCATTAGCCACTAACAAGTGTCACTATCTTGGAGATAGCTCATATGCTTTAATCGAATTTGAACCAGATTCCTCTGCATACGAAATAGAATCATCAGTTTTGAGGCTGCTTCGCAGAGGTGTTCGCCCTTTAATTGCTCATATTGAAAGGTATTCGGCAATTGTTAAGGATTTTTCCTTTGCTAAGTCACTAAAGGACAATGGCGCACTTTTTCAGGTTAATGCCAGAAGTGTAACTAAGTTCAAATTTGGAAAAATTGCGAATTTTTTAAAGCTCTCCTTTAAAAAAAGAATGGTTGACGTTGTCGCCTCCGATGCGCATAATGCAACCAGCTTTTCTCCACAGCTTTCTAAAGCATACTCAACCGTTTTAAAAAAATATGGTCAAGATTATGCTGATAGCATTTTTCATGAAAAGCCTTTAGCTATTTTAAAAAACGAACAGATATTTTAAGGAGTTTGAAAATGGATTCTAACAACAACGCAACAACTCAAAAAAATGCGGAAATTGATATTAGAGATATTGTCGGCTATCTTTTGGGTAAGCTATGGATAATTGCTCTCGTTATTCTCTGCTTTGCAATTATCGCTTTCTTATGGACTACCTTCTTTGTAACAAAAGAATATACATCAACTACTGATATGTTCATCATCAATACCTCTCCAAATCAAAATAGCACAAGTAATTCTCCAAGTGCTACTGACTGGTCTATCGGTAAACAATTAACTAAGACCAGCAGTGAGTTGATTATGGGTGACTACTGTGATAGAGTTGCCGAATTACTTAAAAATCATGACCCATCAAAGCCTGTTGCCGAGGGCGAGGTTGATCTTTCAAAGGTTTTAAACAATGGATCTATCTTGCCGGAAGGTTCAACTTTTTCAAATTTCTTTTCAACTATTCTTCCTGAGCAAGGCATTACCGGAAATTACATCCGTTCTTGCATAAAGGTTACTTCTGATGACGAAACTTGTATTGTTTCTGTAACTGCTACCACTAAGAACAACAGACTTTCTGCTGCTATTTCCAATGCAGTTATGGCATTGTTTGGTGATTACATTAACGAATTTATGAAGGTTGACACTATCGTAACAACTATCTCAAGCTCCGGCTCTGTACCTGGTGCTGCTTCGAATGCTAACGCTACACGTAATGCAGTTATCTTTGGTGCTATTGGTGCTGTTTTAGTTTGTGCTGTTCTCATTATCATCTTTATTTTTGATGACAAGATTAAGACACCTGATGATATTGAAAAGCAGCTTGGACTAAGCGTATTAGGTGCAATTCCTGAGATTGATGAGGAGTAATAAATTATGAAATTTACAGTATTAAACGAAACAAAAAAATATAATTATTCTGTGCGTGAGGCTTTCAAAACCCTTCGTACTAACTTCCTTTTCTGTGGTGATGACATCAAAACTGTTCTTCTTACAAGCTGTGTTAAGAATGAAGGTAAAAGTACCATTTCAATCGAGCTTTCTAAATCTCTTGCCCTTTCAGAAAAGAAGGTTCTCTTAATCGACTCCGACTTGCGCAAATCAGTTTTTGCTACCAAATACACTACCAACGATGGTGGTATTGTTGGTTTGAGTGAATACTTATCCGGTCAAGCAGAATATGATGACATTGTTTATACAACTCAAAATGACAACCTCAATATGATTTTTGCCGGTGCCGTTCCACCTAACCCTGTTGAGCTTCTTGGTTCAACAAAATTCCGTAATCTTGTTGAAAGTGCAAGAGAGGAATATGACTATGTAATCATTGACGCTGCTCCTCTCGGTGCGGTAATTGATGCATCTGCCATTTCAGCTTTTGTTGATGGTGCGATTTTGATTGTAACCGCTAATGAAATTAGCTATCGTTTTGCTCAAGATGTTAAGGCACAGCTCGAAAAGAGTAACTGTAGAGTACTCGGTGCTATTCTTAATCGTATTCCTATGAAAGCTGGCTCTTACTACAATACCTACTATAAGAAATACTATGGTAGATATAAGAAATATGGCTATGGTAAGTACGGTAAGTATGGTAAGTATGGCAAATACGAAAGCTATTATGGATATGGTCAATATGGTGGTTATGGTTATGGTGATACTCCAACTGAAGACACCACCACTACTAACACTGAAAACACTACTGATAAGAAATAATAATCTACTGTTTGTAGGAATTCGGATTACTTTATTCCGAATTCCTACTTTTGTTTATAGGTGATTTATGACAATTTTCAAGGATAAGGCAAAAGCCTTTCTAAATGGGTATTACTATCCAGTTTTAATTTTTTTGGTTACATTGATATCGCACACGTTTTCTTTGGAGTTATTTGGCGTTGCGATTATTTTTACAACTGCAAGCATAGGTCTTGTTGTTTGTGACGACCTTAAGTTTTTAATATCTCCTCTGCTCATGTTCATACTAACATTTTCACAAAAAAGTGTCGGTAGTGGCAAGTTTTTTCAAAAGCCCTATTTAATTGCAATGATTTGCTTCGCTATTTATTTTATAGTGCTTTTCATTATTCACTTTGTCATTCATAAAAAAAGTGTTAATATTAAGAATTTCACGAAATCCAAGCTGTTTTTAGGTTATACATTGCTTTGCGGAGCTTTTATATTAAATGGAGCTTTAAATTTTGACGGTTACGATGTAAAGAATATAAGCTTTGCATTATTACTAATATTATCAATTGGGGTAGTTTTCTTTATTTTTAGCATCAATTTAAATGATAGTGACAAAGTTAAGGATTACCTTTTTTACGTTCTCTATTTAGTCTCCATTTTAATTACATTACAGCTATTCCTATCATTTATTGGCCAAATTAGAATAGAAAATGGTGAAATCGTAAAGGAAAGCATAATGGTTGGCTGGGGAATGTGGAATAACATCGGTGGTATGCTTGCTATGCTTTTGCCAATTCACTTTTACTTTGCTGCAACTATAAAGAAATATGGCATTTTATTTTATTTTAGCGGTGTTATTTCTTTTTTAGCAATAGTATTAACTCTTAGTCGTTCTTCTCTGCTTGTTTCTTGTATCATTATTGTTATTTCGGCCATCGCCTGTTGCTTTTACGGAAGTAATAAAAAAATCTGTCGAATAATCACTTGCGTTATTTTTGTAATTGGAGTTTTAGGAATCATTGTTCTTTGGGACAAAATATCTTCTATTTTAGGTGATTATCTTTCAAGAGGGTTTGATGATAATGGTAGATTTGATATTTATAAAAAAGGCTTTGAAAACTTTTTAAACAATCCTGTTTTTGGTGGTGGCTTTTATTCTGTGGATGCCCAAGAGCATACCTTCGCTTTCTTTTTGCCCGATCGTTATCATAACACAATTATACAAATGATGGGTACATGTGGTATAGTAGGTCTTTTAGCTTACCTTTTCCACAGATATCAAGTAATTAGGCTTTTATGGTGTAAGCGTAGCATGTTTACCTTTTTCGCTTCACTTAGCATTTTCGCTTTGCTTTTGACAAGCTTGCTTGACAATCATTTCTTTAATTTTTATCCTACATTTGTTTATTCAATTATATTGTCTGTCATTAGTAATACAAAAAATGAGCTATCAATTCGATAGCTCATTTTTAAGTTATTGATAAAATTTGCCTTGTGTTAATATTTCAGTTTTCACATTATCGCCAATGATTAATTTGCATTCTCCCTGTGCTTCAACAGCATAAAGAACACACATTTTTTCGATAAAGCTCTTTGGAAGAGTTACGGTTTCTGTTATTCCACCCATCATAAATGTTACCATTTGACCACTTACGCAAAGCTCCTTGTTGTTAACTACACCATAAGCATTTGGAATTGCTGATGTTACTGTTAACGGATTTTTAGTGGTTGAAATAGAAACAAAGGTTCCACCTCTTATTGTAAATGATGTTACATATTCAACCTTTTCAAATAGTATATGCTTACCCTTTACAACATTAACTACATCTGCTTTTATTGCATCTGTATTGGCAACTATTGTAGTACTACCCTCGTTTAATGTAACAGTATTTGTAGCCTTAATACCCTTTTCGGAGTCTATAATATTAACATTTATGCTTCCTCTTACAGTCGCAGAATCGGATGCATCCATACCATCCTTTTGTGTAGCGATGGCAACCTGTCCCTTGCTTAGGTCAATTGTTGTAGCATTTAGTGCATCCTCATATGTGTCAATACCTACTGTTCCACCTGAGATAGATATTTTTTCATCAGCCTCTATACCCTTACATTCAATTAGTGTGTATCTGTCATAAACAGGCTCTGTGCCTTCTATTAGCACATATTCTCCATTTTCAAGCGTGTATTCACCATTTATATCCTCTTCAAAAATTGGATAGGTTTGAATAAATACAACACCTTCTGTAGAAATTGTCACATTAACAGCCTCTATGCCGTTTCCGTTTGTTTCTATCTTTACATTTGCACTACCTTGAATTGAAATGTCAGCCTCGGATTTAATTGCATCCTTGGATGTGCTAAAAATCATTGTGCCACCATTTAGAGTAATGTTTTTAGTTGCATTAATTGCTCGGCTATCTGCCTTAACCTCTATTCTGCCATTGTTAATTTCAACAGTGCCATAGGAGTTAATACCATTTGTGCTACTCTTGATTAGTGCGCTACAGGAATTAATAACGATGCTACCTTCAACCTCGCTACCAACCTCATCATCACCCGATTTGAAGCCACTTCCCGCCGAGTTGATTTTGTACTTGCCACCATTTACTGTAATTCCGAGCTTACCATAAATGCCGTGCTTCACAGATGTAATATCGTAATTACCACCATTTACAATGATATTTTTAGTGCAAGCGATACCATGCTTTGCGTTGCCCTTTACTGTAAGCTTACCCTTGCCACCTAATGTAAGATTTGATGATCTTATTCTTATAGCACCATTTTCACCATTTGCGTAAGAATCAGAAACGTAGTTACTTGATCCCTCTGCAAGTATGATTGTAACGGAGCTACAATCCTCTGCGTATATGGCAGGAGCCGAACCAGCATATGTTATATCTACACCATCAAGAAGAAGTGTAACAGAGGTAACGGGAGCATCCTTTTTTAGGTTAATGTATATTTGACCGTTTGATGTTTTTCCGGTAATTCTAAAAATGCCACCATTTTTAATTTCGTACTGTCCACCACCCTCAAGGCTACTTACATCAATATTTGTATAGTCAGTATATGAAGAGATTTTACCCTCATTTCCAAAGGTGTCAGGTGCGCTAAACACATCCAAAGCCTCGCTTAAAACGTCCTTAACAGTTGGACGAGTTGTATCAACAATTTCATCCCCCTGCTCCGGTCCTACAGGTGTATTATCATCAGGTGGAGTTGTTGGCTCATCGTTATCGTCTGGCTTGTTGGGGTTGTTCGTGCTTGATGATTGTGTGCTTGGAGTGCTTGGAGTATTCGGTGTTTGCTCCTCATCGCCACAGGAAGCAAGCATAAGCACAAAAGCAAGCGCTAAAGCTAACGCAATTATTCTTTTCATATGTTTCTCCTTTGTACATATTTATATGTATATATTTTAACACATTTATTTTATATAGTCAACTATTTCTTTTAATGAGTAGTTTTCTCTTCGTAAACCACGGGGTCAATGGTGAATTCTTCAAAAAATACTGAATTTTCAAAGCTAAATGATGCTGTGCCCTTTAATGCCAAAAATATTACTGTTTTTGTTTCATCGTTAAATATGATTTTTTCTATTTTGGGGCTATACATATAGCTTTTTCCATCATCATAATAGTTTAAATTTAACCTATCATTTATGACATACTCAGAATAATTACTGTCGTACCAGCATTCAACAAGCTCACTCGAATATTGGGACTTGTATTTTTCATACTCAGTGCTTGTCATTTTCACTTCCAAATAAAGCTCATAGCACCAATCCCAGCTATTATCAAAATAATATGAGTATTTTACCGGTGTCATTTCTTCTGTTATTTCTTCAGGGAAAAAGTTTGGCATATACTCTTGATAATCGTATCTTCCATAATTTTCAATATCCGTTGTTTGAGAAATGCTTCCGCCTTGGGTTGCACATATAAAAAATATTGGAAATGAAAGAATAAACACTAAAACAATAATAAATGTTTTGAATGCTTTGTGCTTTTTCATAGTTAGCGCGCAGTACACTATTCCTGCAATACAAGCAAGGATTACATACAAGCTAAAAAGACTAAATAGTGGCAACGGCTTTTCATAAAGCAATGGTTCTGTGTACCTGAAGAATATATCTAAAGCATAAATTATTACGCCAAGCGCTAATAGAACAATACAAGCAACCGACAAGGAAAATACATCTTTTTCTTTTACTTTTTTCTTTTGTTCAAGATTATACTCTTCACTATTTACATAATAGTTAAATTCTTTTATGAATTCTGATGTTTTTTCATCAAGTTCTTCATTAGACTCATCATATATAAACAAGGTCATTTTAGGACCTGTGTCGTTCATTAAGGTTCTTTCATCCTTATACTTCGCCAAAAGAAGATAGGCAATATAAATATCACAACAGCAACCACCAAGATGCATTCCAAATATTAATGCAAGCAATAGATAAAAGTAAGCATTAATAAAGTAGCATACAACCATAGCAGGCAAAAGCACACAGGATATTATTACTGTTGGAGCAAGTACAGCTATTATTGCTGTTTTTCTGTACGTAAATATACTAGGCACACCACAAAAAGCACAGCTTACACTCATACCAAAGGTTAGCTTTTCTCCGGTTTTAATTTTGTAAGCAATACCGTGTATTAACTCGTGTAGCAAGACATAGGCAAGCATCAATACAAAAAGCCAGATTGGTAAGGTATATGAATATTCTGAAGCTATCAATTTATCAAAATCAAATATATAAGGAACAAATGCAATTGCCATAACTGCTATAAGCACTAAAATTGACACTAAATTAAATATAATTGCTGGCTTTTTGTCCTTAGCATTTATAGTTAGTGCTATAGAATAGCCCTTTGGTAGCTCTTTTTCAAAGCTTTTGCCCTCTGCGTTCTTCATAATTGCTCCTTTCTGTGATGTTTTACTGATTATACCAAAAGCTCATAGGATTCAGTAAGAGTGCCTTTTTCGTAAACTATTGTTTTAACCTCATATTTGCCAAAGGTTAAATCCAAGCGATTATCGTTTATTTTAATGTATGAGCTTACAGTATTGTCCGTATTATTAAGTAGTCTAAAAATGAAGGCGTCCTTACCATATGCTTTTTTAACAGTTGGCATAGATATAACATCTCCACCGATAGACACATCAAAAGGCACTTGTCCCGTCTTTTCCATAGGTATTGGGAAAATATTAAGTCCGTATGGCTTTTGAACAAATTCATTAGCTTTACGCTCT
>JAGATW010000116.1 GCA_017621085.1 Clostridia bacterium | reverse complement strand
TCCGGACCCTCTGCATTAAAAAGCTCCATACCGATTTTTACAAATGGCTTTTCCTCCTTGAAAAGGTCAAGAAAGTCAAAAACCTGCTCCTTGCTTGCAAAGTCGCAAGCTACAATTACGTCCTTTCCCATTAGTGTGCTCCTCCTATAATATCCTTTAAATCTTTTATACCGTATTTTTCCATAACCCCAGGCAAAGCCTCAATAATCTTAGGACAAGCCATAGGGTCAACTAAGTTGGCAGCGCCTACCTGTACAGCGCTTGCGCCTGCAAGCATCATTTCAATTACATCCTCGGCACTCTCAACTCCACCACCGCCAACGATAGGAATTTTAACAGCGTCGTAAACCTGATAAACCATTCTTACAGCCACAGGCTTAATTGCAGGGCCGGAAAAGCCTCCCATCTTGTTTGCAATTACAGGCTTTTTGCTCTTTAGGTCTATTCTCATACCCAAAAGAGTGTTAATTAAGCTAATGCCATCAGCACCGGCATCCTCACAAGCCTTTGCAATTGCTACAATATCGGTTACATTTGGGGAAAGCTTTACAATAACAGGCTTAGAGGTTACAGCCTTTACAGCTCTTGTAACCTGGGCAGCTGCCTCGGGGGATGTACCAAAGGACATTCCGCCACCGTGAACGTTAGGACAGCTTACATTAACCTCAAACCAACCGATTTGCGGCTCACTATCAAGCATTTTTACTGTGTAAACATAGTCATCCACACTAAAGCCGCTAACATTTGCCATAACAGGCTTATGAAAGCACGATTTTAATTTTGGAAGCTCGTTTTCAATTACCTTATGCACGCCGGGGTTTTGAAGTCCAACGGAGTTTATAAGACCGTTCTTGCATTCTGCAATTCTTGGTGTCGGATTTCCAAAGCGTGCGTCCTTAGTAGTTCCCTTAAAGGAGAAGCTACCAAGCATATTAATATCATAAATTTCTGCAAATTCGTAACCAAAGCCGAATGTACCGCTGGCAGGAATTAATGGATTGTCAAGCTCTATTCCGCAGAGCGAGGTTTTTAAGCTTACCATATAATTTCCTCCTTTTCAAGCACAGGTCCGTCCTTGCAAATTCTCTTGTTTCCGTATTTTGTCTTGCAGGAGCAACCCATACAAGCACCAAAGCCACAGCCCATTCTTTCCTCAAAGGAGAACTGTCCGCTACTTACACTCTTGTTATATACAGCCTTTAGCATTGGCTCAGGACCACAGGTGTAAAAGTATGTGTAATCTACCATATCAAAGGCATCGGTTACAAAGCCCTTTACCCCATAACTGCCATCAGCCGTTGCCACAATAACATTAGCGCCCAAAGCCTTAAATTCGTCCTCGTAAAATACCTCGTCCTTTGAGTTAAAGCCTAAAATAACGCTTGGTGTCTTGCCAAGATAAACAAGCTCACGGCAAAGCTGATACATAGGTGGCACACCGGCTCCACCACCCACCAAAAGTGGCTTTTCCCCACATTTTGTAAGGTCGTAGCCGTTGCCAAGACCTGTTAAGGTCAAAACAGACTGACCAACTGTCATTTGAGCCATTACCTCTGTGCCCTGTCCCACTACCTTGTAGATAAGAGTAAGCTCATTACCCTCTACACAGCAAACGGAAATAGGACGACGAAGATAAAAGCCCTCTATTTTCAAGTTTACAAACTGACCGCACTTAATGTCGCCACAATCACCAATAAGCACCATTTCATAGGTGTTCTTGGCAATTTGCTTGTTTGACTTGATATTAAAAATTAAGTCCTTCATTCTAATTTGTTACCTCTTATGTAGTTATTAATATGAGCCCACCTTATGTGGCTGGGCTCATATTCAGTTACGCATCAATTGTTGAAATTGTAAGTGTAATTTCCTCTAAAACGTCAAGTAAAATTCTTACTGTGTCAAGTGAGGTAAATAGAGAAATGTTGTTTTCAATAGCCAAGTGTCTAATCTGGTATCCGTCCTTTTGGTTAGAGCCGTCATTTGCATCACTTGTGTTAATTACGTATGCTATATGTCCCTGACGCATAGCGTTTGGAATATCGGAAGAGCCGTTTCCAATCTTTTCCTTAATTCTTGTTCTTATGCCGTGCTCCTTTAGGAAGTTAGCAGTACCGGCAGTTGCCTCAATGTTAAAGCCAAGGTTGTAGAAGCGTCTGATAAGCGGAAGAGCCTCCTCCTTGTCGTTATCAGCAACGGTTACAAGAACTGTACCGTAGTTTTGTACCTGCATACCTGATGCCTGAAGTGCCTTATAGAAGGCTCTGTTAAGAGTATCGTCATAACCGATAGCCTCACCTGTTGACTTCATTTCAGGGCTTAGGTAAGCATCAATTCCACTAATCTTCTTGTATGAGAATACAGGAACCTTACAGTACCATCTCTTCTTTTCCTGTGGATAAAGGTCAAATATGCCAAGCTCCTTTAAGCTCTTGCCAAGGATAACCTCAGTTGCAATATCAGCAAGGGAGTAGCCTGTGGACTTGGAAAGGAATGGAACTGTTCTTGATGAACGTGGGTTAACCTCGATAATATATACATCTTCATTTGCGTCAACAATAAACTGAATGTTGAAAAGACCGACAATGCCAATGCCAAGACCTAATTTCTTGGAGTAGGTAAGAATTTTGCCCTTTACCTTATCTGAAATAGAGAAGGATGGATATACGCTAATGGAGTCACCGGAGTGAACGCCTGTTCTTTCAACAAGCTCCATAATACCTGCAACAAACACATCGCGTCCGTCGCAAATTGCGTCAACCTCTACCTCCTTACCCTTAATGTAATGGTCAACAAGAACAGGCTTGTCCTCGTCAATTTCAACGGCTGTTCTTAAGTAGTGACGTAATTGGTCCTCGTTTTGTACAAGCTGCATTGCACGACCGCCAAGAACGAAGGAAGGACGTACCAATACAGGATAGCCAACCATACTTGCAACCTTCACTCCATCCTCAATGTTAGTAACTGCCTGACCCTTTGGCTGTGGAATGTCTAATTCCTCAAGGATTTTTTCAAAGGTGTCACGGTTTTCAGCCCTGTCAATAGCCTCACAGTCTGTACCGATAAGCTTAACTCCTCTTTCGTGGAGTGGAGCCGCTAAGTTAATAGCTGTTTGTCCGCCAAGAGATGCAATAACGCCATCCGGCTTTTCAAACTCAATAACCTCCATAACGTCCTCAACAGTAAGCGGCTCAAAGTAGAGCTTGTCTGCTGTTGTGTAGTCGGTTGATACGGTTTCCGGGTTGTTGTTTATAATAATAGCCTCGTAGCCGCTTTCCTTAATGGTCTTAACTGCGTGTACGGTTGAGTAGTCAAACTCTACACCCTGACCGATACGAATAGGACCTGCGCCTAAAACGATAATCTTCTTTTTGTCTGTATGGATTGATTGGTTCTTGCCGGTATGTGATGAATAGAAATAAGGAATGTAAGCATCAACGTGGGCAGTATCTACCATCTTAAATACAGGAACGATATCATTATTGTGACGGAAATTGTAAACCTCAATTTCCTTTGTGCTCCATAGCTTTGCAACATACTTATCGCTAAAGCCCATATCCTTCGCACTCTTTAATACGTCCTTGTTAAATGGATTTTGTGCAAGAACATTTTCCATATCAACAATTTTCTTAAAGGACTCTAAGAAGTAAGAGGTAATCTTTGTAACCTCATGTAGCTTTTCAACAGAAACACCGTGACGCATAAGCTGTGTAATTGCAAAAATATTGTCGTCGTGGAATTCCTCTAAGTATTCAAGGAGAGAAGCATCACTCATTGAGTCAAACTTTGGCATATAAAGGTGGCAAACACCAATTTCAAGGGAGCGAACAGACTTAAGTAAGCATTCCTCAAGGTTAGCGCCAATACCCATACACTCACCTGTTGCCTTCATTTGTGTGCCGAGCTTGTTTGGAACAGTTGTAAACTTGTCAAATGGGAAGCGTGGGAACTTAGCAACTACATAGTCAAGTCTTGGCTCAAAGGAAGCCTTTGTTCCTGCAACCTCAATTTCATCAAGAGTCATACCAACTGCAATTTTTGCAGTAACTCTTGCAATTGGGTAGCCACTTGCCTTGGATGCAAGCGCACTTGAACGTGAAACTCTTGGGTTAACCTCAATTAAGTAGTACTCGCTTGTTGTTGGATTAAGAGCAAACTGTACGTTACAGCCACCCTCAATCTTCAAGGCTCTTATAAGCTTAATGGCAGAGTCATTAAGCATCTTTAAATCGTGGTCGTTAAGAGTCATAATCGGAGCTACAACCAAGGAGTCACCTGTGTGAACGCCAACAGGGTCAATATTCTCCATACCGCAAATTGTAATTGCATTGTCAGCGCCGTCACGCATAACCTCAAATTCAATTTCCTTAAAGCCCTTAACGCTCTTTTCTACAAGCACCTGATGTACAGGGGAAGCTGCCAAAGCACCCTCGGCTAATTCAACATATTCTTCCATATTGTAAGCAAAGCCACCGCCTGTACCACCCAAGGTAAATGCAGGACGAAGAACAACAGGGAAGCCGATTTTTTCAATAGCCTTCATAGCCTCATCCATATTGTTAGCAATCTCGGAAGGAATTACAGGCTCGCCAATGGACTCGCAAAGCTCCTTAAACAGCTCTCTGTCCTCAGCTCTTTCAATGGAAACGCTTGATGTACCGAGAAGCTCAACGCCGCTTTCCTTCAAAACGCCCTTCTTTTCAAGAAGCATAGCCATATTTAAGCCTGTCTGACCACCAATACCCGGTACAATTGCGTCAGGACGCTCGTGTCTTATAATCTTAGCCACATATTCAAGTGTTAGCGGCTCCATATATACCTTATCGGCAATAACCGTGTCAGTCATAATTGTAGCAGGGTTAGAGTTTACAAGTATAACCTCATAGCCCTCCTCCTTAAGCGCTAAGCAAGCCTGTGTGCCTGCATAGTCAAACTCAGCAGCCTGACCGATTATGATAGGACCTGAGCCTATAATCATTACTCTTTTGATGTCTGTTCTCTTTGCCATGTTTTCTTTCTCTCCTTTATTTTCTAACGTGAGGACTTTACAGGAAGTGAAGCCGAAAAGCAATATCCCTCATCCTCTAAAGCCCTTGTTTTTTAAACTTATTGTATTTCCTTGTGATTTTTAACTACTATCTGTCCGTCCTTAACTGTCATTAAGCACTCGCCAAAGAGTGTAACACCCTCAAACGGTGTTGCTCTGCCCATTGATAAAAAGCTATCGGGGCATACCTTGTAGCTTTTGCTTAAATCAAACACCGTGTAAGAGTTGCCAAGGTTAATGCCAAAGCGCTTTCTTGGATTTGTTGACATAAGCTCTACTAATTTTTCAAGAGTGATAACTCCTGTTTTTACAAAATTTGTGTACATAACACCAAAGGCTGTTTCAAGTCCAACAACACCCATTTTGCTACCCTTTAAGCCAAGGGATTTTTCTTCCTCGCTGTGGGGCGCGTGGTCTGTGGCTATCATATCTATTGTGCCGTCCAAAATTCCCTCTATTAAGGCAAGCCTGTCACCCTCACTCCTTATAGGTGGGTTCATTTTAAAGCGACCAAGGTCCTCTAAGTCCATATCATTATATACAAGGTAGTGCGGAGCAGTTTCACAGGTAATGTCAACTCCGTCCCTTTTTGCCTTGCGTATCAGCTCAACCGTTTCTTTAGCTGAAATGTGGCAAACGTGGTATTTGCACCCTGTTTTCTTAGCCAAGCGTATATCTCTTTCAACCTGCTTCCATTCACTCTCGGAGCAAATTCCCTTCATTCCGTGACTTTTGCAATACTCACCGTCGTGAATGTAGCCACCGAATAACAGGTCGTTTACCTCACAATGGGCAACTATCATTTTGCCTAATTCCTTAGCCTTGGTCATTGCCATCTCCATCATCTCATCAGACTGCACTCCACGTCCGTCATCGGAGTAGGCAATACATAAATCCTTCATTCCATCAAGGTCGGAAAGCATCTTTCCCTCTTGATTTACAGTGATTGATGCATAAGGGTGAACGCCTATTCTTGCATCGCTCTTAATGATATCAAGCTGCTTCTGAATGTTTTCAACGCTATGTGGCACAGGGTCAAGATTTGGCATAGTGCAAACGTCTGTATATCCACCGTTTGCAGCGCTTAATGAACCGGTTTTTATTGTTTCCTTATAAGAAAAACCCGGCTCTCTGAAATGCACATGCACATCACAAAATCCGGGTAAAACAACAATATTATCACTGTCAAAGGAAGCGCTACCAAAAACAGTGGCACTTACAAATTGCTCATCTATTTTAAGTGTAGTTAAGTTCTTCATAATTGCCTCCTATTATTGTATAAGGCACACAGATAAAGAAAAAATCTTGTCCTACGACAAGATTAAACCGCAACAAACTATGATATGCCAAAAAATACGCATACCCTTCATTTATTATATAAAATCTTGTCGATATCTCTGTATCAACCTTAAAGATCGAAATTATTATAGCAAAACAATCGCCATTTGTCAATACAATTTTGCGCAAAATGTTAAATTTTGTGCGTATTATATATTATTAGCGCAAATGCAGTCTTTGAAATCATCAAATTTAACAATCTATCTGCATTTGAAAAAATATCAAAAATTGTTGTTTTTGTACATAATAGCAAAAAAATCATATGTTCGCAATGGCAAAATACAGTAACATTGCTCAAAAAAATGAAAAAAATTCACTCTTTTTTATTGACAAATGCCTAATAAATGTGTTATTATTAAAAAAATGAGCTAATTCGGAGGTGGCACTATGGAAATTGCTATCATTGCAGATGATACTAAAAAAGAATTAATAACCCAATTTTGTATTGCGTACTGTGGTATACTCAGTAAGCATTCGATATGTGCTACAAGTACAACCGGCTCATATATTTCTGAGGCAACAGGCTTAAAAATTGAAAAGCTTTTGTCAGGTCCTTTAGGCGGAGAACAGCAAATTGCCTCTCGTATTGCCTTTGACGAAATAGATATTTTATTCTATTTCCGTGCAAACACACCGCAAAACTATGGCTGGGTGGAAAGCCACAACGCAGTTGAGCAAAATCTGCTAAGGTTATGTGATGTACACAACGTGCTTTTAGCAACAAATATTGCAACTGCCGAAACAATTGTAAGCGCCCTTGAGCGTGGCGACCTTGACTATCGTGAGCTGATTAATCCAAGGTCCGAGTATAATATAAGAAAGAGAAAAAATAAAAGCATTCAATAAAATATCTATACAGAGTCCTTTACAGGGCTCTGTTTTTGTATACAATAAATCCTTGCCATATAGCTTAAAATAAAACTGCCCAACCTTTTTGAAGGGTTGGGCAATAATATATGCTTATTCAGCCTGTGCGCTTGGGAAAAAATCGTTATATGATGCGAAATGGTACTTTTCGCCGTTGCTCGGAGCATCGGTTTGCATATATGAGTATTCATTCACGCCGTCCTTGGAAACAACAACGTATGCGCCCATTGCTATTTTAGCCGCCTTTTGCTCATCTGTGGTAAAGCCTGTAAGCTTTAACTCAAATGCGGCAAAATTCAAGCTTGGAACTTCATAGGTAATTATTCTTTCGTTCTTGTTGCCCTCGTCGTCAAAGATATCGTCTTGACCGATTACCTGCTGTAAAGCGACAAATAAGCCGTAGCGAAGCTCTTTTCCTGTAAGCTCCTCGTACTTGCTGATAGCCTCATAATTAATGGAGTAGCCGATTGTAATTGTGCCCTCGGTATATGAAGGAACAGAAGAGCCGAGAAGTGTAAAGAGAGCATTCAGATTTTCTGTGTACTCCTTAAGACAGGTTGAGCACAGTATTGTGCATGTGCCGCTGCTTGCAAATCCGTTTGCATAATTGATTATCTTGTTGTTTTCGTCAATTGTATGCTCACCGTTATAGAATGCCACGCACTTGTTAACATTGTAAATCAAGTGCTTTCCGCTTGTATAGGAGGTTGGATCGTTAACATAAGCTTCATAGTCAACAACCGTGGTAGCGTAAGTGCCGCCTGCCTTGATTGCTTCAATGTATGTTGAATCCGAGCTAACTACAAAGAACAAAATATTTTTAGATACATTGTTGGAAAATGCGCTGTTGCTGATAGATACAATAGAGTCAGGAATGTAAATCTCCTGTACTTTACCGCAGTTTACAAACGCCTCAACACCAATAGTTTCAATGCCGGGATTAAGAATGATTTTCTTTGCGCCGCAGTCAGCAAAGCCATACTGGTTGATTGTCTTTACTGTGGCAGGTAATCTCAAAACATCCGGTGTCCACTTGGATGTGCCTCTGAACATAGCATATGGAACGGTTGTAATTTTAGTATTTTCAAAGCCGTAAACGTTTTCCAATGCTGTGCCGTAGAAATGCTCACCGCCGTTAACCTCTTCAAGAGTGCTTGGTAAAGTAACATTAACAATACCGGAGTTCTTGAAAGCGCAGTTATTAAGAGCTTTTATACCGTTTGGAAGAACAACGTTAGTTAATGCCTTGCAGTTTTCAAATGCGGCTGTATCAATTACCGCATTTTCTCCTGCATCACCCAAGAAAATAATGCTTGATAAAAGCTTACAGTTCTGGAAAGCGTAGTCATCAATCAAGGTAATGCCTGCAGGAATTGTAATGCTTGTCAATGTGCTTATGTTTTTGCCATCGTCAGCAAAAGCCTTATAACCGATAGCTGTGCAGCTTGAAGGAAGAACAACGGTTGATAAGCATGATCTGTAAAAGGTTTCCTGTGGAATAGTTGAAAGCTTGGTGCTTTCAAGACCTGTTA
Source organism: Clostridia bacterium (assembly GCA_017621085.1). Classification (GTDB taxonomy): domain Bacteria; phylum Bacillota; class Clostridia; order Oscillospirales; family CAG-272; genus RGIG2000. The sequence goes on along the minus strand of JAGATW010000116.1, from coordinate 1,154 downwards.
AGGTAGCAAGGCTTGGACAATCCTTGAAAACACGGATGTTCATTGATTCAAGAGATTTGGGGAAAATAACCTCGGTTAAGTTGGGGTTTTGCTCAAAAGCATTGTAGCCTATTGATTTTACCTGACTGTCTGCCAAATTTACAGTTGTAAACTTAGATTTCTGGAAGCAGTTGTCACCAAGGCTGGTGGTAGAAGCAGGAATAGTGCATTCACCCGGAATTAAGCCAAATTGTGTAAGTGGGCAATTTGCAAAGGTGTTGCCGTTAATCGCAGGCCAATCAATAGTGTCAGGGTTAACAATAACCTTTGTTAAGGATGTGCAGCCGCTGAAATTGCTGTGGAAAATGCTTCCCTTAGCTGATGTACAGCCAAAAAGGTTGATTTCCATAAGGGATGTACAACCAACAAAGTTGTTTGCAGAGGTGATTGTAAAGGATGCGTCATTTGGAATGTCGCAAACCTTAAGATTTGGACAGTATTGGAATGTGTTACAGTCAAAGCTCTTAAGTGTGCTTGGCAAATATACATACTGTACTGTTTTGCTGTTTGAAAATGTTGTCTTATAGCCTGAGTGGTAAATGCCTGCAAAGGTACAGCCTCTTAGGTTGGCAACAACAATTTTGTTAGTGGTGTTGTCGTTGTGGATTTGCAAGGCTGTTTCGGCATTAAGATAAATGCTTGTCAAGTTGGCGGATTCTGTAAGCTTGCCGCCCTTTGTATCAAAGAAAAGCTCCTTTGCTTTAACAGATACAACCGTTGCACCGTCGTCAAGCGTGTACCACACCAGCTCGTCGCCCTCGCCGTCATACAAGGCACAGGACTGTGTAGCACCGTTTGAAAGAGTAACAGTAACCGCTTCGCTCTTGTCGAATTCAGCATTAACGGAAATCGCAAGTGCCAAAGCAAGCATTGTTACAATGGTGAAAATTAAAAGAAATCTTTTTTTCATAACAATAACTCCTAAAAATATATTTTTACACTTTAATTTTAACATACAAAATTAAAAAAGTCAACAAAAAAAGTGTAGGCAGGGTTACAGGAGGTGAAAATAAAAAATCCTGCACTCCCGTGCAGGATTTTTGGAGCTACTAATCGGAATCGAACCGATGACCTCATCCTTACCAAGGATGTGCTCTACCAACTGAGCCATAGTA
>JAGATW010000115.1 GCA_017621085.1 Clostridia bacterium | reverse complement strand
CCACCCGACTCCGTCGGGAGCCCCCTCCCGGAGGGAGCCTCTTGCGCAGGTGTGTTTTCACTCTATATTTTTTATTTCTCCTCATTGGCATAGCCTACATGGAACCACGCGACTATCGCGTGGTTTTCGTTTTACAAAAAAGCATTGTGTTACAAAAAACACAATGCTTTTGTTTTTTTATTGCTTCTCCGAGGAAACTAAGGAACGAAGGCTTTCGAGAATACCTGTGCCACCGTTTAGGTTTAGGTTGGTGACGTTTTCACAGATTTTCTCAAGGTATTCAAGCTCCTTTAGCTTGTAAAGGGTCTTGTTTTCGTCCATTAGCTTGGCTGTGTTAAGGAGTGACCTTGTTGAGGCTACCTCCTCACGTCTTGTAATGACGTTTGCCTGAGCCTTTTTCTCAGCTAAGAGAATAGTGTTCATAATGCTTCTGATTTCACCCGGAAGAATTATGTCCTTTACTCCTGCCTCGCTAACCTCGATAAACAGCTCTCCTTCCTTTTCCTTTAGCTTTTCGTACACGTGTCGGGAGATTTCTTCCTTGTTGTCAAGAATTTCGTCAAGCTTATACTTGCTTACATATTCTCTTAAAACAAGCTGTGCGTATGTTCTTAGATGCTCCTCATAGTCGCTAAGCTCTGTAATTGCCTTAACGTAGTCCTTAATACGCATGCAGATAACAAGGTTAATTCTTATATTTACCTTATCCTGTGTCAATATTTCCTGTCCGTTTACATTTACAACAAGGGCTCTTGTGTCAATGTATTTAATGTCAACCTGCTTCATTGACCAAGTATAATAAATACCACCGTCAAGAAGTCTTTCAAATTTGTTGTCAACAAATAAAAGTCCCTTTTGGTATGGGCTTACAGTATATTTATCTGTAAGTGCGTATGGAAGCTGCTTTATGGTTTCGTCGCTTAAGCCCTCAATTATAGCATTCTTGGAGCTTACGTATTCAATTTTTTGGTTTTTAATACCATTGTAAAAGGCATAAGTACCCTGTGTAAAGGCGTCCTTTACCCTTCCGTTTATGTATCTTACCAATACTTGATCCTCATTGACCTCATAAATGTCATACAAGGACTGAATTTCCTTGCTTTCCATTAATGTGTCAAGAGTTGCGTTTGTTGATTTAAGAGGTCTTTCAATATCAACCTCTTCAACATCGCAGTTTTTTGATATGCGATATTTGCCTGCTCTTAGCACCCTTTCAAATTTTCCGTTTTTGAAAAGCAAGCCTACGGTGCGCTCGTTTATAATTATCTTATTCATATTTTTTCTCCTTTTCAAAATATATATTGTGCGTCTTTAAGACGGTTGTTTGCGTTAAAGATATTCCGTATGATACAGTTAAACGGCAATTTCGTTAAGCATAACTACAAGTGAGTGGAGCATTGCCAAATATTTTCGGCGTACTTGACCCAATTTTTATTATGCGATATCCCAAAATTGACAAGGCTTAATAGTATTGCCATTTTAAAAGACAAGCGTCTTTTTAGGGGGAATAGCACGGAATACCTCGTTAATTTTTTAAAATACTTTTTTCTCTTTTGTTCTTGTTTATCTACAAGTCGTAATCGTTTTTTTCAAAAAATTCCAATAATTATTTAGCACTCCTAAATAATGCAACAAGGATGATACACATATGATATATTTTGGAAAATCCTCATATAATGGGGTGCAATCTTCGAAGCACTCCCCTTGTTGACTTGCAAATTTGCAATTTTTTCTTTTTTCGCTCTTTCTACAATTTTTCAAAATCTCCGGAGCAAATTTTTCCCCCTTGCTAAATTCGCACTACTCTTTGGTAGCAAATATCTATATCTTGGTCAAAAATGGAATATTAACAATTTTTTAAAAAGTTTTTTAAAAAACGGTTGAAATTATCAAAAGGGAGTGGAAATTATTTTGTTTCCCATTTTATTTGTGGGTATTACACCTCATCCGTCGCCAAAGGCGACACCTTTCTCGCTTCGGCTCGGTCACACTGTGGCTCTAACACTCCCCGAGTG
>JAGATW010000114.1 GCA_017621085.1 Clostridia bacterium | reverse complement strand
ATGTTAAAGCCCTTAGTCAAATCTTTTTCTGCCTGATAGGAATATTCGCTAACCCCAATTTTGTAATTAAAGTCTTTTCCTGCTATGCAATTCGGTACAACAATTACTGAATAGCCAGACATATCCTTTTCTCCACCAAAATCAAAGGTATAACCTAATTCCACCTTTAACGGCTTATCCGGTGCTACTGTATATCCACTTGCAGAGTCCATAATTGTATCTCCGTTTATTTTTGCGTACATTGTATAGCCACTAAAATACATAGCTACACCGATTAAAGCTAAAAGTAGAGCCACAATTACAATGAATTTAGCTATTGATATTACAATCTTCACTAAAACCACCTCCAAAATAGTCCGGTGCTGTGTTTTCATCAATTCTTATTCCTTCAGCTGTGTATTCACATCTAAAGCCGATATTGTAAACTGCTGTGCCATCCTCTAAATGCACTACAATTTTATAGAATGATTTGGAGCAATCTACTTCCTCGGGGAAGTATATACGCTTGTCCGAGTACACCCATTCAATAACATCTGTTGCCTTGAATTTTTCATCAAGAGTTATAGTAAAATATTCCTCCTGCATTTCAATATCAAAAAAATCCGTTACATCTGAGCGTGTTGCATAAAATGAAGAGTCTTGACCTTGAATTTTAAAGTAAAAGTTGTTTCCGTCCAGTATGGTTTCAACCGTTACATAATACCCTTGCTTTTCTTCCTCTAAGCCTTCAAAATATGCTATTTCAAACTTTTCGGGTGTTCCTCGTTCAAGAACTAAGCCGCTTACATTTTCTGTGATTTGAGTGCCATTGTGAACTAAGTAAAAGTTAGCCTTTTTTGACTCTCTTACAACATTGATACTTATAAAAGCTACTAAGGCTACTGCAAGAAGCACTACAATCACTATTGCACAAATTCTTATCACCTTATTGCTCATATATCAAATCACTCTCCAAACTTCATATAGTCAAGCTCTGTTGCGTTGAAATTATAGGTTGTTTGGTTATGTGTAAGTGTTTTAGGTGCAACACCACTATTCACAATATCACCAATCTTGATTTCAAAATTGATTCTATGATTTGATGGATGAATTACTTCAAGCCAGAATATTGTATCTGTTCCGCTTTCCTTAGCATTTGTAAGGATTTCCGCAATCAAAGCAGGATCCATTTTGTCAATGTTGTATGTTGTGCCACTTGAGTCCTTAACTAAATATGCTCCCAAGTCGGAAAGGCTATCTACATCGAAATACAGTGTCTTATTTGATGAAAATTCGCTATAACAGAAGTTAGGCACGCCTGTATATTTCACACCGTCTGATGTCATACCTTGGAATGAAGACATAGAAGCATCTACTCCAAGATTAGAGTTGCCACCGATAATACCCCACTGTGAAAGGTCAGTAGCATCATAACTATCACTATCCCAAGACTCAATAGTGTAAACATCAGTAAAGTCAACATCAAGTGTTACCTTACCACCTGTACCAAGATTGCCTGTTGCAACCTCAAAATCTGCGTAGTTTACGCCCGGTGTGAATACATAATCATCACCTACTCTTAGGCTTACACTTTCTACTCTACGCATATATTCAAGGGGACAAGTGTCTGAAATTTCAGCATTTTCTCTTGAAACTACCTTAACGATAATTTGCTCGCCAAATGGCTGTAAGCATTCAAGAGTTGCGGTTAAGCTACCTTCCTCCGTTGGTGTAATTGTTACATAATCTGTTACATTCTTGCCTGTTGCCCATGTGCTTTCCGGGTTGGCAAAATATACAGACCAATCTACTGCAATTTTTGTAGCATATGATGGTTCAACAGAAGCTACAAGAGTGATACCCTCATTAGCTGTTTCCGAAAGGGCGGTAGGGGTTGCAAATACCATGCCTGAACGAGCCATCTTATATGCAGTTCTTGATACCATTGGTGTACCATCCATAGTTGCTACATCTGGAATATTATCAAGAGGCTGTGGCTCTTTTTCGGTGTTACTGGTATTATCACCTGTATTTGTGGATGAATTGTCTGTGGTTTGGTCCTCAGGTGAGCAGCTTGTTACAAAAATACAGGTAAACACCATAAGAATACATAAAATAAGTGCAAAAATTCTTTTCATTTTTTATCCTCCTAAAAGTAAAATTTAATATTTTGAAATAAAAACTGCGACCTATGCTCACAATATAGGGAACACAGGTCGCAGAGCTACTTAATTATTGCTTATCTAAGCAACATACCAAGAAGTCTTTTGTCTGAGTCACGGAAAGGCTTAATCTTACACTCGTAGATTTCACCGTTTTCGTCAGCAGAGCATACTGCGTATGAGTTACCCTTTACAACGTTACCCTTTTCGTCCTTGATTTCATATGGCTTAAGCACAAGCTCACATGCCATTTCCTTATCAAATACGATATCGAGAACTACATAGCCACCCTTGTCCGGTGGAATTACCGCAAGTTTAACATCCTTACCTCTGATTGTTCCCTTGATAAAGTAAGAGAAATATGTATTTCCCTTGTACTCAAAGGTTTCTCTTTCAACAAAAATCTTCTTTTCCATAAATTAAATACCTCCAAAAATTATTAAATTATTTCTTTTTCTGCACAGTCTGTGAAATGATTCGTGCCTCTTCCTTGCTCTTACCCTCGTTGATAGCCTTCTTATACTTATATAGGCCAGCGTGGTCGGTTTGACATTGGAGATAACCTGAACGGATACCTGCCTCGTAATCGGTGAGATCCTTGTCCTTCTTAGGACCGTGCTCGTGCTTCTTTGCCTTACGCTCAGATGCGTAAGATGCTGCTCTGAGCTTAGGTTTTACCCATCTTCTTTGTGCGTACTTGTTTTCGCCTGACGCCTCAGGCTTCTTTTCGATAGCTTTCGCCATAATTTTTTCTCCTTTGAAATAGTGTTATAATATAAAAGTAGTTAGGTTCGGCTCTTCGCCTATATTCAATTTTTAAAATGAACTATTTGCGTGGCTTTTCGACATTCTGTCTATGCGATAGTTGTTGGTAGGTGGCCACCTTTTAATATCCTCGAAAAACCGCAATCCCGAATCGTTTTCTCTAACTCAAATATTCAAGTATTAAAGGGATTTTTATTATCCCGTTTAATCTACATAAGTGCGAGTTGTCATTGTTGCCGGTACTCGCTTCGCATTAACAAGTGATGGTCTAATAGACTTTAAAAATTCTAACTGACTCATTCTTAAGTTTGTCTTTGCGTAAAATGTATCTCTGCTATATACAACAGTAATACCATTGATAATTTCTATTGAAACTTCCTGCCTAACTAAATAGGTTTTCGTTTCATAAATGTTATTTGCATTGTCAAGAAAATCTATTTCATTAAGTAAGATTTCCAATTCACATTTAGTCATTTACTTTTCCTCCTTGTTCAGATTTTCAAATAAATACTCATACAGTTTTGACTGCAATCTATTCACCGTTGCAACTGATACTTTCCATTTTGCTGCCATTTGTTGAATAGTAGAACCAAATCTATATTTTTCATTAAAGAGTCCTTGTAATTCTGTTGGTGCATCCTCGATAAGCTTTACATATTTTTCAATCAAAAATAGTAATTTATCGCAAGGTTTAAGCGTACCATTCACAATAGAGTCTTGCATTAAGAAAAAGTTTTTTATGTTTTCTAACTCTTGCTTTATTTTCTTTTTTGTTATAGTCATATTAAATCGCCTCAGGTCTTGAAAATTTTTTGATTATCGACTCCAATACTTTCCTTTTTTCAGAGTCAACATCATCTAACAAGGACTCAAGTGTTTCTTTCTGTAAACTACTTAAATAATCCTTATCTCTGTAATAGCCATCAGCTATGTAAACACCTCCCCATGTTCCTGTTTTTGTATAAATGGGGTAAGACAACGAAAGCTCCAAAATGTCATTACGAATTGTTTTTTCGCATACTGAAAATTCGTTAACCAAATATTCAATTTTCACAAATCGCTTCTCGCACAAGATATCAATTATTCTATCTCGACGCTCAAGAGCTCCCATTATCTCACCCCCTTCCCCTTTGGTAATTCCATTTTCTCATTTCTTCCGGTAAACCCATTACCGAAAGAAAAAAGTTTTTTTGTTTTTTTCAAAAAATTTTTTGCAACAAAAAAAGCGAGCAGAAAAATCCTAAATACCCACTATGGGCTTAGAATAATTCTGCTCGCCAAGACGCACTAAGTTCTTGCTCTGACACCTATATAAAATAGATGTTTTACGACCACTTACTTATATTGATAGGGAGAAAGGATTTACCTGAGCTCTATTTCAGCACGACCTTACTTTGTCATATAAGCGTATATATTCAATTTTAATCAAAAAAACTATGAAAAATTTCCGACTCTATTGATAATATTTCAAAGATAGATATTTTAAGTCCATCCATCATCAGTAGTGTTTGCTCATATCCATCTATCTTTTTAAGCTTACCTGTAACAATTAGGTATTCGCCTCCAGACTTTCTTTTATCTGGCACGAAATATGTTACCGTAATTTCAGGATTTTCTTCAATATTATCTATAAGGTAGTTAATCTTTAAATCTATTCTCTCTTTTGTTTCTTCACTTAACTCTAACTTAGTCCCGGTTAATCTTCCTGTTTCAGTAATTGCATCATCATAACCGGTTAATGCTGCGAATGGAGCAAATTGTGCAGCTCTGTCTATCATTGCCATTCTTGGATGTCTTTTTGAGGTAGGACAAGGCAAATTGATAATATCATCATAATTCTTATCGTTCATGCTTTGTGTCCTCCGATTTGACCGTTTCTGTCAATGGCAGTTGCACCTTCTTCAAGGTTCATTCCTTTCATTACAGCATTTTTACCATACATACCTTTAATCTCAAGTAATGCAAGTTGCATTCTCTTTTCTTTTTCAAGATATTCATCCTTTTGTTCAAGCTCTTTAGTATCAAGAATTGAAAAAATATCAAGTTGCTCAGCCGGTGTTGCATTTTTGACACCTTCTTCATCAAGTAATTTACAGAAAGCAATGTTTATTCTACGAATAAGCAAGTCTTTATTTACTATTTTATCGTACAATTCATCAACCGCTTTTAAAATTTCCTTTGTTGATGAAGAATATTTAGGTAAATTATGAGTCCCATGAGCATGCTTAGGAACAGCTCTACCATAATGATCGTAAGTAACTTCACCTACATATGCTCTTTTTCTATTTTCATCAGTTAGATTTTCTATATCATAACCAATCGTTAAAACGATTTGGTCTGTAAATAAGCCCTTACTTACAATATCAAGAACAAGTGCATCTGCCATTTCTCTTGTAACAAGCTTTGCTTTTTCTGCTGTATAAGGACAATGTAACACTTGACCTGAGCTTAAACTATTTGTGCTTGGCTTATATTTTTTTACTTCTGCTATTGTGCATGGCTCATAGCCCCATGCGTGGTCTATAAGTAATTCTGCATTTTTACCAAAAAGCTTATATAAAAGTTCTTCATTATAATAGCCCTTTTCACTTATGGAACATCTTGCAATATCACCCATAGTATAAAGTCCTTCTGCTTCAAGCTTTCTTAGATAGCCTTGTCCTACTCTCCAAAAATCAGTTAAAGGTCTATGATTCCATAGAGTTTTTCTATAACTTATTTCATCAAGTTCTGCAATACGGACTCCGTTTTCGTCAGCCGGCATTTTCTTTGCTACTATATCCATAGCAACCTTACATAAATACATATTTGTGCCAATACCTGCTGTTGCTGTTATTCCTGTTGTTTTGAGAACATCCTTTATAATTGTCATTGCCAATTCTTTAGCCGATAGATTATATGTTTTCAAATAGTTTGTAACATCCATAAAAACTTCGTCTATTGAATATACATGTATGTCCTCTGGTGCAATATACTTTAGATAAACTTGGTAAATCCTTGTGCTATATTCCATATAGTAAGCCATTCTCGGTGGTGCTACGATATATGAAACTGCTAACTTCGGATTTTTCCTTAGTTCCAAATAGTCATAGGACTCTCCTACAAGTTTTCCTGCTTTCATTCTTCTCTCAGCATTAACTTCCTTGACTTTTTGAACAACCTCAAATAATCTTGGTCGTCCTCCTATTCCAAATGATTTTAAAGAAGGTGAAACAGCAAGTCCTATTGTTTTTTCTGTCCTACTTGCATCTGCTACTACTAAATTTGTTGTTAAAGGATCGAGATTTCTCTCTCTGCATTCAACGGAAGCATAAAAAGACTTTAAGTCTATTGCTATATATGTCCTTTGCTCCATTTAACCTACTCCTTTAATTGCATATGGGTTTGTTACCTTAATGTTAAACTCCTTAACATTTTTTCTTTTACTATAAATTACGACCTTACATCTGTCGCACATAATTCTTAAAGCGCCATCTTCGCTTAAATAACCTGTTATTTTATGCCCGCAATTAGGACAAAACATTTCAACAGATTGATAGATTGAAAAATCCACTATAAACCTCCTGTTGCCAACGAAAAACAAGGACAATTAGATATACCGTTAGAGTGGTTGGCAGCCAAAACTACAGCTTATCACCTTGAAAACCAAATACTTATAATTAGGGGGCTTATAACACTATTTCTACAAAGAATATTATTCTACATCTTTTATTACTTTAACCACTATTCCTTGAATATCAATAGTGTCATAGAACATATCTTTCAAATTATCATTTTCGGGGTGCAATCTGATTTTTTTCTTCCTTTTATCTATATAAAATCTTTTCAGAGTTGCTTCTTCGCCGTCAATTAAAGCAACGACAATTTGACCTTCATTTGCGGTGTTTTGTTTTCTTATTACAACATAGTCCCCATCATCAATTCCGGCATTTATCATACTATCACCTTGAGCCACAAGAACAAAAAATTCTCCTGCTCCTAAGAAATTGCCCGATATTGACATATACGAGTCTATATTTTGCTCTGCTAAAATTGGAGTACCACAAGCTATTTTACCAACAACAGGGATTAAGTGGAAATTACTCATTTGTTTTATCAATGGCGTGAGTAAACCCCTACGGTCAGTAGTTCTTTCAAGCATACCTTGATTTTCCATAGCACTAATGTACTTACTTGTTGTTCCTTTTGACAGCCCAATTCTGTCCGATATTTCTTGAAGCGAAGGTACGATATAATTATTCAAAAAACAATCGTTTATATAAGAAACAATCTCGTTCATTATTTCTTGGTTTTTACTTCTCATTTAGCAGCCCACCTTTCTATTTGAAACATTTGTTTCATTTAGATTGATTTCATTATACACTCCAATTTAACCTTTGTCAATAGGTTTTTTGAAGAAAAATTCCCATCATTTTATAATGTCGTGATTTTAGTACACTGTTCATATTCATTGTACTTATCAATCTAAAAATTCATTTTTTTCGAGGTCTGCCTCCTTTTAATGTTCTTTATTTTGTGCTATACTTGAATTTTTTATTTCGCTTTTGGTTGTTTTTGCACAGTTATCGCAGATGTAAACAAGAGAAATTTCGGCTTAAAACTATATGAAACAGACTTTTATGCAGAAATTTCCTCTGTCTTAAAAATAAGGTTTTAAACGCTGTTGACATCTGTAACATAAAAAATAAAGTGCAGTTATTTTAAACTCTAACTGTGCCTTTTGTTTTTGGGCGAAATAAAAAAATTAAAATAGAAAGGAAAAAATAAAGATGATTAAAGTAGCTTACAGATTAACTAAAGTTAATGATTTCAATTATGTAAAGAAAGGAATTGGATTTATCTCAAACTCAAAAGAAGATTTGATACTCTATCCAAACACACAATTTGAACGAGTAATTGAGGACTGCATCAGATATTGTTACCCTATTCCATACCGTTCAGGTGAATTTAAAGGTAGTTTTACACAATATGTTGACTGTGATTTTCAAGTAAAAGACAGCATTGAAACT
>JAGATW010000113.1 GCA_017621085.1 Clostridia bacterium | reverse complement strand
CCCTCGTATGTGGTATGTATATTATTTGGAATAAGGTCGCCCTTTTTTACCCTTATGTTTGGGATTTGAGTGCCACCCTCTGTTTCAAACTTAACCGTGTAATAAACAGCCTCCGGCTCATTTGAGTTGTCCTCATCGTCGGGCTTATCATTACTTGGCATGCTTGACTGTGTTGTGCTTCCGTTTTGTTCTTCCTTATCGTCTGAGCTGTTTGTAATGCTGCTGCTTGAGCTGCTGCCTTGATTTTCTCGTTCATTGTCCGGCAAAAGATACTTAATTAACAATATTCCAATAGCACAAACGCAAACCACAAAGGCTGTTATTACTGCTATTAGTATGGTCCATAGCTTTTTGTTGTCGCCATTTCTTTTGGGAGCGCCATTTTCTTCATTAATAATAGGGGCTACATTTGAGCCTTGAAAATCTTCATTGGATATTTCTTTTTCCTGACTAACATTATTGTCGTCCTCTTTTTTCGGCTCGATAGTTATATTTTCAGCTACCTTTGGCTTGGTAATGTCAATTTCATCATTTAACAGCTCGTCAAAGGATACGCAAAACAGGCTTGATAGCTTTTTCAGCTTATCTATTTCCGGCTGACTAATTCCAGCCTCCCATTTATAAACAGCCTGTCTTGATACTTCAACCTTAATAGCAAGCTGTTCCTGGCTCCAGCCCTTTTGTTTTCGTAGATATGTAATTTTTTCTGATATTTCCATTTCTGTCTCCTTGGAAAATGTGCTGCTCTAATTGTAGCACAAATTATCATTTTAGTCAACAAACCATTGTTTACCAATGTCAACCCTTAGTTTACATTTCAATTTTAGGTCAAAATTACGCACACGTGCAGGCATTTTTTCAAAAAAATAAAATATAGGTGCAAATCAATAATTTTTTCTTAGCATTCAAATTTACCACCGAATTTCGTAAAAAGTCTACATTAATTATATAATAAATAAAAAGAACCTGTGATACACAAATTTCGCATATCACAGGTGTATTTTGTTTTAAAGATTATTTTTTGATTTCGTAGGTTACACGAACAGCATGACCACCTGTTAAGGTAATCATTTCAATAGCAATGCTTGAGAATTCACCGGCTAAGATTGTGAGCTTCTTGTCAAGACTACCTCTTGCAAGGACCTTAACGCTCTTTGCTCTTCTATCAATAACCTTCTTATCCTTCATTGCTTGGATTGTAACGATATCACCATCATTAAAGTACTTGGCAAGAACATCAACGTTAACAATTGCCTTCTTTGTGTCCTTTGCTGTAATGTAGTCAACACCTGTCGCAACATCCGCATGGAAATGAATTTGTTGTGCTAATCTGTGTGCTTCTTCAGCGCTGATATGGTCAATAAATCCGTCTCCATCTTCGTCAACAAATTCAATTTCGTCGTCACTCGAATCAACAACTGCTTCCTCAGTTGATTCTTCAACAACCTCAGCATCAGCCTCATCTGTTTTTTCTTCAACTACAGGTTCTTCTGTAACCTCTTCGATTGCTTCTTCAACTACAGGCTCTTCTGTAACCTCTTCGATTGCTTCTTCAACAACAGGCTCTTCTGTAACCTCTTCGATTGTTTCTTCAACTACAGGCTCAGCTACAACCTCTTCGATTGCTTCTTCAACTACAGGCTCTTCTGCAACCTCTTCAACAACATCCTCAGCTATTGGCTCTTGGACAGGCTCTTCCTTTGGCTTTGTGGAAATTACCACAACCTCGCTATCAGCTACAAGTGCCTTAATAAGCTTACGTGCAATCAATGGCTCGTTTGGCTCATATGGATGCTTAGCAACATAGTCAACCGTCTTTGCCTTTTCATCCTTTTCAATTTCAAATCTTGCCATTACGAAATCAACAAGCTCCTTTGCCTTTCTTAAGCCAAGACCACTCTTAATCTTAGCAAGCATTGGAACATCCTCAAATATCTTAGCATCAATTGCTTCGTGGTGATATTTGGATTGATCAAATTCGTTAGGGTCAAGTGCGCAGTATAGACAAATTGTCTTACCACGAAGCTTCATCTTAAATAGCTGGTCTCTGCCTCTGTTATAGCTATCGAACTTCCAGCTGATTCTTGACTTAACGCCCTTATAGGAAAGAATATGATTTTTAAGCTCGCTGTAGTAATCCTTAACAACATCCTCACTTTGAATAAGGTTAGCTGTAAAGCTACGGCTATACTTAATGTCTATCTTGTTACCTTCATTATCATAATATGTAGGAACGAGTATTGGTGTTGCCTCTTCAACTACAGGCTCTTCAACTACAGGTTCTTCAACAGGCTCTTCAACAGGCTCTTCAACAACAGGCTCTTCAGCAGGCTGTGGAATCGGCTCTTCGATTATTTCCTCATAAATCGGAGTCGGTTCTTCAACAGGCTCCTCAACCACAGGTTCTTCAACAGGTTCTTCAACAGGTTCCTCAACAGGCTCCTCAACCACAGGCTCTTCGACAGGCTCTTCGACAGGTTCTTCGACAGGTTCTTCGACAGGCTCTTCGATTACCGGCTCTTCAATTGGCTCCTGTGCTGCATCTGTAATGGAGTAAAGGACTATATTAAATACAGAATCGATATCTCCTCTTTCAATAACAGGCTCACCATCAGGAACAATGCTCCAACCAATAAACTTGGAATTTTCATTAAACATATTTGGGAGCTTTAGTCTTAAGTAATGAGATTCCTTGTATGTTACCTCGTCAATATCAGAGAGTGTGTAAGATACATCAACTATGCAAGCACCATAAAACGGCTCGCTTGAAGATTTAAATTCGCTATCCTCAAGAGCTGTGATTGGATAAAGGTTAATAGCAAAGATATAGTTTTCTTCACCATCCTTAATAACAACCTCGCCATCAGGAGCAAATCCCCAACCCTTAACCTCTTTATTTGGAACGCGTGTATTTAATCTGAATGACTCGCTGTTAATAATTTCATCGGTTTGTGGATTAACATAGTTAAACTTTACGAAGATTCCTTCACTATTGTCTTCCTCAGCCGGAAGCGGAATGTATGGTGTAGGTGCAACCGGCACAGGAGCTGCAGGAGCAAACGCAGGAATTGTTTCCCAAATTGAATAAAGCTTTATTGACTTAGCAAGCACAACTTTGTGCTTTACAAGTGGCTTTTTACCATTTGGAACCTTACTCCATCCAATAAGCCTTCTACCAACCTTATGGGCTGCATGTATATCCACCTTGTCAAGCCAAGTGTGTTTTTCCTTATGGATAATACTGCCATCCTCACTATCAATATAAGTAACGTGACAGCGTAACACCAAAAACAGAACTACCAATAAAGCAGCAATTCCTAAAACTGCAATGCAAACGCCAAGATTCAGATTAAAAATGTCGATTGCAGCAAATAAATCAGTCATCATTTTTCTCCGCCTTTCTTTAGTCATATGACATTATAATTATAAATTGTAATTATATTATACAACACCATTTTTTCTTTGTCAATAAATATTTTATTATTTTTTGAGTAAATTTCCTCAAATTCACACACTCCGTCCACTATTTTTTGCTTTTTTGTGTATCGAAGGCTCTTTTCTTTAAAATTTTGGAATTTTTTTCGTTATAGTTAAATTTACTATTGATTTTAACTTGCTTGTCAGTTATAATATTTGTATAATGAAGTTGAAGGAGACTTAAAAAAATGGTATCAGAAATTATTAAAAAGCTTGGTGAATACGATAGCGAGGTTGCAAGCGCTGTTGACAGTGAGCTAAAAAGACAAAAAAGAGGACTTGAGCTAATCGCTTCCGAAAACTTAGTTTCAGAAGCAGTTATGCTTGCTATGGGCACACCTCTTACAAATAAATATGCAGAGGGTTACCCTGCAAAGAGATATTATGGTGGATGCGAATGTGTTGACGTTGTAGAACGCATTGCAATTGAAAGAGCTTGTAAGCTTTTTGGTGCTGACCACGCAAACGTTCAGCCACACAGTGGCGCACAGGCTAACACAGCAGTATATTTTGCCCTTTTAAAGCCGGGTGACACTGTTCTCGGTATGAGCTTAGCTCACGGTGGACACTTAACACACGGTAGCCCTGTAAATATGTCAGGCAGCTATTTTAACTTCGTTTCCTACGGTGTAAACGATGATGGCTTTATTGACTATGACGAGCTTGAAAAATTGGCTAAGGAAAACAATCCTAAGCTTATTGTAGTAGGTGCTTCCGCTTACCCAAGAGTTATTGATTTTGAAAGAATTTCAAAAATTGCAAAAGAGGTTGGCGCATACTTTATGGTAGATATGGCGCACATTGCAGGTCTTGTTGCAGCAGGCTTACATCCAAATCCCGTTCCTTATGCTGACGTTGTTACTACAACAACACACAAGACGCTAAGAGGTCCACGTGGTGGTCTTATCTTGTGCCGTGAGGAGCTTGCAAAGGCAATTGACAAGGCTATTTTCCCGGGAACACAGGGTGGTCCTCTTATGCATACAATTGCATCTAAGGCTGTTTGCTTCGGCGAGGCCTTAAAGCCCGAGTTTAAGGCATATCAGGAGCAAATCGTTAAGAACGCTAAGGCCTTGGCTGACACACTTTTGGAGGAAGGCTTTA
Organism: Clostridia bacterium; assembly: GCA_017621085.1. Taxonomy (GTDB): domain Bacteria; phylum Bacillota; class Clostridia; order Oscillospirales; family CAG-272; genus RGIG2000. Next base: position 4,707 of record JAGATW010000113.1, on the reverse strand, counting down.
ACTTGGTTTCAGGTGGTACTGATAACCATCTTATGCTTCTCGACCTTCGTCCATTCTCCATTACAGGTAAGGAGCTTGAAAAGCGTCTTGATGAGTGCTATATTACAGTTAACAAAAACGCAATTCCTAACGACCCTGAAAAGCCATTTGTTACAAGCGGTGTAAGAATCGGTACTCCTGCGGTTACCTCAAGAGGTCTTAAGGAGGAGGATATGGTTAAGCTTGGTAAGCTTATCAAGATTTGCGCAACCGAGTTTGAGGAAAAGGCTGACTATGTTCGTGCAGAAATTACAAAAATCTGCGAAAAGTATCCGATTTACGAATAATGCGTGGGGAATATTCAACCAAACAGCGTGACGCTATTCTTGCCTTTTTAAAGGAGAATAGCGCACACGTTACCGCCTCTGATATAATTTTTCATTTGCGTGAGCAGGGCTACAAATTAAGTCTTGCAACTGTTTATCGCACTCTTGAAAAATTTGAAAAGGACGGATTTGTTAAAAAATTGATAATAGGAAACGGAAACGGCTCTTGTTATCAATATATTGATGGCAATGAATGTAATGAGCATTTTCACCTGAAATGTATTAAATGCGGAAGGCTCATTCATTTAAGCTGTGAATTTTTACATACTATGCAGAGTCATATTTTTTCCGACCATGGCTTTATTGTAAGCTCGGGAAGGACTATAATTCACGGTACTTGTGCTGACTGCTCAGCCTTACCGAATGATAGCTGTCACAGCCATCATTGTCATTGTGATAAAAATAACTAAAAGTAGTTTTTTCTAAACATTTTAAAAAAAGTTAAATTTGCTATTGATTTTTACAAACATTTGTGATATAATGCTTTTCGCTTATGATTTTCAGAATATAAAAAACGGAGGATAATCATGACTTGGTTAAATATAGTTTTAGCAATATTGCTATTCATCTCTGCAATTTTCCTAATTGTAGCGGTGCTTTTACAATCCGGCAAATCTAAGGGTGTTTCAGGCGCTATCACAGGTGGCAGCTCAGAAACATATTTTGGCAGAAACAAGGGTAAATCCCGTAACAAGAAGCTTTCACTTCTTACAACAATAGTTGCTATTGTTTTTGTTGTTCTTGCACTTGTTACTTTCGTTACACAGGATTACATTGACGAGGGTGACTATTGGGAAAGCATTTTCGGCAACACATCAAACTCTACTAACACAAACAAGAGTAGCACAACAGGTACATCATCTACTGCTGCTTCTGATACTGAGAGCAATGACAAGGACGATGATGCAAACACCGAGCAAGGTGACACAACTGCCGGCGAAAACAAGGATGACAACACAAATGTTGATGATGAAAACAGTGCCGATAACAACGAGAGTGAAAACGGCAACGGTGAAAACAACAATGGTGACAATGCTGAAGGCGACGACAGCACAAACGACTAATTTTCGCTAATACCTAAAAGAAATATGCCGCTTTGGACAAAATGCGCCAAAGCGGTTTTCTTTTTTGCTTTTTTGTGTTAAAATATATATATAAGCCCAAAGGAAAGGGAGTGATATAATGAATATTAAAGAAGAAATTTTAGACCTTTTAGGTCAAGGGGATTATATTCCGCTTACACCGAATGAAATTTATGCTCTTTTAAGCAGCAATGAAAAAATTGACGAGGGAGAGTTTTGGCGCACCGTACAGGAAATGGAGGGAGAGGACTTCTCTATTGCCTTTACTAAGCGAAACAAAATAGTATTGGCTGAAAGCGTAGGTCAATTCAAGGGCGTGTTTTCCGCATCCTCGAAGGGTGGCTTTGGCTTTGTTACAACCGATAAGGAAGAATTTTTTATTCCGCCATCCCTTACATTTTGCGCTCTTAACTCCGATACTGTAATTTGTAAAAGGCTTGACCGTGGCTCTAAGTTTTATGGCAAGGGCAACGAGGCTGAAATTATTGCGATTTTAGACCGTGGCTTTTCTGAAATTATAGGCACATTAACAGTTTACCCAAGTGGCAAGGGCCTTGCAGGACACGTTTCCCCCGACAACGAAAGAATTAAGCATTCCGTTTTAATTTCACCAAAAAATTTAGGTAGCGGGCAAAGTGGGGACAAGGTTGTTTGCAAGGTAATCAGTTACCCGAAAAGCGAGCAAGAGCCAATTAAGTGCCAAGTAACCGAGGTTTTAGGCAAGGCTGACAGTCAAGAGGCAAATTACAGAGCCATTTTGCACTCCAACGGAATAATTACCTCTTTCCCAAGTGACGTGGTTTTGGAGGCACAAGAGGTATCAAATGAGAAAATTATCGACACAGGCAGGCGTGATTTTAGGTCTGACACAGTATTTACCATTGATAGCCACGAGGCAAAGGACTTAGATGATGCCATTTCCATAAAGGTAAAGGAAAACGGTTATACCCTGTGCGTTCATATTGCCGATGTTTCCCACTATGTACGAAAAAACTCTAAATTAGATAAGGAAGCCTTTAGGCGAGGTACAAGCGTTTACTTTACCGACAAGGTTGTGCCTATGCTGCCAAAGGAGCTGTCTAACGGTATTTGCTCCTTGAATGAGGGACAAGACCGTCTTACTCTTTCTGCCATTATCGACCTTGACAAAAATGGCAATATACTCTTTTGTGAAATAGTAAACTCCATTATCAACTCTAAAATCAAGGGTATTTATGCTGAGCTTAATGACATTTTAGACAAAGGCGAGAATAGTGAATTTTGCAAAAAATACGCACACGTCCTCGATGATTTTTATAAAATGTACGAGCTTTACAAAATTCTGAAGAGAAAAAGCGACCAAAAGGGAGCTATGGAGCTTGACAGTGAGGAAACTAAAATTATTCTTAACGAAGAGGGTCACCCCATTGAAATTGTAAAAAGAGAGCGTGGAGAAACAGAAAGGCTCATTGAGCAGTTTATGCTTTGTGCAAACGAGGCAGTTGCCACCTATTTATATAATGCAGGTATGCCTTGCGTTTATCGCGTACACGATGAGCCTGATATTGAAAAAATTTCTGCCTTCGCTCTTTTTGCAAAAAATATGAATGTTGATATATCTCCTTTAAGGACAAAAAATAAAATCACCTCATCCCAGCTTGCAAGGGTTCTTGATAGCGTAAGAGATACAGAAAGCTACCCTATCGTTTCTTCCATTTTGCTTCGTTCTCTTATGAAGGCAAGATATTCACCTATTCAAAAAGCCCACTTCGGTCTTTCAACGGAATATTATTGCCATTTTACTTCTCCCATAAGACGTTACCCCGATTTAAGCGTACACAGAATTATAAAGGCTATGCTTAATGGAGAAATAAACGAAAACACCATTACGGAGTATGAAAATTTTGCTGCAAACTCTGCTATGATGTCAAGCGACAACGAAATAAAGGCAGTACATGCAGAAAGAGATATTGACGACCTTTACAAGGCTGTTTATATGCGTGACCGAATAGGCGAGGAATACGAGGCGGTTATTTGCTCTGTTACTTCATTTGGATTTTTTGCAAAAACGGAAAATCTTTGTGAGGGACTTGTGTCAATTGATTCTCTTGGTGGTGGCTTTTACTTTGACAAGGACAATTATACTCTTTCCCGTGGAAAAACAGTTTATCGCTTAGGTCAGCGTGTAAAAATCAAGGTTGAGGACGTTGATGTTTCTTCAAGACAAGTTAACTTTTATCTAATAAAGAATCAAAAAGAAGATAATGAGGCTAAGGTATATATCAATCGATCAAAATCAAGAATAAAGGCTAATCATAGCGAAAAGCATTTCGGCTCAAAGCCACGTCGCTTTTCTACCTTTGAAAAATCATACTCAAAGCCAAAAAATCGTAAGCATAAAAGACGCAAGTAATTAGCATATGTTATTACGATTGCTTGATAAACAATTGTTGTATAACACAAATAATATCTAAATAATCACAGCCACGGCTACAAAACTAAAGCTTTCGTTTTGTAGCCGTGCTTTGTGTAATATGACAAGTAGTCCCACTTGGATTGACAAGCTTGCGGATGTAAGAGCATTTTTGCCCTGATTTTTTCTTATTTTTTTGTGTATTTCCTACAATATAATTATATATTAATGACATTTTTTTATAATTTTATAAAAAATTGCTAAAATGTATGAAAAATTTTAAAAAAATATTCCAATAAATAAAAATTTGTGTTATAATTATCGTGTGCGCCTACAGGAATGTTATGTATTTTCTGTTCGCATACGCAATAGCTTAGTTTAATATTTTATATGGAGGTACTTAGAGAATGAGTACAAAGAAGTATGTTTACCTCTTTAAAGAGGGCGACGCAACAATGAGAGAAATTCTCGGTGGTAAGGGTGCTAACCTTGCTGAAATGACCAAAATCGGTCTTCCTGTTCCTCAGGGCTTTACAATCTCAACAGAGGCTTGTACACAGTACTATGATGACGGCAGACAGATTAATGAAGAAATCCAGGCACAAATTATGGAATACATCGACAAGATGGAAGCTATCACAGGCAAAAAGTTCGGTGATAAGGAAAATCCACTTCTCGTTTCTGTTCGTTCAGGTGCAAGAGCTTCAATGCCGGGTATGATGGATACAATCCTTAACCTCGGTCTTAACGAAGAGGTTGTTAACGTAATGGCTGAAAAGTCAGGCAACGCTCGTTGGGCTTGGGACTGCTACAGAAGATTTATTCAGATGTACTCCGACGTTGTTATGGAGGTTGGTAAGAAGTACTT
>JAGATW010000112.1 GCA_017621085.1 Clostridia bacterium | reverse complement strand
ACCTTTGTATTTTGTAATAGACGGTGCCCAATAACTATGCCGTCCGTCAATTGAGGCAACAATCCCTTCATAATGCCAAACACCAAATAAATCATCAGTGGAATATGCTTCCACTCCTTTTTCACCTGTTACATACAGATAAAGCTTGCCACAGTCTTCAAAAATAAAAGGGTCGGGCTGATACTTATTAGCTACATCAAATTTTAATTTCATAATTTTTCATTGCTCCTTAATTACATTATCAGATTTTGCACCTCGTTATATCTTCACTTGATTATACCACGAAATCTGTCACTTTTCAATATCATTAGTTCAAAGGGAAAACACAAAAACAGAGGGACTATTATTATGATATCCCCTCTTAGTGTAGCCTTGAAAATTTTTTATTTTTCAAGTATCTACTATAAGAGGGGGTATCATTGAAGCAGTCTTTTTAGTTTTTATTTTGCAAAAAAGCTTACCTTAAGTAAGTTCATGCTTGCGTGGCCTTCCATTGATATGTCAAAAATGACGTCGAATTTATCTCCATCAACTTGTGTGGGTAAGATATGGAAGGTCTTTTCCATAACGTCCCCATTGCAATTACTCAAGGGCATAGTGCAGGTCTTTTCTTTTATTTCAACCCCTGCATATGTATATGCGCGAATGGTAAGCCAATGTTGAATTTTGGATTCTCCATTGTCATAAATTTTTAGCTTTACAGAGGTTTCCTTTCCGTTTTCAAAAAATAAGTCATTTTCGTAAATTGCTTCCATTTTAAAAAGTGAAAATTCTTTGAAAACAGAATAGTGAGGCATGCTTATTAGCTCTGTTGTGTTAAAGCTTTCCCTTGCTCTGTTACCAAAGGCGCCTTTATAATAAACCTCTTCGGAGTCCTTACAATAAAAATTGTCCAATGGGAATACCTCTAAGCCTTCATCGGTTATATCGTATGCATCCACATTTAACATTCTTGGAATACAACGAATAATTTCATCTGCTAACTCCTGTGTGGATTTAGGCAAGAAGAATGGTGTATTCATAGTCATTCCATAATCTAAGGTATTTAGTGATGCTGTAACAATCACATCATTAATTGGCTTTATCCATTTTTCAGGAAGACAAGAGTTACCAAGAATAATACCAAGTGTTGCGCCTAAGCTTCCTGCGGAGCAATCAGCATCCTCACCACAGTTAACTGCTAAAAGCATACTCTTTCCAAAATCGCCCTCTCCATACAGCATACCCATTATGGCGATTGCTATATTTTGTGGTGCATCAAAGCCGGCAGGGGCAGGAGTATATTCTGTAAGGGAGATATCCTTTAGCTTTGTGTGCTGGTAGGAAAATGCGCCTGCTACCTCTTTAAAAACTATGTCCCTTGCTTCCTCATAGGTTTTTCCGTTCTCGTAGCAATTAATAACTAATGTAATTCCCTTATAAAGTGCGCTTGATACCGGAATATAGCTAAGACCGATATCTATTAGCTTTCTTATATCGCTTTCTACAAAGGCAGAGCTTTGCATAGCTGCCCAAAATACCTCGCCATATGTTCCCTCGTCTGCGTGGTCAATTGAGGAGTCAAAATATGCATAGCGAGTTGCAAGCTCGGGATGACCCGGGCAAAGGCACGCCCAAATTTCGCTACGAATAAATGAGCCACAGCTATCCTTATAGCTATTAGAATGGTAGCCCGATATTGGTGTGGGAATACCACGTCTTAAATTTGATTTGCCAACTCCGTATTCTGCCCAGCTTGGATTGACAAAGATATTATAATACTCTGCCAAAATTTCAGAATTTACGCATCTGCCAAATCTTCTTACAGCATTCAAGGAAGAAATCTGCAAATCAAGGTCGTCGTTTGGACAAGGGTTGTTTTCAATATTGGGTTGAATAAAATATTCCACATTAAAAAAGCCATTTTTTCCTTCAAGGGGAGCACCAAGTGTTCCACCTACATTTTTACCGTTAAAGCAACCAAGTATTTTATCTCTTAAAGCCTTTTTATTCATATTTACTCCTTATATTGAGTTTTATTATATTCTTACTTGATTATATCACGATAGCTATGAAAAATCAAATAATATTTGCTTTCGTAATTGACTTTATTTATCTTTCACGATATAATTAAGAAAAATGCTTTTGAGGTGGAATATGTTTTATACCTATTTAACACAATGTGACGGAAAATATGACTTTGGCGTATGCTCAGAGCTTCTTTATAAAAAATTGCCTAACGGTCTTTGCTATTTTGAGGTGTTTGAGGACAAAAAAGAGGCAAAAAGTCGCCGGGAGTGTCTAAAAAAGCTATCTTATGCAAAGCTTACTTCCTTAATTAAGAGTAAGAAATCCGGTGGCTTTGCTTGTTATAAAGATGGCAAAAAAACGATTATTTCCTTAAAAAATGGTATATACAATTTGACGTCACCAATTTTGGTTAAGGGTGAAAATATTACAATTCGTGGTGGAAAAAATACCATTATACAGGGCTGTGTAAAAATTGATGGCTGGGTAGATGAGGGTAACGGTGTATTTTCTGCAAGTACAGAATATGATGCCGATGCTCTTTATATTAATGGGGAAAAATATCAAATGGCACGTTTTCCTAAATATAATCCTAACATAAGAATTTTTGGTGGATTTTCAAGAGATGTTTTGTCAAAAGCAAAGGCTGACGAGTGGAAAAATCCAAAGGGCGCTTATATTCACGCAATGCACCTGCACAATTGGGGTGGTTATTCCTATGAAGTGACGGGCAAGGACGAAACCGGTAACCTTACCTACATTGGTGGATGGCAAAACAACAGACAAATGGGTATGCACTCCGATTTTAAGTACATTGAAAATGTGCGTGAGGAAATGACTTTGCCCGGGGAGTGGTATTTTGATAAGGAAAACAAGCGTGTTTATGTAATTTTAAAGGATGGGCACAGATTAGACAGTACTGAAATTTGCGTAAATTCAAGCTTTTTTGTATTTAAGGGATGTAAAAATGTAAGGGTTGAAAATATTAAAATAAGACGTGGTAAAAGAACCTTTATGCTAACAAAAGAGCCACTTTTACGTAGTGACTGGACCATTTACAGAGGTGGTGCCATTTACTTTACTAATTCAAGTGATTGCTCTGTTTCTGCTTGTTCACTTTTTGATATTGGTACAAACGGTGTTTTTGTTGATGGTAAAAACAGTAATATCACTATTTCAAAATGTCATTTTAAGGACATGGGTGCAAGTGGCATTTGCTTTGTTGGTAAGCCAAGCTCGGTAAGAAGCCCTTTGTTTGAGGCAACGAAAAGCCAAAGCTTTCTTGAAATTGACAAAAAAAGAGGGCCTAAAAGCAACGAATACCCAAAATGCTGTACTGTTGACAATTGCTTAATTGAGCATGTTGGTACATTAGAAAAGCAAGCAACAGGCGTTGAAATTTCAATGTCTTACGGTATTAACGTTATTAATACAAGCATTTATGATGCATCCCGTGCAGGAATTAATATTTCCGAGGGAACATTTGGCGGTCACATAATTGACGGATGCGATGTATTTGACACAGTTAAGGAAACAGGTGACCACGGTAGCTTTAACTCCTGGGGCAGGGACAGATATTGGCATTTATATGACCTTGAACAGAGCGAAATTTATAAGTATGCTTATCTTGACTGTATAGGCAAAACGATTATAAGAAACTGTAGGTTCCGTTGTGACAGGGGATGGGACATTGACCTTGATGACGGCTCGTCAAATTATGAAATTTACAACAATTTATGCTTGAATGGTGGCATAAAGCTACGTGAGGGCTTTGGTCGATATGTTCACAATAATATAACTGTAAACAACTCCATACATTTGCACGTTTGGTATGAAAATTGTGGGGACGTGGTTGAAAATAACATTATTTTTACAGAATATCAACCGATTTTAATGAATAATGGCTATGGCAAAAGCATTGATTTTAATGTTTTACATTCAAAGAATACTAAGGGAATTAAAAAAGCTCCTGAGCTTGAAAAAATTACAGGAATGGACAAGGGCTCAATTAAAACGAAGTGCGTTTTTGCAGATGTAAAGCATAGCGACTATAGGCTTATTTCTCCAAAAATTAGTGGGTTTGAAGATTTTCCTTGTGAGTTTGGCGTAAGATATGAGCCACTTAAAAAGCTTGCAAGAACTCCTGTATTACCAAAAATCAATCAAAGCAATAAAAAGAGCAAATCCAACATTGTTACACTTTTCGATATGAAGATTAAAAACATTGAAACTGATGGCGAAATGACAGTTTTTGCAACGGCAGGACACAATGGTGTGCTTGTTTGTGATGTTGACCAATTTGCAGATGCATCTGCAAAGGGTATTTTGCCCTGTGACGTAATTGTTGCAATTAACGACCACGAAGTAAATTCTCTTGATGACCTTGATGGAATTACTAAGAGTGAATTTCTTTCATCCAAAATTACTGTTTGGCGTGCGCCATTACGTATAGTTTTATAATTATTTAAAATACTTTTGTGAGGTTTTATTATGGACGGAATTAAATGGTTTAAGGAAGCAAAATATGGACTTATGCTCCATTTTGGATTGTACTCTGTTTTAGGTGGAGTATATAAGGGAAAAAGGTCGCATAATTATGCTGAATGGATTCAATCGGGTCTTGCAATTCCAAATAGGGAAATGGAAAAAATCGCAAGGTCCTTTGACCCTATATATTTTGATGCTGATGAGTGGGCAAAATTCGCCTACGATTGTGGTATGAAATATATTGTTATAACTACCAAGCATCACGATGGCTTTGCACTTTTTAAGTCTTCTGCCGATGCATACAATTGTGTTGATTTCTCGCCTTTTAAAAGAGATATTATAAAAGAGTTAAGCCAAGCTTGTAAAAAATACGGTTTGAAGTTTGGAATTTACTATTCTCAAGACCTTGACTGGCACGAGGAAAATGGTGGTGGCTACAAAACTGAGCCTGTTGGCTGTGCCGGTGTTAGCTGGGACAATTCTTGGGATTTTCCTTGTAAGGAAAAAAAGGACTTTAATATTACCTTTAGAAACAAAATCATACCACAGATTAAGGAGATTATGACAGGCTATGGTGAAATTTCTCTTGCTTGGTTTGATATGCCTATGACATTAACACCTGAACAAAGCCAAGAAATATACGACCTTGTTAAAAAATATCAGCCTAACTGTCTTGTAAATTCTCGCTTAGGAAATGGCAAATATGATTACGTTTCCTTAGGTGATAACGAAATTCCCGATAATAAGGCTTCAGCCGATGGAGCAATTGATTTTAACTCTATTGAGGGCTTTAAGCCTTCTCCATATGGATTTTACGAATCAGCTTGCACACTAAATGATTCGTGGGGCTACAACTCCTGGGACCACAATTGGAAAAGCAGTGAGCAAATTTTCAACAACAAGAAAAAGCTAAACGCTCTTGATATCAATTATCTTATTAATATAGGTCCTGACCATTTAGGCAGATTTCCACTTGAAGCTCAAGAAATTTTAAAGGGCGTTGTGGAGCTTGAGAAAAAGGAAAAATAAATTTTAGTAGTAAGTTTTTTCCAACCTTTCATAGCTTGCTCCTTTATAATTGAGCAATTTGACACTAAAACGATATAATTTAAAGCACCCCAAAAGTGTCTAACCTTTGGGGTGCATATTATTTGAGTATTTTCCACTAAACAATTTATGGTTGTAGTATAATTGTTAAAAAACAATATCTTCTTTATTTGTTACATTTACGCTAATTCTAATTATATCCTTTGAAAAGCTAAATGTGTAATCTCCTTTTCTTGCAATTAATGTATTGTCACCTAATTTTTCTATGGCAAATCCCTGCTTCTCTTCCATTTGATAGCGAATTTCCTCTTGTGTGGAATTTAGAGAAAGTCCATAAAATTCTATAGAAGGGTCCGTTATAGAAATGTATGTTATATGCAAGGTCTTGCTTGAATAATCAGGATATGATGTAACTGTATATAAGACACAGTGCTTCGGGTCTGTCTGTTGCCTGTTTTCATCTACTTCCGGAATATAGCCTGTGCCATAATACTCAGTTCCTCCCATCATACCATATTTAATTTGATAATCAGAAAAATCCACATTATCAACATTTTCAGCAATCCAAAATTCAAGATTTGTTTGTGGCTGAGCTAAATCGTTGATATCGTCATTTTGGCTACAGCCGACAAGGCAAAATGCAAGTAACATTATTGCTAAAGCTAATACTTTTTTCATATTTTCTCCTAACAGTATTTACTCAGTCAACAAGCTTCATTTGCTCCAAAAGAAGCTCGACATTATATTCTATGTTTTCTCCATACAAGTCAAATTTAACTACAAAAAAGATGCTATAATCATTCTCCGTATAATTTAGCACAGCAATTTCAGACTTATACTCCTCATCGTTTTTGTAGCAGGAATGAAGAGCATATGAAAGTCTGTCCTTGCGATTTGTTTCTGTCACACATGGATAAAGCTCATAATCAAACACCTCTGTTGAGTATACAAAATCATCAAGTGTATAATCAATTTTATAATACTCATAAATGTGTACAGTGACAACTGCATTTATTCCGTACTGATATTTGACATGCGTCATATCGGTTGTTTTACTGTAATTTATGCTTGTGGGTGTGTATTCCTCAAACAAAAGTACAGCCTGCAAGCCTACTGCATTTATAGCTTTTTCAAGACTATTTGTTGTGCCAAAAATATTAACCTTTGGTTCATTCGAAATTGCAGACATGACATGGGATATACTTATTTCAGTGTAACCACCCTCCGGGGATATGGCAGAGCATTCAAAATAAACGGTTACAGGAGCCTTAGTTGTTGATGATACATGACCATCATCTATGGGTGAATTTGGGTCATAATCTATATCAACCTTGTCATTTGTTTCGCCGTTTATCTCTGCGCTTTTCTTAAAGGTTCCTTCATCAAAGTACAAATTTAAATAAACAAAATCCTGTCCTTCAAGAAAATCGAATATAAATATATTGTTATCCTTTGTTGCCACCTGCTGTTTGTCTGTAGATTCAATGTGCCTTATAACTTGGTTAGGCATTCTATCTGACGAGCGAAAAAATATCCTACTAATATTTTTACATTCTGTAATATATACTGTAATCACATCTGCTTCGCCATCAATTGTATATATATCGTAAATCTCTAAGCCAAGGGCACCATTTGAAATGCTGAAGAAATTTTCGTATTCATCATTATCAGCACCGGGGCCTTCTTCGTTTTTATCACCGGGTGCAATATCGCCATTTGGTATGTTTCCAACTATTTCATTATCGAATAACCCATTTTTAAAAGCGACGAAAGCACCCACAACTATAAAGCAAAAGCAAGCTACTAAGGATAACCATTTGGTCCAAAATACTCTGTGTGGTACTTCGCTATACTCTGCTTCTTCAATATATAAAGAATTTATGTTTCCTAAAGCTTCTGAAATTTTTTCTCTTTTCATATTGTTACTCCTTTCTTAATCAAATACTGTCTAAGCCTTTCCCTTGTGCGTGAAAGCCTAACAGTTACAGCATGCTTGCTTAAATTGAATCGTGTAGCAATATCTAAAATAGAATCAGAAAACCAATACCTTCTTACAAACATAATACGATTGGTTTTATCTAAGCCTCCAAGAAAGTCATCAATAAGCGAGGTTAACTCTTTTGCACTTACTTCATCCTGTACCATTATTGAAGATGGCAAGCAGGCTTCAAGCTCGTCAAGTGCTACATCGTAATAGCTATTTCGCTTTTTGGCAGTGTTTTGATGATAACGCTTGATTGATATGTTTCGTGCAATGCGACATATATAGGTAAGTAGAGGTTTAGGCTTTTGGGGTGGAATAGTGTTCCATGCTCCTAAGTAAGTATCATTTACGCATTCCTCTGCATCAGAGTCGTTTTTCAGAATATTTACAGCAATTTTATAGCAAGTATTTCCATACTTTTTCGATAGCTCAACGATTGCTTGCTCTGAGCGCTCGAAGAACAGTTCAATTATTTTACTATCGTCCATATTAGTACCTCCTTTATGCCTCACCTATATACTACTGCTTTCAGAAAGAATGTCACATAAAATTCCAAAAATTTTTAAAAATCCTCTTTGAATAAAAATGCCATATGGTAGCTTCTTTAATTCTACCATATGGCAATACTTTTTTCAATTGTTCGTTTTAACAGGATTGTTCATATTTTATTTAATTGAATTATTGTCGTCTGTGGCTGGGTTGTTGATAAGCTCGCCTGTTTCTGTAAAGCGAGAGCCATGGCAGGGGCAATCCCAGCTATGCTCTGCCTTGTTGTATTTCAGGGCACAGCCAAGGTGTGGGCATCTTGGTGTGGTGGGAGTTAAAAGGCCTATTATTGATTCAAATGTATTTATGGCAAGCTGTGGGCGAAAAATGGTGCGTGATGGGGAAAATACTGTGGCGTATTTATTATGCTTTTCTTTGACAAGGTCGCAAAGAATATTAGCGCCAACCATAGCATTTGTCATTCCCCATTTATTAAAGCCTGTTATCACAAAAATATCCTGTGTAGATTTTGAATATGCGCCAACGTATGGAATATCATCCAAGGTCATACAGTCCTGTGTTGCCCATTTGCCAAGGATTTTAGAGTTAGGATAGTGCTCTTTTGCAAAAGACTCAAGCTCTTGCCAGCCACCACCCTTTTTTCCTGTACGATGAGCTCCACCACCTAAAAGTAAGATGTCGCCATATCTTCTAAAGGACAAGCCTGTGCTTTTTTCATCTACATACATTCCGTTTACTAATTTTGCGTTTTCAAGTGCGATAACGTATGAACGGTGCTGATAAAGCTTTAAAGGGTATAGTCCGTGTTTATTAAGAATCGGAAAATGTGTTGCTATAATTAGCTTTTTATAGGTGATTTCCCCCTTATTTGTAATTGCTTTATTAGGCTTTAGCTCTATTACCTTTGTATGCTCATAAATTGGTAAATCCTTTGCTATCGCATAAAGAAATTTTAAGGGATTAAACTGAGCTTGCTCCGTTACACGCACCGCCCCTGCCACTAAAAACGGCAGCTCCTGTGGTGTTGAAGGCGTTGCTTTTGTACCAAGCAAGTTTAAAGCTTCAATCTCTTTTTCAATTATTTTGCGATTAGTTAAAGAATAGATGTAGTTATCTCTTACCTCATAGTCACAATCAATTTTTGAGCAAAGAACAGAGTATTCTTCCATTGCTTTGATTTGTGCTTCAATATACAGCTTTGCTTTTTCCTTGCCAAAGCGCCTAATCATTTTATCATAGATTAAGCCGTGAGCAAGAGTTATTTTTGCTGTGGTATTTTGGGTGATACCATCACAAATTTCAGTTGCCTCTGTAAGAATACAATCAATTCCTGCGTTTTTTAACTTATATGCACATAAAATTCCTGCAATGCCACCACCGATAATTAACACATCTGTCCTTTTGTTACCATCAAGTGCATCAAAATGCACCTTTTGTGCGTGTTTATGCCAAATAGACTCCATATGTCTCCTCCAAGTATTAATATACCTATTGTTGACAATTTGTGGCAGAATATACGCACAGCTTATATAAAAATAGCTTGGGGAGTGTGGCTAATTAATATCAAAAGCGTTTTTTGTATCACTTATATATGTGCTTCTTTTTTTAAATTCCGGACGGTACATATAAGCAATTTTTACATTATGTTTATTTTTGTAGCTTTCTAATATTTCATAATAGCCCTCGGTCCAGCTGTCATTTTTTGGGTTATTTTCTTTATTTGATTTTGCAATTATCATAATATGGGTAGGCTGTAATTTTTCAAGCTCAGCCCATAATATTTCCTTGGAAATATCGTGTTGGTCATTCCATAAATCGTCATTTGGGTTGCCACCATTTAAGGGGGCAATTTTTGCAAGATTTGTCCAAGCGATATGCTTTGTCCATTCGCCCTCTTTTAATTGACCGTTATGTAAAAGCTCTGTAATTTCCCTTGCAACCGACCAAAATGGGGTATTTTCAGTGCGATAAAACCTTTTACCATTGTCCTTTTTTATATAGCTTTTAACCCATTCAAGTCCTTTTGTTTGAATTGGTGTTAGTTTAGCTTTACCCTTGTTAGAATATCGGCTTTTACATAAAGAGTTAAGCTCACCCTTTTCTTGCTTTTCCCAAATTGAGTTAAACTCCTCAACACTTGAAGCAATAAAGTCTTTACTCCAGCCATTTAAGGCTCTGCCTATTACAAGAAGCTTTATTTCATCCTCGTCGTATTTTTCGCCCTTTAGGTATCTACTAACTACCATTACCCCTTTATTTTTGTCACTGTTTGCTACTTCAAGTAGCTTTTGATAATTATAATTCATTGATAATTTTTTAAAATATCGAAGAACGTGTCGATAATTTTACTTTCTTCTATATTTATATATGTGATATTTTCTATTTTTTGCTCTATGCTTCCTATAATTATTAAGTCGCTTTGCTTTTGCACGAATTTTTCCTGCGAAAGCTGAATGGCATAGTTTAGTGTTTGGCTATTCCCATATACGATTTGTATAATTTTGTCGCACCCTGTGTCGATTTTTTCTAAATCCTCTGGGTAGTTTATTATACTTATTATTGAAAATAAGTTAAATATTTTGTCCTTTTTATCGCCTTGTATGTTATTCCATATATGACGCAAAAGCCTTTCACCTATTCTTGTGGCACGGGCACCGTGACATATTATTTTTGTTTTGGCAAAAGCCATATTATATTTGAGTTGCATTTAATGTCCTCCATTATTTTATATAAGTCCTCAATGTTTTCCTTTAATGATGAAATGGTAAAATAACCATCCTTTTTTACTATTAAAAAGCAGTATTTATATTCGTTATTTTCACATTCCTCTATGGCTACAAAAGCTGAAAATTCACCAAATGGGATTTCGTAAAGAATATCTAAGCTTATATTAGAGGGAATTTTAATAAGAGCATCTTGACCCCATTTTTTAAGATATGGTGGCTTTAAATAGTCGCATTGTCTTGTTGAAATTAACAAATCGTACTCCTTAAATGAGCGAATGTGCCTTGTCCCCGAATAAAGCGTGTGGCTTTTTGTATCATACCAAAAATATTCCTTGGTATCCTTGCTTCTTCTTTCAAGGCTAATGCCATGCTTTTTCTTAATTATAACATCATAAAGTGGCAAAAGCAACTCTTTATCACCTTGCTCGTTAAAATATGCATAGCCGAATTTGCCATTTTGTTCAACTATAAAATCATAGCTGTCAAGCTCACATATTGAGTCATAGACAGGGTATAAAACCACATTTTCATTTTTGTCAATTAAGCCATATTTACCCTTATGCTCTGTTAATTTGAATTTTTGAGAAAATACTCTTTCCTTTGTGCTCATTTTGTTACCCCTTTATTGTTTTTGTAATACTAATATACAAAAAAATCCATAATAATTTGTAACTTCATCATTACAAAATCATTTCACAATTGTAAATTTATAAGGGAAATTTAAAAGCCTTCTCATAGAGCGCACACAAGGGCGTTATATGAGAGAAGGCTTATTTTAATTATGTAAGCTAATTATAAATATTTTTCCACAAGGGGTGTGATTTTTCCAAGGTCGTCCTTGCTTAATGCAAAGGAGTATTTTTCAATATATTCTTTGAATTTTTTCTTGTTTATTGGCTTGGGCTCTTTGCCTACACGATTTTCAAAGTTTTTAAAGAATATGTTGTCTACCTTTTCTTTTGGTAGTCCTAAGCCCTTTAGCATTTTATCATCAAAGCTTTTTACCGTCTTATCTGTACCTATAAAGGTGGTAACAACATTGAAAAGCCAGTCTGAATATTTTTCATCACACATATAGCTATGGTCTGTACCAAAAATTAATCTGTTAGAATACTTGTTAAAAAAGTCCTTATAAAAGTCGTAATTCCTTTCAAATTCCACGTACATTTCTCCACCGGCAGTTAAATCTACGCAGAAATTAGGATACTTCTCAAATAAATCCTCCAAAAGCTTTGGCTCTTTACTACAAAAGAAAAAGTGGGCAAGTGTTAAAGAAATATTGGGGTGGTCCTCCATAATTTTAATTGTTTGCCTTTGTATCTCCTCATATGGAGCATATGTGCCATCTGTATATGTCCAGCCTGCTTTAACTGCCCAGTCAGGCGCTCTTTCCACGTCCCAAAACTCGTCCGGGTCATTTACGTGCATTAAAAGATGTGTTCCGTCCCTTTCAATTTCTATATACAGCTTATTAAGGGAAGGGTGATTAAGATTTTTGCCTATTCTTTTATGCTCTGTTGGCTTGCCCTCAAGCATTTTAATTCCATCAAAGCCTATTTCCATAAGCTCCTTATATTGAGTAGGTGCATCCATATTAGATGGCATATTATCAATTGGAATTTTAATAAGCTCTATGCCACCGTGTATGTAGGTATCAGGTCTTAAAAGCTTATAAAAGCCAAGTATTATGTTATTGCACACATTTGTTTGATTAAGAGGAATTGCGCATATATTTATTGCGTGTAAATTATGCCTTTGACAGTATTCATCAAAGCAGGAAATAAAGTCCTTTTCTCCCCATTTTGATATATGCAAGTGGCTATCTATTATTTTTCTTGTGCTCATTTTGTTCTTCTCCCGTTTATTTTAAAATTAAGCTTTTCATTTATCTTCTTGCTTTTAGAAAAATGCTGTCCTCTTTAGTTATTTTTCTTTGCACCTTACAAGGATTGCCAAAGGCTACAACGCCCTTTGGTATGTCCTTTGTTACAACACTACCGGCACCTATTACAGAGCCCTCTCCTATGGTAACTCCTGCGCAAATTGTTACATTTGTTGCAATCCAAACATCGTTTTCTATTTTTATTGGTTTGCCATATTCATAGTCGTGTGGATTGCCGTTTTCATCAATAGTGATTTTTCTTTCCTCGGCAATTAATGAGTGAATTCCTGTTGCAAGTGAGCAGTTAGGACCTATAAAAACATTGTCGCCAATTTCAACATGACAGCCACCTATAACTGTAAAATAGGAGTTAGCATAAAAGTTTTTGCCTATTTTTACCTCCTTACCACAGTCAATACAAATTGGCACCTCTAAAACTCTAAAGCCCTCATATCCATCAACGCAAAATAGCTTGTTTAATATTTCGTCACGCTTTTTACTTTCACCCTGATTTGTTCTATTATATTCCAAGCACAGCTGACGCGAATTAAAAACCATATCTGATAGCTCCTTATCCATTGCGTCATATATCATTCCTTCGTGCATTCTTTCAAATTCTGTCATTTTCGGTTTCCTCGTTTAGCTTCTTTTTTTCATTATACTATAAAGGCAAGGCATAGTCAATAAATTAAAAAAGGAGTTTTATGAAAAACTCCTTTTTTAATTGTTATTTGTTTTTTAAGGCTTCTATAACCTCATTAAATGACATAAATGAATATTTTTGGTTTTCTGTTGGCTCATATGCTTGCATATATGAGTATTCAGTGCTTTCGCCATCTGTTACCTTTACATATGCACCAAGAGCTAAGCCCTTATCCTTGTCGTTATCAGAAAAGCCTACTACCTTAACATCAAATGATGCGAATTGATAGCCGGTTAGGTCTGCATTAATAACACCATCTGCTACGTTGCCATTTTCATCAAAAATATCATTGTCGCCTAATTTTATCTCGGAAACTGCAAATACACCAAATTTTACAGTTTTGCCTGTTGAGCTTGTAAATAGTTCAATTGCCTCTTTATTTACCTTGAAGCCAAGGGTTAGTCCGTTGCTAATATCATATGTGGAATAGCCTACGCAATCAAAGAGTGGCATTGCTTCAAGCTCGCCATTTTGCTCACACAAGGCACACTTAACTACCTTTATGCCATTCTTTGAGTAGTTTGTGTATACAAAGGAGATAAGCTCTGCCTTTTCGTTATTCAAATAGTCATAGTCATGGGATAGTGCTGTGCCTTCAACTGTTTCCCTTGAAATTTCATAACCACAGAAGCAATATGTTACTCTGCCTGCGTCAACCTCGCAGCCTGCTTCAACATCTACAACCCTTTCTGCTAAGTGAGTTGTATTGCCCTCTGCGTTACAGAAAACAGTTGTTTTTCCACCTGAATATACAACATCATCAAGGCTCTTATCAGCTGGGTTAGCAAATAAAATTTGCGTGGTTTTTCCCCAATATTGCGTTGAAACTGTTGTCATATCACCAAGGAAAACAATTTTGTTTGCTGGTCCGCTTTGGAAGAAATATTGATTTGGCATTTCCGTAAGCTTTGTTCCAAATACCAATACATTATTTAGATTTTTGCACTCTCTACATACGCTATTGTTTGTAATGCTTCGAAGATTTGCAGGGAAATAGTAAACTTCCGGCTTTTGTGGAATATTGTCATATGTAAAGGCTTCGTTTACAAAATACATATTAACGCAGTCATCAAATGTAGCATTTCTTGATCCTCCGCCACCACTTGACCATACTTCAAGGGAATTTGAAAGATGTACCGCACTTAAGCTTGTGCATCCTGAAAAATGAGCAACATCGTATAGTGAGGTAAAGCAATCAGGCATAGAGAATGCTTTAAGGTTTTTACAACCAAAAAACATATATGATGGGAACACTCTCATTGGGTTATTTTCACTAAACTTAAGCGTACATTCCTCAAGTCCTGTTGCTGACTGAAAAATAGCATTTGAAAGGCTTGTTATAGTATCCGGGAAGGTTACCCACTTTAAGGTTGTGCCTTCCTTACCCGCATATTTAGCAACATGAGTAATTCCTGTAGGAATATCAAAGCCCTTTACATCTGCATATGTATAAAGGTTGCCAGCTTCCTCAGTTTTGCCAAGCTTACCATTAATATAGGTAAAGTCCATATAATCCTCAAATTTAGTATTATAGTCACCATTGCCTATTGTTGACGAATCCTTAAATACATAACCAGCAGGGCACTTAAATCCATCATAAAACTCAATAATTTCGTCTGTCTTAATTTGGATTTTTGTTCTTTGTGGTGCGTCATCATATGTTGTAACCTCTGCACTTACAGAAATAACAAGCATTAATGAAAGCATCAACACAAGAGTAAGTAATAAGAAAATTTTA
Source organism: Clostridia bacterium (assembly GCA_017621085.1). Taxonomy (GTDB): domain Bacteria; phylum Bacillota; class Clostridia; order Oscillospirales; family CAG-272; genus RGIG2000. Next base: position 29,724 of record JAGATW010000112.1, on the reverse strand, counting down.
TTTTTCATATTGATCTCCTTAAGTTATTTTTATTATTTTAACATATTATATTAAGGTTGTCAATCCTTTGAAAATGGAACAGAGAAAAAATGTTTCTCTGTCCCATAATTTATTTTACAACAGCAGGATGGTACATACCACACTTACCTGCATATACGGAAAGCAAGAAATAATAGTTATCCGCTAAGTAATTATAGCCACAGGATACGCCCTCTTTAGTTCTCCAGTCAACACTTTGACAGTAGCCAGGCATAAGTCCTGAATGGGTCATTTCCTTTTCGTAGGTGTTTAAAATTGCAAATAAAATGTCGTCTGCTCGCTTTTCAAGTCCTACGTTGTACATAGCGGTTAAAAAATGGAAGCCGTTCATACCGTTAAGTCCACCATTTTCATATCTGCCCCAGTCACTCATACAAGGCCAATTAATTGTGTCCTCTTGTGCAACAGGCATTACGTTACCCGGAATACCGAAGCGAAGGTCACCATAGCCATCTTTTTTCATATAGTCAAGGAGCTTTTTAATCATTTCTCTGCCCTTGTCCTTTGGAATAAGTCCCTCATTAATACCCATTGAAACAGCAAAGGTAAAGCCATAGTCGTGCACCTTTCCGTTTCTGCTTATCCATCCAGCCATAAGTCCTGTTTCTTTGTTATAGAAGGTATCAAAGAAATTCTTATCAAATTTTTCAAGCTGTTGTCTATATTTTTTAGCTTGCTCGCCCTTGCCTACCTTTTCCAAAAGGCCACTTAATTCTCTTAATGCACGATGACAAAGGTAGTTTATGTATATATCCTTGTGTCCAAATGCAAAGTTGTCCCACCAGTTACAGTAATGGCCCTTATCAGCAGGCTGTCCCATATAATCGCCCGGGTATGGTATTTCAAATATACCATCCTCGTCTGTGTCAAGGCTTAAAATAAAGTCGGCTGCTTTTATTGCATTAGGAAGAAGCTTTTTTGCTAAAGGTAAGTTCCAATTTGCTATACCTGTTAAGCCAATTATAGCTCCAGGTGTTGAGTCGGCAGCACAACTACCTGTGCCCGCCTTCTTTTCCTTATTAAAGTAGCATACACTTACCTCACCATCGTAGGCTTGGCATTGCTTAAAGCTTCTTGTTATCTGTCTTTCATATACGCGGCGAATAATTTTAAACTGCTCGTCGTTCTCGTCTACCATTTGTAAAACGTCAGATTTCATATGAATTGCAAGATGTCCTGTACCGTGGAAATAGATATTGTCGCCCATATCGAAAAGCTCTCTGTTCATTGCAAAGCAATTGAGCCAGTTTCTCTTTAAGCCATTATATCTTTCATCATTTTCATATGGGAACGGTGGGTAGCACTCGTCTAAAACCTTAAAGGTTAATTCCACCTTTTCAAGTGGGTTATTTGACTTAAAGGTTAAGAATGAGCTACCATAATGTAGTGCGTGAATTCTATTATGGTTATAGCTATGGTTTTTGTAGCCTAAATCAAGACCTACAAAATCCCCTGACATTTGAAGCTCCTCTATACAATATACGTCGCTTGAATTTGATGTAATTTCTATTCTGCCAAAGTCGGGAAAATGTATAATTAAGGGTAGCTCAAATTTGCTTTTATAAATAGTCAGTGGGTTTCTGCTTTTTAGCCTTTTTGCCTCATTTTTCGTCCAAATTGTTGGTGGGGCTGTTTTTATTGAAAATCTTGTGCTGAAAATATCGTTTTTGTTAACCTTGTCAAGCCGGATATTTAAGGTATGCTCATCTACCATTATATAGTTTGCTGAGCTACCGTTTGCATTTTTGAAAAATGCGTTATTATCTGTTATTTCAGAGCTTACAGGCTTTGATTTTTTAAATGCGCCAAACATACCGCCATATGCAGGGAGCATTAAGTTATAGCTTGCGTGCTTATCTCTGTCACGGCCACTTGACTCTATGCCAAAAAATGCAATTTTTCCCTTTTCGTTATCTATGGTATATGATAAAAAATCACTACCGTAGCAAGAATACTTACCCATTGTGTTCTCCTTTTACCTTGTTTCCTTGAGAATGTATGCAGAGTATGGCTTCATTTCAATTCTGCCACTTACTACCTTATCGTTTAGAATGTCGTAATACTCCTTGTCAAGCTGAATGTAGCCATCCTTGCCCTCAATTTCCATAGCAATTACGCCATTTTCCAAGCCAATCCTTTCTACTAAATCAATATTAGCTGATGCTTGTAAAATTGGCTTTTTATTAACAAGCTTTAAAAGTGCCTTTTCGTCGGGCACTGTACCGAGAAGAATTACTTGACCCTTACCGATTTTACGTCTTGCAATTGCAGTTAAATTATCAAGGTCATCAATGTTATAGGTTGCAAGGCTCTCGGCATCTACAAGCTCGTACGCGTCACAGCCCATTGAAACATTGAATTTTTCGCCATCGACCCAGCTTGCGCTAAAGGAGTCATCCTCCATTGGTAGCTGATACTTAGTGTAAACACCACATAGCTCCTCAAGGAAGGAGTATGGCTTGTCTGTATATTTTGTTGTATTTTTGTTCATTATGTCACTAAGCGGACCTACAATCCAAGTACCGCCATTTTTTATCCACTCAACAATTTTTTCCTTAAAATTGTCGTACTCTGTGCAAGCTAAGAATGGAGACATAATTATTTCGTACTCGTCAAGTGGCTTGTCTGTTTCTATTACGTCAAGGTTATAGTGTCTGAATACCTTATGGAAGTGATTAATGAATTTGATATCGACGTCGTGGTCGAAATTTTCAACAATCGGTGCGTGTAAGAACATATTAAAGGCTTCGCCTGAATATGTAAGAGCAAGCTTTGATTTAACCTTACTGTTAAGCAAGAAATCCTCACTCTTTGTAAGAGTATCGGTTATCATTTTTACGCTTTTAGCTACGTTGTTTGGTCTGCCATTTGAGCTTAGGAACGCACCGTGTCCAAGCTCGTGTCCGTTTGGATGGGAACGGAATAACCAATAAAGGTTCATTTCAGCACCGTGAGCTATTGGTAAAAGTGAATTCATAAAGGAATAACCAACGTTTCTGTAACCATTGCAAGCGGCTATTGAGCCGTTCCAGCCAAGCAAGGTTTCTGTTACCCAGAAGGGTCTGTCCTTTAATGTGCGATAAAAGTCAAAATTGAAAATAATTCTATATAGGTTATCTGTTGTGTTATAGTGATTGTGCTGAACAACATCAAGAGTTTTGTTCATTTTATTATAATCAAGGAAGTCATCAGTCATCATATCTGTGCCGATAGGTGCGCTTGAATATTTTCTTATTGCATCAGCCTGTTCGTTTACGTATGAGTAAATAAGGCTATTTTGGAAGCGAAGCCATTCTACCATACGTGATGGGTTTTCCCAAGATTGCCAGCTTGGTGGCAAAACCTCGTCAAAGCTGTTGTAATCAAGGGACCAACGGTGCATACCCCAGCTTTTGTTAAGGTTTTCTATTGTGCCGAATTTTTCCTTAAGATATTTCTTAAAGCCTGCCTTGCATCTGTCACAATAGCATCCGTAATCGTATGCCCATATTTCATTATCTATCTGCCAGCCAATAACGCCGGGGTGATTAGCAAATGCTTTTGCCATTTCTCCTGCTATTCTTGCATTTTCATATCTTGCGCCCGGGTTAGATTTGCAAAGGTGAACACGAGAATGTACATCCATTGATGAAACAACATGTTTTATAGAGCGAACACGTATAGCATCAGGGTACTTTTCAAATAGCCATCTTGGTGGTGTACAGGATGGTGTACATAAAACTGTATAAATGCCATTTTCGTATAGCTTGTCAACTACGTATTTGAAAAAATCAAGGTTAACCTCACCCTCTTTTGGCTCCATTTCACTCCAAGCAAACTCGCCAATACGCATACAGTTCATACCGTATTCCTTCATTTTGGCAATGTCCTTGTCAATCTCGCTTTTGTCCCATAATTCAGGGTAATACGCAGCACCTATGTAAAATTTTTTCATAATAATCTCCTTCTTTGATAAGCTTTATTGCTTATACTATACTGATACCTTTATTGTACCATATATTTCTAAAAAAGCAATGTAAATATTGAATTTTTTACAACTTTTATTTCTAAAGAAATAAAAAAGACACGACAGCCAAATGGCTGTCGTGGTGTAGCTATTAAAGAACTAACGATGGAGCAGAATATATTCTTGCAGATAGCTCTTGATTGAGCATATAAAGGCTTTTTGGGTCGGAGCCGAATAGCTCCATTTTTGTGATTAGGTCATTTGCGTTAGTTTCTTCCTCACCCTGCTCCTTTACAAACCAGTCAAGGAATTGCATTGTACGGAAATCCTTTACCTCATATGCTGCTGCATATATGTCGTTAATTAGTGAGGTTACATATTCCTCATGCTCAAGACCTGCTTTTAATACGTCCATATGACAGGAAAATACCTTGTCCGGCTTTGCAATTGCTTCAAGAGTTACCTTTTGATTTTCATTTTGAAGGAACTGATAGAAAAGCATTGCGTGGTCGCGCTCCTCTTGTGCTTGGATTTTATACCAATTAGCAAAGCCATCAAGTCCCACATCCTCAAAATAGTTTGAAAAATCAAGGTATAGATATGCTGAATAAAACTCCTTGTTTATTTGTTGATTTAGTAATTCGTGTACCTTTGCGTTCATTTTGTTTTCTCCTTTTTATTTATATATAAGCATCGCTTACAGCTTTATTATACCATAAAAGCTGATTAAAGTCAATAAAAGAGTTAGACTACCTTTTGTAAATAAGAAGCAGATTTTTTAAAGACTGCTTTAAAAAATCTGCTTTAATTTGTGTTTTAATTAGCTTGAGAATTCTTTAGTGAGTTAAAGGTTATAGTAGGTACATTTTCTGCAGTAACGAATTGGATTACACCATCTTTCTCTGCTACGTACTGTTTTTCACCATCACCGAATTGAACATACAATGCCATAGCAAGGTTCAACTTAATGTGTCTTTCGTCTTCTGGATTAATTCCACTAATCTTGGCATTAAATATCTTATATGAAGTATAGCCTTCTATAACTTCAAAGGAAATTGTTTGGCTAATTGTTTCTACACCGAATGCGCAACCAATATCATAAGTTTCAACACCCTGTCCCTTACAATATGATACAAAGACATCCTCTTTAAAATCAAAGCCAATAGCGACGCTTGCCTTATTAGTGTTTGGATCAATATAGTATGAATAACCGTAGAAATGAGTAAATATATCGCTTGCGCCGATTATTTTAGCACCATATGTGCCATCTTCATTCTTAGTTGCAATAAAGCCATCAGCGAATAAATCAAGAGGAATTTCCGTTGTAAATGTACCGCCTGTAATGTTAAAGTCAGCAGCTTCGCCTGTGATTCTACCATCAATTACTGCTGTGCCTGAGATTGCAACATCAATATTTTCATGTTCATCGGTCGTCATTCTAATCGCATCATTTCCACCGCTAATTGTACCACCTGTAATGTCAAGAGCACCCATATCCTTTGAAGAAGCATCTGTAATTTGTCCCCAAACACCTCTTGAACTACCATTGATTGTACCACCGTTGATTGTAAGGTAAGAAACACCATTACCGGGATTACCATTCAAATCCGGATTAGCCATACGCATACGGATAGCTGTGTATGTACTTGTAATTTCACCACCATTAATTGTTGCATAAGCATCACCAAAGCTGTTAGCACTATTATCAAAAGTAATAGCCATATCAGTGCCACCCAAGTGAGAATATGTACCACTTTCTACAACAAGGTTGCCACCACGGTTTAAAATAATGGTGGATTGAGCATTCCATTCACGGTCAATTGTAGATGTTAAATTAACAGTACCGTTTTTGATTGTGAAATTACCATAGCTATAGAACACTATAAAGTTACCGGCTGAATTATCGGTAACAGTTATTGTCTTTCCGTTCAAATCAAGAGTGATATCGTCATCGCTATTGATATTGAAAAGTCCCTTTGCTGCATTACTGAGATTAGACTCAACAGCTATATCCTTTAAAAGGGTAACTGTGCCACCTACCGGTGCTGCATCAATTGCCTCCTGTAAGTCTTCATACTCAACATCGCCAACCTTGGCAACTGCTTTTGAGCCAAAGAGAGTTTCTACATCAATAGTATATTTAATGTTGTCTCCGTCTTTGTCAATTTGAATATCTTCCTCGCTAATAGCTTCTGCGAATACGGATGTTGCGCATAAAGCCACAAGTACGATTAAAGATGTAATCAATATTAATATTTTTTTCATAAGGTCTTCCTCCAAAAAATCTATTCAAGTATATAATACTATATTTTTGTCAAAATTTCAATAGTAAATTTGAATTTTTTGGGTATTTTAATAATAATTGTAGGAATTTTAAAGCTTAGCCTTACGGGAATCGAACCCATTTGTCTCGGAACGATAAATCCGTGAGCCTTTGTCCGACCTTTGCCTTGAAAGTTTTCTAACTGTCTGCGCCAAAGCTCGAAAAAATCCTATACGGATTTATTCGTTCGGAGATGCTAGCAGTTTCAAATGAGAAAATAGGTTGGATAACAAGGCGAAAAAGTGCAGGCAATTAATAAATTGTCAAGCTTTTTTAACACAGTTAGGCAAGCTATTTTCCATTTCAAACCAAATGGGTTCGATTTCCGTAAGGCTAACATTCCAAACGACAATATAACAAAGCATCACCTGTTCGTTTTTTTACTAAACAGGTGATTTGCTTTTAGAATATTTTTACCATTTCGCAATTCTTTACATTTAGCTTAGTTGTTCCCTTGGTAAGGTCGCCATTTGAGTAGTTGTTGCCAAAAATGTCGTAAATTTCGTATTTTTTGTTTTCAGTTGTATCTATGTAAATTCCGTCCTTGCCTGTTGAGTTAAATACATATTCGCAACTACTATTTTCAACTACCTTTACTACATTTTGATACAAAACAGCGACACTCTGTCCGTCTTTTTTGCTTTGCGCCATAGAATAGTTAGCATCTATATCCTGTACGGTTAGCTCTCCGTTTAATAAAATATCTCTGTGCTCTTTCCAGAAATTCAAGTAATTTGCAAGGATTTTTTTGTGGTCACTTGTTATGTTATCAAAGCGAACGGATATTTGCGGAACTGCAAACATAACGGCTAAGAGCTGATACAAAACGCTTTCGTTTGTGTCATTATTATTCCACATTATCATATCGCTATGAACAGCTGTTGTATCTGAGGTTAGGCGAAGGTTCAAGGACTGAACTCTGTTATTAATTGCATCATTTGGGCAGTCACCAACTCTAAATATGTTTCCATACTTAGCTATTGCAGGACCTACATAGGATTGACGGAACTCTATCATTATGTCGGGGTTGATTTTTGTTAGCTTTTCCATAGTCTCGGACAAAAGCATTTGTAAGCCCTCTTCTACGGATACAGTATCCATTTTTTCAAAATTCTGTGAGCTTGTTTCACTTAGGCAAAAGCTATCAATAAAGTCTAATTTTAATCCGTCCCAGCCATATTTTTCAACGCTATTTGCGTATATATCTGTTAAATAGTCACGAACCTCCTTAAATCTTGGGTCAAGGACAGACGCACGTGCATTTTCTCTTGTGTTTAGATACATACCCTTAAATCGCTGATAGTTTTTACTCTCGAAGCCAACAAACGGTACGGAAAACCATATCATAAATTTCATTCCCAGGTCGTGTATTCTATCAACAAAGCTCTTCATATCAGGTATTTTTGCTTCACATACCTGCCAATCTCCACAAAAGGCGTAGCCTCTTGAATTATCGTCAGTTTGCCAGCCATCATCAACTATTACAGTATCCATTCCGTACTCTTTGGCAATTTTACATTCGTAAATAATTTCCTCGGGGATTGTATGTTGATGAAAGCTATACCAGGTTGAATACATTGGTAGCTTTGCGTATTCAGGTGTATATGCACACTCATAACCCAGACTACCCCACCATTTTCTTGTATCCTTTATGCACTGATAAAGTGGTAGCTTTCTTTTATCTATTCTTATAATTACCTCATATTCTGTAATTGCAGGGCAAAGCTGAGAAAATAAATCTACTTGAATTTTTACACAGCCATTCTCCTCTACTACTCCTGCCATTAATGAAGATGGGCTTGATGGGTCAGATAATGCAACTGTTACTTTATTATCACTTGATTTGCTGAAAAGAGCTATAAGAGGCATACATGATGCTGTTCTGCTCTCTTCCCTTCTCATATTCCAATCAGGGCTTATGATATGATGTGTGCCTGTTAGGGATGACCAAAATCCGAGAATATCAATTTGCTCCTCTTCCCAAATTATAGAATATTTACTTGGAGAGACCTTGCCATCAAATTCTATTTTAACAAGATATTCACTTATCTCGCCACTCTTAATTTCCTTTATTTCCTGTGATTTTATAGGATTTTTTGTTTCTGTTTTAAAGTTCATTTTAATACCAGCCCTTTGTATTTGTTAGATATACAAATTATATCATAGCTTGTATGATTTTTCAATTATATTTTAAAAGAAATCACTCCATACCTTTTGGGTAAGGAGTGATTTTTAACAAAATTAAATTGTGCCTGTGACAACAAGGGTGGCACTACCCGGGGTTATGCTCCAAAGGCCTGTTGTTAGGTCTTGGGTATAGGTTGCCCCAGGGACTGTTATAGCACCTTGGGCTGTTGCAAATTCGCCTGTTGTTTCATTATAAGTAAAATCAACGGGCGCGCCATTTAAGGTAGCTACAACGTCACTTAAGACAGGGCTAAATATATCTCTTACAACTGCGTTATCAGTTGCTACAAGTGGGCTTGTGCCTGTATTTTGGATTTGGAAGGTATAGGTTACTCTATCTCCACAGGCAACGGGCACAGGTGAAATCGACTTAGTAATTGTAATTTGCGGCTGTGAAATAGCATTAATTGTTTCACTTGCCACTACGTTTGCACAATCTCCTGTAATTGTAACTGTATTTATAATAGTTCCATCCTCGTTTAATGGCGCATAGCCATTTACATTTGCCTCGTAAACCAAAAGGGCATTGCCGTTTGCAGGGACTGAAACACCTGTAACAGTTAAGCCATTATCGGTTGATACTGTGGGGGCAGGCTGTGGTACGCCATCTAAGAAATACAAAAGTGTGCCATCAATGTAGTCAAGTGGCACAAGAGTACCAACGCCAAATTCGTACTCGCCTAAATTATCGTTAACTGTTAAATCTGTAACTGCTGTTGCACCTGAGTTAACGATATTTATTACATAAGCAACGTTTGAGCCTTGGCTATACTCTCTTCTTATTGCTGTCTTTGTTGCAGACAAAACAGTAACTATCTCACCTGTGGCAACGTTAGAGCTTGTTACCACATTACCATAGGTAAGAGTTGCTTGATTAGTAAACTGAGCCATTTAATTAATTCCTTTCTTGGAGAGTATTCTCTCCTTTATCATAGTATGATTAAGGTCGAATTTTGGCAACAAATGAAAAAATATTGTACAAGTCGTAAGGCTATCCTCTATAATTGTAAAGTCAAATGCTTGTATATGGACTAATTGAAAAATTTATGATATAATTTAAAAAAGTTCCAACCTTTTGTAAAATCCGTGTCTATATGAATGAAAGCTTTCAACGAGGTACAAACAAGTGAACAGACAAAATGCTGAAAAAATCATAACTGAATATCTTAAGCCAATCTTCGGCTTCGCACTAAAAAGTTGCAAAAACGCTCACGACGCCGAGGATTTATCCCAGGATGTAGTGTTAAAGGCGTTTCGAGCGCTCTTAATTAAAGACGATATAGGGGATATTAACAAATTCATTTGGACAATTGCTCATAATACACTCAGTAATTACTATCGAGATGCTACAAAAAGTTTTATAGGCATTCCCATTGATGAGGTGGCAGAGATAATTGCTGATTCTAATTCTAATTTTGATGATGATTATAATGCTGATGCAATCCATAGATTGCAAAGCGAAATAGCTTATCTTTCAAAGCTACAACGCAAGATAGTAATTGCATATTATTTTGAGCATTGCAAGCAAGCTGACATTGCTAAGAATTTAAATGTCCCTCTCGGTACAGTCAAGTGGCACTTGTTTGAAGCAAAAAAAGAATTGAAACGAGGTATGAATACTATGAGAAAAACAAGTGAACTAAAGTTTAATCCAATTAAATTCTCTTCAGTTGGTATTAGTGGTTCTATTGGAACTAAATCCACTGATGAGTTTTTACGTTCTGCTCTTTCACAAAACATTTGCTATTGTATACGAAATGAAGCAAAGACGATTAATGAAATTGCAGATAATCTTGGCGTCTCTCCCGTGTATGTAGAAACTGAGGTTGATTTTTTGGAGGAATACGGATTTTTAAAGCAGGTTAAGGGTAAGTATATCTCCAATTTTATAATAGACGAGCCGACAGTGGAGCTTTTGGTAATGCAGGACGCAATGTATAAAAAGGCGGCAGAATTGTTTGCCAACGAGCTTTATGACGAGCTAATAAACAGTGGTATTTTGGATGATGAAAATATTTTCTGCAATCAAATGCTTCCCAATTCTACGAATGAAAATCCACTTAGAGATAAAAATTTTATGTTGTGGTCGCTCATACCATATATTGCTGCTGTATCTGGAGAAAAATTCTTAAATAATACGATTAGCTTTGAAGAGGTTGCCACTGTTCGTCCCGACGGAGGACATAATATTACCCATGCTACCATCGAACCAAAAGCTTTAAATTTGCCTAGCGATTATGTTTGCATGAGAGATTGGTGTGGACCATACTATAACGCGAACGCACACTATACTCTTTGGAAGATCGACACCGAATGGTCGGGGCGACGCATTGGTGTTAATCAATACGAGCACGAGGTGGCAAAGCGTATTCTTTCATTATACGAGCACGAGGAGGAATTTCTTCTTTCAAAAGAGGATTATGCATGGCTTTCCGAACGAGGGTATATTAAAACTTGGGGGGATTATGATGGCTTTTTCAAGACCGCTTGGCAAATTATGGTTTTAAGAAACAAAGAAATTCTTCAAAAGCTTCTTACAATTGGTGAAAAAATCAAAGAAAAATATAAAAATGAATTTGATAACATCAAAGCACCATATATCGAGGCAGTGTTAAGCTCTGTTCCATCTCATCTTCGAAAAGTTAAAGAATACGAGTTGCAATTTATTTTTCACGCTGATGGTTGGTTTTTGCTTCATTGCATTGTTGCTCTTTTGAGCAATGGCAAGCTGGCTCTGCCAACGGAAGAACAGAAAAAAGCTCTTACAACAATTATTTTTCCAAATTAACAAAACACATTGCCGAGAGTGCCAGCTGGTTGCTCTCGGCGTTTGATTTAACTTTTGCAAAGATATATGAAATATTCGTGTAGTTTTCTTGTGTTGATTTTCTAAAATTAAAATTTTAGGTTTCATACTTTCTCCAAAAAGTTTTTAATTATTGCAGCATAAAGCCTTGAATAAAGCAACATTTTGTTTTATAATTAAGTAAATATACTTTTGTGAGGTAATTCTATGGACATTAATGAAATGCTAAAGGGTGTTAAGTGTGCTTGTGGTAAGACACACACCTGTCCTATTGAATATATTTATGTGGAGAGTGGGGCTATTTCCCATCTTACAGGTCTTTGCAAGGACTACGGTAATATTTTGTTGGTAGCTGATGAAAATACCTTTGGAGTTGCAGGAGAAAAGACTGAAAAAGCATTAAGTGGCAAGAATATTAAAAGGGTTATATTTACAGGCAAGGCTGTGCTTATTCCAAACGAGGATGCAATTAACACTGTTGAAAATAATCTTGATGGCATTGATTTAATAATCGGAATTGGCTCAGGAGTTATACAAGACCTTTGCAAGTATGTTTCCTTTTTTAATAAAATCCCTTATATGGTGGTAGCTACTGCACCATCTATGGACGGATACGCATCAAGCGGTGCTGCCATGATTTTAAAGGGAATGAAGGAAACGGTCCCTGCGGGCTTGCCTTGTGCTATTGTTGCAGACACCGATGTTTTATGTAATGCGCCCTTAGAAATGATTAAGGCAGGCTTTGGCGATATTATTGGTAAGTATTCTGCTCTTAATGACTGGAAGCTTTCAACCTTAGTTACCCGTGAATTTTTCTGCGACTATATTTACAATACAACCTATGAAATGATTGATGAAACCTTAAAGGTAGCAGACGGAATACTTAAGCGCGACAAAAAAAGCATTGAGGCTGTAACTAAGGCGCTTATGGTTGTTGGCATTATGATGAGCTTTTTAGGGAACTCACGTCCTGCCTCCGGTAGCGAGCATCACTTATCACACTTTTTTGAAATTACAGGCATTGTTAAAAACGAGCCTTATTTCCCACACGGAATTGATGTTTTTTACTCAACCTATGTTACTGCAAAAATAAGAGAGGAGCTTCTTTCTCTTAATTTTGACGGAGGTCAGTTTATACCTAATAGGGCTGATTATGAAAATGACATTAAAGAATCATATGGCATTGTTGCAGATGGCTGTATTGCACTACAGGACAAGGTAGAAAGCTACAAAAAGGAAAGAGGGCTTATTTATTACTTTTATGAAAAGGAAATTAAAGCAATTCTTTCCGAAATGCCAAGCTCCGAAAAAATCAATGAAATTATCAAGCTTGTGGGTCTTGATATAAACGAGTTTTATTCTCTTTACGGACAAGATAAAATTAATACTGCCATTAAATACGCAAAGGACCTAAAGGACAGGTATAGTGTTTTGTGGCTGAACTATGATTTAAGAGGGGACAAAATATGAATTTAACCTTTAAGGATAGAATGGCTGTTGCAGGTCACAGAGGAGATTGCTACAACTATTACGAAAACACTATGACCGCCTTTAAAATGGCTGAAAGAGCAGGTTGTGATATGATTGAAACTGATGTTCGCTTGTCGTTGGACGGAGCATTAGTTCTTATTCATGACCACGTTGTTAACCGTACAGCACACGCTTGTGGTGAGGTAGCAAAAATGACACTTGAGGAGCTAAAAGCTCTTAATGTGGGAGATACAGCTAATTTTGAGGAAATACCTACCTTTGATGAATTTATCGAGTGGATTGCAACTACTTCCTTAACTGTTAATATAGAAATCAAGGAATATTGGAGTAGTGACAACGAGGCAAGATGTATTGAATGTATTGAAAAAGTTATTACGCTTGTGGAAAGGTACAACTTAAGGGAGCGAATTGTAATTAACAGCTTTGATGCCTGGGTACTTGAATATGTTTACAAAAAATACGGTAAGAAATATGCTCTTCACGGCTTTTATCCATATAATGAAATGATGAATGTTACATTAAATCCTGATGAGTATCTTGATTGTGCTTGCATTTTTGACAATGAAAACAAGGCGCTTTATGATTATTTGATTGAAAAAGGGATTGAGCCTTGGATTGGTGCGAGTGTTACGCAAAAGAGCAAGTTAGACATTTGTCTAAAATATGGTGCTAAATTAATTACAACAAATAATCCTGCCGATATTATAAGAAAGCTAAGGGAAAGATAAATGAACGTAAATGAAATTAAATTAATTGCTATGGATTTAGACGGTACTCTTACTCAGCACAAGGAGCAGCTTGATAAGGAGCATAAAATGGTGCTTGATGCTCTTTCCAAGAAATACAAGCTATTAATGGTTGGTGCAGGACAGACAATGCGCATTTTTAACCAAATGAACCAATATCCTATCGATATAATAGGAAACTATGGCTTACAGCTTGCAAAATACAATGAAAAAACTAAAACTATAGACACTCTTCGCGACGAAATCTTTGAAATTGACAAGGATGATATTGAGAAAAAGGTTAACTTTTTCCGTAAAAAATATGGCTTTACTGAGTACAGAGGCGACAATGTTGAGTATCATATATCCGGTTGTGTCACATTTCCAATTTTAGGAACTAAGGCTTTACAGGCTGACAAATTAGCCTTTGACCCGGACAGAAAAAAGCGCAGAGCCTTTTATGAAGAAGTTGTAGAGGCATTTTCCGACTACAATGTGTTTGTTGGTGGGTCCTCATCCTTTGATATGTCACCTAAGCCATACAACAAATACTATGCTCTTGACCTATATTGTAAGGAAAACGGGTACAAGCATAGCGAAGTTGTTTACATAGGTGATGACTACGGTCACGGTGGAAATGATGAAAGCGTTTATCTTTCAGACTTTAACTATTTAACTATTGATGATTACAGGGATTTTGCAAAGGTTGTTAAGGACCTATTATAAAGCTAAAAGCTCCGTTTGAAACGGAGCTTTTTTGTTTATGAATAGATTATATTTTCTATTTTACCGTACCCTGTGGATGAAATATCATCATATAGGTTATCAAATACTATTTCTCTTACGTAAGGGGAAATGTCCTTTGGGCATTTGCCATTTACTGTTATATTTTCAAAATATACGTTTTGAGCAACGCTTGAAAAATACGGGTCGAATACCTCTGTGCCATCATCAAAGCGAGAGGATTTTGGTCCTATGCAAAGAAGGTAGGAATAGGGGTATTTATCTCGATGTAAGGTTATATCAATATTTTTAAAGTAAATATTCTTTACATTTAAGCCAAGCTCAAAGCCTGCTATGCTTCCCTTAATAGGGTCACTCTCTATATATTCCTTAAGCAAATCAATGGGGGCATCTAAATCTATATTAATGTCCTCAAAAAAGATATTGTTTCCACTGCCAACCGATACGGGCTCAGGGGATTGACCTATCTTATATGGTGGGGTTTGGCAATATAGCTTATAGGTTTTAATACCACGAATGCGTCTAAAAATTGCATTTTCAAGGGAGCAATCTACCTTTTTTCCGTCCTTGAAGGTATAAACTCCCGGCTCAATTCTTAAAGCCTTGTAATGACTGTTTGGGTACAAGTCAAGGTCTTGACAAATTACGTTTTTGCAAGGACCGAAGTTTATTGATGAATCCTGCCAGTCAAACATATTAAAGGCAACTAAGTCGTCCCCTACATAGCCCTTAACATTGCTTATATAGATATTTTCAACGTTTCCGTTTACGTGCACACCATCAGCATAGCAGGAATCAAAGGTGATGTTTTCAATTACAACATCCTTTGCCTCACCTATTTGTATAGCAAAGCCGCCGCAACCTTTAAAGGTCATATTTTTTAAGGTTAGGTGGTTAATATTTTCAAGTAGCATATAGGTGGAAACACCAAAAAAGCTGCGACACGTGTCGTATTTTCCACTTTTACCATAGCCCATGCGATGTGGACACCAGTCCTCCCAAATACCACCCTCAATTGAAATATTTTCACTTCGCTTTGCGGTAATTGGCATATGTGTTCCGTCAGCTGTGTCTTGATTTCTTAGCATTAAAACACTAACACCATCTAAAAGCTTAATTCTTGCTTCATTGTCTGCTATTATTCTGCGATTAGATGGAACGACTATGGAATTATCAATTATATATGGCTTTTCCCTTTTAGGAATATACACAATTTGATGCTCGTTTAATGCACTTTGCAAGGCACTTGTCCAAATCTCGCCCTTTGGCTCGTAGGCATCAAGGGAAATGCTATCAGTTAAGCTTGAATACAGTCTTTCATTTTCCTTTATTGTGTTATTTAAGGTTAATTCAATACTATTTTTTATCTTTTCCATAAATCGCCTTATTGCTGTGGTACAACAGCATAGAAAACAAGGTCCTCATTTCCTATGTTAATAAAGGTATGGCTTTGCCCCTTTTTACAATAGTGGCAATCACCTGCCTTTAAAATTTCCTCTTGTCCGTCTATTATTTGCTTGCCTGTGCCTGAGATAATAAATATAATTTCTGATGAGGTTTCGTGGGTGTGCAGTCCAATTGACGCGCCCTCTTTCAGGCACCCCTTCATAATTTTATTTTTATCATCAACAAACATTTTAACAAAAAAATCACCATTGCCATCATAAAAGCTGTTAATAACCTTTTCTTCAAGCTTGTTAAAATCTATCATAAAAACCTCTTTCAATTAAGCATAGCAGAAATATCGGGGAAAAGCTCTAAGCTACGCTTTAATATTCCGTTCATTCCTGCAATTGCAATACCATAGTTTACAATTGGTACACCTTGCTTTTGCGCTCTTTCTATTCTGTGCTTCATTTCAGCCTCGTTAATCATACAGCCACCACAATGAACAATAACACGATAGGGGCTTAAATCCTGTGGAAATTCACCACCGGAGGTAAAGCTATACTCCGGCTTTGCCAAAGAAAAGCTCTCAATCCACTTAGGCATTTTAACTGTGCCTATATCATTACATTGACGATGGTGTGTGCATCCCTCGGAAATTAGGACCTTGTCCCCGTCCTTTAAGGATTTAAGCACGCTAAAGCCGTGTATTAGCTCCTTTAAATCTCCCTTATAACGTGCCATTAAAATTGAAAATGAGGTTAATGGTACATTACTTGGCGTAACCTTTGACACCTTGCCAAATACCTGTGAGTCAGTAATAACCATACGTGGAGCTTTGGCAAGTGACTTTAGTGTTTGGTCAAGCTCATCATCCTGACATACAATGGCGATTGCGTGAGCATCTAAAATATCTCTTAATACCATTTGCTGCGGTAAAATAATTCTACCCTTAGGAGCAGCTTCATCAATTGGGGTTACAAGGACAACAATATCTCCCTTGTTTAATAGGTCCTTTACTAAGAGCTTTGGCGAAGAAATGCTTTTACTTATTTTGCCTAAAAGCTCCTTAAGCTCCTTTACGCCCTTGTCCGTTTTTGCGCTGACATATAGCTGATTTTCATTTAAGTCATTTTCCTTGTCTATTAAGTCAGCCTTATTAAATGCAACAATATATGGAATTTTTCTTTCCTTAAATTGATTTTCAAGGAATAAGTCCTCTTGGCTCATTCCTTGATTTGCATCAACTACCAAAACAGCAATATTTGTGCTTGAAAGCATTTGCATTGCTTTTTCTACTCTTAATTTACCTAAATCTCCCTCGTCATCAATACCGGGGGTATCAAGAATTACCACAGGACCAATTGGCAAAAGCTCCATTGCCTTTTTAACAGGGTCGGTTGTTGTTCCCTTAACGTCGGAAACTACTGAAAGTGACTGCCCTGTTACTGCATTAACCAGGCTTGATTTACCTGCGTTACGCATACCGAAAAAGCCAATATGTACTCTTTCGGCAGATACAACATCATTAAGTCCCATAAATTCTCCTTTTAGAATCTGAAATCACGACGATTTGAGCTCTTAATATCGTCAATATTTTGCTCAGCTATCTTACGTACCTTTTCCTTTGGAATACGTATAAGCTCCTTTGCCACCAAATCATAGCCGATAGCCTTAGTTTTTTCAGAGGCGTAGTCCTCTAAGTACTCACTTAAAGTCATTAGTGCATTTGGATGACAGCAGTTAAGTATTTGACCGCTCTTGCAAAGGCTCATAAATCTGTCGCCTGTTCGTCCCTCTCTATAGCAAGCTGTACAGAAGGACGGTATATGTCCGTTTTCCATAAGCCAACAAACAACCTCGTCAAGTGTACGTTGGTCGGATACGTCAAATTGCTCCGTATCGTGTGGGCGCTCCTTTGATGTGTAGCCACCAACTGATGTTCTTGAGCCACCTGACACCTGAGATACGCCTAAATGTAATAGTCTTGAGCGTACCTTTTCATTTTCACGTGTGGAAATAATAATTCCTGTATACGGAACTGCAAGTCTTATACAAGCTGTAATTTTTGCAAAGGTATCATCATCAATACCATTATCAAACTTATCAGGGTCAATATCGTCAGCTCTTTTCAGACGTGGTACACTTATTGTGTGAGGACCAACACCGTGAACAGCCTCTAAGTGCTCTGCGTGCATAAGTAGTCCTGCAAACTCGTATTTATAAAGCTCAAGTCCAAATAAAACACCAAGTCCTACGTCGTCAATTCCACCCTCCATTGCACGGTCCATAGCCTCTGTATGATAAGCATAGTTATGCTTAGGTCCTGTTGGGTGAAGTGCTTCGTAGCTTTCCTTGTGGTAGGTTTCCTGGAAAAGAATGTATGTACCAATACCCGCATCCTTCAGCTTACGATAATTTTCAACTGTTGTTGCGGCAATATTTACATTTACACGGCGAATATCACCATTTTTGTGGTGTACGCTGTAAATTGTGTTAATGCACTCGATTATATATTCGATTGGGTTGTTTACAGGGTCCTCACCAGCTTCAATTGCAAGGCGCTTATGTCCCATATCTTGAAGAGCAATAACCTCTGCCTTAACCTCCTCTTGAGTTAGCTTTTTTCTTGCTATGTGCTTGTTCTTTAGGTGATAAGGACAATATACACAGCCATTTACACAATAGTTAGAAAGATAAAGTGGGGCAAAAATTACTATTCTGTTGCCATAGAAGGCAAGCTTTATTTCCTCGGCAATTTTATATATTTTTTCTATAACCTCAGGAATTTCACAGGCAAGTAAAACTGATGCCTCACGGTGAGAAAGACCTGCACAGGTATAGCCTGTTTCTGTCTTTTTGGGCTTTGCCTTTTCAAGAATTTCTTCAATCAATTCAAGGTTGTTTTTGTTAGCCTCCGCATAGGCAAGTGTTTCACGGATTTCAGCATCGGAAATAAATTCCTCAGCCTTTAATGATTTTGGATTGTAGTTTGACATAGATGTTCCTTTCTTACTTTTTTATATCTCCTCTGTCGGTTACTATTTCATAGCCGATAGAGTTCATTTTTTCTGCTAATTCCTTAACGCATTGTGCTGACTCTGCACCAAGGTATGATTTGTTATCGTATAGTGTATATTTTTCTCTTGCTGACATAGGGGAAAGATTTGGCATTACTACATTTGCTCCTGCCAAAATGCCCCTTTCACGCCCATTTGGACTTATTGTTCCAAGAGCTGTTGTTGAAGGTAGTAATAAATTTGGCTTAATCAAACGCAAAATTGATAGTAAATAACAGGTAAGCTCTAATGTTCCGGCAGCTTCCTTACCAAAGGGTGTATCCTTTTGCGGAATAAACGGACCTATACCACACATATCCGGGGAAAACTCCTCGATAAACTTTAAGTCCCTTGCAAGCTCAAGACTTGTTTGGTATGGAGAGCCAACCATAAAGCCACAGCCCACCTGATAGCCAAGTGATTTTAGGTCCTTTAGGCAACGATTACGTTCTTCATAGAACATATTTTCAGGATGCAATTTTTCATAATGCTCCTTAGTTGCTGTTTCGTGCCTTAAAAGATATCTGTCTGCCCCTGCCTCCTTTAGTGCCTTATAGCTTTCATAGCTTCTTTCACCTAAGGAAAGAGTAATTGCACAATCGGGGTATTTTGACTTTATTTCTGTAATTAGCTTACATAAAACCTCGTCGGTAAAATAACCGTCCTCCCCACCCTGTAAAACAAAGGTGCGAAAGCCTAATTTATAACCACGCTCACAGCATTCAAGAATTTCATTTGGCAGTAAGCGATAGCGCATGCAATTTTTGTTGCTTTTTCTAATACCGCAGTAAAGACAATCATTTTTGCAAATATTACTTATTTCAATAAGACCTCTTATGTATATCTTATTTGAATAAATCCTTTGTTGCTCCTTAACTGCTAACATAGCAAGATGCTCACTTATTTCCGGGGAAATATTATCAATGAGCATTTTGTATTCCATAAGCTCTAAGGAGTGATTTGTCCTTAGCTTATTTATGATTTCTAAAATTTCATTATTCATCTGATAATATTTGAGAGTAAGCTGTTTTTACGCTAACTCCCTCTAAGCCTCCTATTTTGCCGGACAGGGTGGCAATTGCATTTTGTGGAGCGTCAAGAGCTATACTAATGATGCTAATTTCCCTTTTACGGTATGGTATGCCCATTCTACCAATTATATACTCACTGCTTTCGTGCAAAAGAGCATTGATTTTTTCAACTGCCTCTGCATTTTCAACAATTATACTCATAACAGCTACACGTGTTTCCATAATAATTTCCTCCAAAAAAGAATGCCACATCCTATTTTTAAGGATGCGGCAATAATAGCTTTTAAAATGGTGTTACACCATATATTTACTTATGCTAACGCATCCTTTCACGCAGCTTGAACGCTTAATGTTAGGATTTATTATATTATAGCATATTTTTATTTAATTGTAAAGAGTTAATATTAACTATAATAAATATAAAATGCTAATGAAATTTATTTAATTAGCAACAAAAAAGGAAGAATCCTTTTAGAAAATTCTTCCTTTTACTTTTTATAGCTTAACTTCCTTATTAGACGGAACCATTACTACCTTGCCCTCGTGCATTAACCAAATGTCCTTTGAGCTTGGATTGTAAACGCGCTCAAGGTCAACGGAATAGCAAAGACTTCTGTATGCTTCAACATAATCGTAAATTTCAATATTTGTTGCATACCATACATCGTCACGATTTGAAAGATATGAGCATAGCTTTTCCATTCTTGCCCAGTCGTCCTCGTTTCTATATTCATAGGAGTGACCCCAAATGTAGAAAAGCCAACCAACTGTGCTTCTCCAATCCTTTGTTGCGCTTTCCTCTACAAAGGTTTTTGCAATATCAAAAATCTTTTCGTCTGCTTGGTGGCAGGTAGCAGGCATTTCAAGCCATTTTGTAGGCACACTAAAGCCATAGTGAGAATGAACACCACGTGAATACTTAATTCCTAAGTCCTTGGCAATTCTTATAACATCGTCGTTATATGTGCCAAATGGGTATGCCATACCACGTACAACGTAGCCGGTGTACTCCTCAAGAGTGCGTCTGTCGTCAAGAATTTCAACTGCAATTTCAGTGCTTGTCATTTTTTCAAGGAATGGGTGGTGTACTGTGTGAACCGCAACCTCGTGTCCCTTATAAACCTGTGGGATTTGTGAAAGAGCAACCTTAGAGCTTTTTTCGCTTGGCTCCTTAGTCATAAGTCCACTATTTAAGTTAAATGTACCCTTTAAGCCATATTTGTTAAACAATTCGCATAGGCGAATATCGTTTTTTTCACCATCGTCAAAGCTAAAGGTAAGCGCCTTGGTTTTTCCCTGTGGGTAAAGCATAATGTTGTTATTCATAGCTATTTTAGCGACACGTGTCGCACTTTTTCCTCTCAATTTTATTTTAGTCAGGATTTCTTTCACCTAAAATGTTCCTGTATTTTTGATAGAAGCTTTCAAAATAATCTCCATCCATAGCCTCTCTTATTTTTTCCATAAGCTCATTATAGAAATAAAGGTTATGTAAAACACAAAGTCGCATACCAAGTGCTTCCTTTGCCTTTAAAAGATGTCTTATATAAGCACGCGAATAATCACGACAGGCAGGACAAGAGCAGCCCTCATCAATTGGACGAGAATCACGCATATACTTTTCGTTCATTATGTTCATTTTACCGTGCCAGGTAAATAAATTACCGTGTCTTGCGTTACGGCTTGGCATTACGCAGTCAAAGAAGTCAACACCTCTGTGTACAGCCTCTAAAATATTGCAAGGCGTTCCTACACCCATTAAGTATCTTGGCTTGTTTTCAGGCATATATGGCTCTACTACGTCTATTATACGATACATATCCTCAGTCGCCTCACCAACTGCAAGGCCACCTATTGCATAGCCATCTAAATCAAGCTCTGCAATTTGCTTCATATGCTCAATACGTAAATCCTCATAAACGCTACCCTGGTTAATACCAAAAAGGAGCTGATTTTTGTTTATTGTTTCGGGCAAGGAGTTTAGCCTTGCCATTTCGTTCTTACAGCGAACAAGCCAGCGAACGGTTCTGTCGCAGGATTGCTTTGTGTATTCATATGGTGCAGGATTTTCAATACATTCATCAAATGCCATAGCAATTGTAGATGCTAAATTTGACTGAATTTGCATTGATTCCTCAGGTCCCATAAATATGCGCTTACCATCAATGTGGGAGGCGAAATATACGCCCTCCTCCTTGATTTTTCTTAGCTGTGCTAAGGAGAAAACCTGAAATCCACCACTATCGGTTAATACAGGCTTGTCCCAATTAAAAAACTTGTGTATTCCACCAAGGTCGTGAATAAGCTTATCCCCAGGTCGAATATGTAAATGATATGTATTGGATAGCTCAACCTGACACTTTAGCTCCTTTAGGTCCGTTGTGGAAATTCCACCCTTAATAGCAGCACAGGTGCCGACATTCATAAACACGGGAGTTTGTATTGTGCCATGCACAGTTTCCATAACTCCACGTCTTGCCTTGCCATCCTTTTTCAAAACCTTAAACATTTATTTTATCCTTTCAAATTGCTTTTCCAAGAAGTGCTTTGTAATTTCAAAGGCTATTGGACGTCCGTGCGGACAGTATTTTATGTTGTCAAGGGTTAATACCTTGTCACAAATCCATTTAATATGGGCGCTATCGTAAATTCTGCCAGCCTTTATTGCTGCCTTACAGGATGCTTGATAAAGAGCCTTTTCAAAAAACTCATATCTTGTTAATTCTCCATAGCCCTCTTTGCTCACAAGCCTTGATACAAGAGTGCTAAAGGCATCCTGTGCGCCACTTATTTCTATTTCCGCTGGAATTTCATTTAAATAAACGCTCTTATCATCAATATCATAGGAAAAGCCCGTTTTTTTAATTTCATCACCATATTGATGTAATGCTACTAATTCCTCGTTATTTAAGTGAGTAACTATTGGTAGCATAAGCATTTGAGATGATGGAGTGGACAAGCTTAGCTTTTTCTTTAAGTCCTCAAATATAATTCTTTCGTGGGCCGCATGCTTATCAATAAGATACATTATATCGCCCATTTCCACAATTACATAGGAATTAAATGCCTCACCTATTATTTTATACTCCGGAACGACCTTTTCATTGCTTGGTGTATCGCTGATTTCATCAGCTTTTTTGCCAAAATCAGACACGTCCCCTGTGATTTTTGGGTTTTCAGCGTAAATCTCTTGAGCTTGCTGTATTGGTCTTATAGGCTCGGCTTTTACATCTTGCTTTTTGGGGAAGCTTAAGGAAAATGCCTCCTCATCAGCATAATCGTTTGAAGGCGAAGATACGGGAGCTTCCTTTTTTGGTAACTGCAAGTCAGAATAGTTAATTGTATTATCTTGTCTTAAAACACCAAAATTGCTATTAGTATCAAATACTATCTTTTCAGCCTTTGGAGTCTTTTCTGACCTATCGGTTACAGGGAATGGAGTTGAAATCAGCTCCTTGCCCTTACTTGAAGCATTAGGCTCATTATATAGAGTTGGCCTTTGTATGCTACTGTCAAGCGCTGTTCTTACAGCATAATAAACTGCATCAAAAACAAGCTTTTCATTAGAAAATTTCACCTCCAATTTTGCAGGATGAACATTAACATCAACGCTTGATGGGTCAATTATAATGTTAAGCACGCAAAATGGGAATTTACCGCTTGGAATGTATGATGCGTATGCCTGTTCAAGCGCCGCTTGTGCAGTTTTACTTTTTACAAATCTTGAGTTAATATAAAAGTTTTCCTGCGTTCTGTATGCGCTTGCGTATTCCGGTGTGGAAATATAGCCTTGGACCTTAATTCCACCATCAGAACGCATAACCTTTATTGTTTTTTTAGCCACGTCCCTGCCCAAAACCGCATAAACTGCGTTTTGTAGGTTGCCATCTCCTTGGGTTAGATATTTCAAGCTACCGTCTGTTATATATCTAAAGGAAATATCGGGACGGGAAAGAGCAACCTTTTCTACAACTGCGCTAACAGCCGAGGTTTCTGCTCTGTCTGACTTTAAAAATTTCTTTCTTGCAGGGACATTATAAAATATGTCCTCTACGATTACAGTTGTTCCCTCTGTACAGCCCGATTTAATATGAGTTCGAATTTCACCACCGTGAGCTTCAAGCATAGCGCCCATTTCCGAGCCCCTTTGCCTTGACATAATTCTCACCTTAGATACAGAGGAAATGGCAGCCAATGCCTCACCACGGAAGCCAAGGGTCATAATTTCATTTAAATCGTCTGCATTTTTAATTTTACTTGTTGCGTGACGTAAAATGGCAGTTGGCAAGTCGTCATACTCCATTCCACAGCCATCGTCTGCAATTCTTATAAAGGAGCTACCACCGTTTTTAATTTCAACGGTTATTTTTGTTGCTCCTGCATCTATTGCATTTTCTAAAAGCTCCTTAACGACAGAGGATGGGCGATCAACTACCTCGCCTGCAGCTATTAGGTTTGCTACATCAAAGCCAAGAACATTAATTTTTCCCATTTTTATCCCCTTTCTTTAAGTAATTTTAGTTAATTAATTTTTTCAACTCATAGACAAAATTCATAGCCTCGATTGGAGTTAATGTATTTATGTCTATCTTTTTAATTTTATCTGCTGCCTCATAAATGCCCATATCCTCAAAGGACATTGTTGCATTTATTTCTTGAACAGGTGCAGCCTTTTTTGGTGAAGACTCCACAAAGCCATTTTCTACCATTTGGCTTAAAATTGCTCTTGCGCGCTTTACAACCTCGTTTGGTACTCCTGCAAGCCTTGCCACCTCAATGCCGTAGCTATCATCGGTTGGTCCTTTTACGATTTTACGAAGGAATATTATGTCCTCGCCACGTTTTTTTGCTGCAATGTTATAGTTAACAATGCCCTTTATTTCCTCTTCAAGAGAGGTTAGCTCGTGGTAGTGGGTTGCAAACATTGATTTTGCACCGATTTTTTTGCCTGCGGTAAATTCTGCAATTGCTCTTGCGATGCTCATACCGTCAAAGGTTGATGTGCCTCTGCCTATTTCATCATAGATAATGAAGCTCTTTTTAGTTGCGTTTGATAAAATATAGGCAACCTCTGTCATTTCAAGCATAAAGGTTGATTGACCTGAGGCTAAGTCGTCAGATGCTCCGACACGGGTAAACAGCTTATCTACAACGCCAATTCTTGCACTCTTTGCAGGAACAAATGAGCCTATTTGTGCCATTAGCACAATAAGTGCGCTTTGACGCATATAGGTTGACTTACCTGCCATATTTGGTCCTGTAATAAGTGCCATTTTATCTGTTGTTGTGTTCAAATATGTATCATTTGGAACAAAGTAGCTATCCTTAACAAACTGCTCGACAACCGGATGACGACCGTCCTTTATATCTAAAACGTCGCTATAATCCACGTCCGGGCAGACATAGTTATTTTTAACCGCTACCTCGGCTAAGGAAATATAAACGTCAAGACGGGCAAGCATATTAGCGCTTCTTTGTATGCGCTTAAGATTGTCGCTTACCTTTTCCCTTAAATCGCAGAATAGGTCGTACTCAAGGGCGCAAAGCTTGTCACTTGCCCCTAAGACGCTTGATTCCATATTCTTTAATTCCTCGGTTATATATCTTTCGCAATTTGAAAGCGTTTGCTTTCTTATATATCTATCGGGAACTTGAGAAATTAGTGACTTTGTTACCTCAATATAGTAGCCGAATACACGGTTGTAGCCTATTTTTAAGGTTTTAATGCCTGTTTTTTCTCTTTCGTCCTCTTCAATTTTCGAAATCCAGCCCTTACCATCAGTCATAATAGAGCGAAGGCTGTCAACATTTTCGTTAAAGCCGTCCTTTATAAAGCCACCCTCTCTTATGGAAAATGGTGGTAAATCTACTATCATACTATCAATAAGGGTACAAATGTCCTCAAGAGTATCAAGATTGTCTCTTATATAGGTAAGCTCAGGTGTGCCAACTGTAAATAAGAGATTTTTAATATTCGGAATTACACTAAGGGTTGACCAAATAGCACGCATATCCTTGCCATTGGCTGTACCGTAAACTACCTTGGTCATAAGACGCTCAAGGTCAAGTACACTTTTTAGCTGTTCGCTTATTTCTTCCCTTAATACAATGTTATCGGCAAGGGTTGATACTGCCCCTTGTCTTGCATTAATTTTTTTAACGTCAAGGAGTGGGTGCTCCACGTAATTCCTTAACATTCTTGCGCCCATTGAGGTTTTAGTTTTATCAAGAACCCAGTAAAGGCTTCCTCTTTTTTCCTTTGTACGCATATTTTCGCAAAGCTCTAAGTTGCGTCTTGTATTCAGGTCCATTTCCAAGAACTGACCCTGTGCGTACACGTCAATATTATTAATGTAGGAAATATCTATTTTTTGTGTCTTTACTATGTATTCAAGAATTGCGCCTACTGCGCTAATTACACATTCATCCTCTGAGTGTGTGTCTAAAAATTCCTTGCCGAATTGAGTTAATACTCTTTGGGTGGACTCGGCATAGCTAAAATAGCTATCCATTTCAAATTCACAAAGTGCGCCTAAGCGCTCCTTTGCAAATTCTGTAAGGTATGCGCCCTGTGCTTTATTAAGGTTTGTAATAATTTCCTTTGGCGCATATGTGCCAAGCTCGTTTAAAACCTTACTTGGCTCATTTTCAAAGCTTGTTGCACATATTTCACCTGTGGAAATATCTGCAAAGGAAACTCCCACCATATCCTTATCGAAATACAGGGAGCATAAATAGTTGTTTTTGTTTTCGCTGAGCAAGGAGCTTTCAACAACTGTACCGGGGGTAATTTCTCTTACCACCTCGCGCTTTACAATGCCCTTAGCTGTTGCAGGGTCCTCTACCTGCTCACATATTGCAACCTTATAGCCCTTAGATATAAGCTTGCCGATATATGGCTCAACGCTATGAAAAGGAACGCCACACATAGGCGCTCTTTCCTTTTCACCGCAATCTCTGCCTGTCAGGGTTAGCTCTAACTCTCTTGATGCAGTTATAGCGTCCTGAAAAAACATTTCATAAAAATCTCCGAGACGGTAAAACAGTATAAAATCTTTATATTGTTCCTTTATCTCGAGATATTGTAGCATCATAGATGTCATACTGTTTTCTCCTCTCTTTGCTTATTTTAATTAGTGGTGGTGATGTCCACAGTCGCTACCACAGGAGTTGCAATCATGTGAGCATGGGCGCTGACCTGTGATTTGGAATTCGATTTCAGCATTTACCTCATTCATAAGCTTGTTAACAGCCTCCTGAGCCTCGTTAGCCTGAATGAATACAGGGTTTGTTGTAACTGCTGATACAATTTCGTTAAGTCTGTTTTCGATTGCATTTACAATGTTTTCGTCAACAGGGTCCTTTTTGTATTCCTCTGCAAGTGCGATTTGCTGAGTGTTGTACTCAAGCATAAGCTTTTGGATGTCCTCATCCTTTTCGTAAGCCACTCTTGCCTCGTTCATTTTTGTAATTCTTTCGTCAGCCTTTATTGCTTGACCAAGCTGTGCTGCTATTTCCATAATTTCCATAGCTTTTTCTCCTTTGCTTTTGTTATATTTTTTCACCATATAGGGCAAATGTATCTGCCTTAGTGATTTTAACATTAATAAATTCGCCTGTATAATCATTATCACACTCAAAGTGAACTATTTTGTTACCCTCTGTGCGTGATGTATATACGTTTTCGTTATTTTTGCTTTTTCCGTCAACTAAAACTCTAATTATCTTACCAACATAGGTTTGGTTAATTTCGTTTGAAATTTCGTTTTGCACCTGACATAAATAATCGTATCTTTTGTGCTTTATTTCCTCCGGCACCTGCTCCATTTCGTATGCAGGGGTTCCCTTTCTTGGAGAGTAGATAAATGAAAATATTGAGTCAAAGCGTACCTTTTTCACAATTTCAACGGTTTGATTAAAGTCCTCCTCGGTTTCCCCGGGGAAGCCTACTATTATGTCCGTTGTAAAGGTTATGCCCTTATTCTTTTCCCTTAATTCATCTACTATTGAAAGATAGCGTTGTTTATCGTAGTGGCGATTCATTTTTTTCAAAATCGCATCAGAGCCACTTTGCAAGGGCAAATGAAAATGATTTGCTGAGTGAGGATTTTTAGAAAGCGCCTCTATCATTTCACTTGATGCATCCCTTGGATGTGATGTCATTAAGTGTATCATAAAATCGCCCTCTATTTTGGCAATTTCATTTAAAAGGTCTGCAATTGTTGGCTTACCCTCTAAATCCTTACCGTAGGAATTTACATTTTGACCTAAAAGAGTAATGTCCTTGTAGCCTCTTTTTGCTAAATCCTTAACTTCATCAAGGACGTCCTTCATATTACGGCTACGCTCACGGCCACGAACATATGGCACTATGCAATATGTACAAAAGTTATTGCAGCCGTACATAATGCTGACCCAAGCCTTATAATTGCTTTCTCTTTCAATTTCAAGTCCTTCGGCAATTTGTGGCTTTTCGCTATCTAAAAGGAAGCGACGCTTACCCTTATTTAATGCATTATTTATAAATTCCGGCAAGCGATAAAGCATGCTTGTCCCAAAAGTAAAGTCAACATAATGATAGGAATGCTTAATTTGGTTTGCACGATGCTCCTGCGCAGTCATACAGCCACAGACACCGATAATAATGTCCGGGTTTTTAGCCTTGTAATGCTTAAATCTACCAATTATGGAAAGGGCGCGCCTTTCAGCATGCTCTCTTATTGCACAGGTGTTGACAATAAGTAAGTCTGCCTTTTCCTCATTTTCGGTTATTTTATAGCCTACCTCTCTTAACACCCCACGTATTCTTTCACTATCTGCCTCGTTTTGCTGACAGCCAAGAGTGAACACGAAGGCGCACAAGCCTTTATCCTTTATTTTTTGACGAATTTCGCCCTTGTGCTTTTCTTGTAAAGCAAGGTCTAATTCGTTTACAAAATTATTTGTAGTTATCATATTAATTCCTTTATAATATAATCTAATATATTTTATCATATTTATAATAAATATGCAAGTTTTTTTGTTATGTACTTTAATTTTATTTTTGCTTAAATTATTTAAGGGGAAAAATTAATCTTTTATTAAAAAATATCTTGCTATTTTAACTATGTTATGATATAATTAAATCGTTAAAGTTAACACTTTAATAATAATATAGGAGGGTAGTTCAATGGCTAATAATTCACTTACAGCTTCTTACGAGGCACTTCCAAAGATTGTTAAGGTTCTTCTTCAACTTTTCCTTGGTGCTGTTATCGGTGGTATCTACCGTATCATCAGATTCTTGGAAACAAAGAATGTTGTAACACTTGTTGTTGGTATCCTTGTTCTTGTTACCGGTATTGGTAACTTTATTGCTTGGATTGTTGACCTTGTAACAGAGATCACAAGCAACAAGATTTCAGTTCTTGCTGACTAATTTTTAAAGCTTACATAAAACCACTCCTCATTTTGAAGAGTGGTTTTTGCTTTGCAAATATAAGTTTTTTAAGTGTTATTAAAAAAAAGAAAATTTTCTTAAAAAAATTCAAAAAAGGTATTGACAAAACGATTTCATTTTAGTATAATAGTCAAGCAAGGTTGCAAGACCTGCAAAATATATGCGAGAGTGGCGGAATTGGCAGACGCGCACGTTTGAGGGGCGTGTGATTTGTTCGTACGGGTTCAAGTCCCGTTTCTCGCACCAAAACAAAAAGACACCGTTTTTGGTGTCTTTTTTGTTTTCTTGTATTATGTTAAATAGGGGCTTGAACCCAGCGTTAAGAAAAACATTCGGGGAATGTTTTTTAGTGGTGCACGAAAGCCCCAAGCCTCACAATCTCGGCTTGAGGACCCCTAGACCGATGGATTTTTGAGGCACAATTATAATTTTCGCACTCATTGCCTCAAAAAATTCAAGAACAAGTCCCGTTTCTCGCACCATAAAGAAACCATAATTTTGATACGAAAATATCGGTGTTATGGCTTTTTTATTGCCAAAATAGGGGT
>JAGATW010000111.1 GCA_017621085.1 Clostridia bacterium | reverse complement strand
CGAGGGTAAGCCTGTAATATCCCCTTCTAGGGGTATGCATGCCACCAGTGCAACTGGTGGTTATGATTATAAAGTAAGGTATTGCCCCTAAGACTTCTTTCGTCTAACAATTTTCCATCGCCTTGCTGCTTGAATTTTTATACTCATCGGTAAATCTATTTTTAGCCCCACAATAGTCGTGGGGTTTTCAATATGCAAGGAAAAACCACCCATGGTTTCCCATGGGTGGTTTGGAGGGGTAATCTCGCACTGGGTATGTGCGAAACGCATTTAACTAATTAAGTTATGGAGTAACTGTAGCAGCGTTGTTGATTTCTGTATCAACAGCGGACTTTTCAACTGTGATATAGTTCTTAACTGCTTCATACTTATCAATACCGTATTCAACAGCCTCTTCGATACCACTATCGATACCCTCGATTGTAGCGTTGAAGGATTCAACTGCGTTCCATGTTGCTGGCCATTCAGTCTTTCTGCTTACCCAGTATTCAGCGATTTGTACTAATGCGTCATACTTAGCAAGGTAGAAGAGGAGATCAGCATCGATGTCACCATCAGTCTGAGCCTTGCCACAGAAGTTAGTTTCGAATGCTGAAATCATAGCCTTAATAGCGTCAACAGCAGCTTTTCTGTCAGCAGTATTGTCAAGTGTGATTGTGCTATATGCACCAAGATTGCTTATAGCAGTTTCAATCTTACCGATTTCAGTAGCAGCATTTTCAGCAGCTGTCTTGCACTTGTTGTATTCAATGATGAATGCTTCGTGTGCATCGTAGAGACCGAAGTCAGGATCTGTATCAGCAGCAAGAGCTGTGATAATGTAGTAATCCTTAACGATCTTTGCGTAAGCTTCTTCAATATTCTTGAAGTTCTTACCTTCCTTATCCCAATCGTGGAATGTGTATTTACCACCGTTAACGATAGCTTCAGCATCCTCAATCCAGTTTGCAGCCAACTTTTCAACTGTTCTGTATGTAGCAATAGCAGTCTTTGTAATATCTTCAAGTGACTTGTATGTTTCGTTTGAAAGGAATTCGTATGTAGGACCATTCTTACCGATGATCTTAGTATCAGTTGTTGCCTCAACAGCAGCCTTAATAGCAGCAAGTACGTTAGCAGCTGTCTCATACTTATCAGCACCATCTTTTGCCAACATATCGTTGGAGTAGAATGCGTTGAGCCATTCATTTTCAACCTTGTACATTAATTTTACAATTGCGTTGAAGTTGTCAAGCTTGTTAGCCTTGTCACCAACAGATGCAACAAGTGCATCAATTTCTGTCTTGAGTGCTTCAGCCTTTGCAACAGCATTTGCAGCAAGTGCGCTATACTCAGGAACATACTTGTTATTAATCTTATCCTGGAGAATGTAGAAGTCAACCATTTCATATTCGCCGGTTGTATCATTCTTAACAGGGAATCTTGTTTCGTATGTCAAGCCAGGGATTACAATAAGGATGCTCTTAAGACCAACTGTTACGTTGTAGATTTCCTTACCGTGGTTAAGTTTAACCTCACCAAGAGCCTCAAGCTTTTCAATGAGAGCCTTAGCTTCCTTATACTTCTGACCTGCAAACTCTGTGAACTTTTCAAATGACTTGTAAGCGCCATCGACAGCAGCCTCAGCAAGTGAAGAAGTTACATTGTAGATTACGTAGTCAGGAGCTGTAGAATGAGCTTGAACAGTCTTGTATTCGTCAGCAATACGCTTTTCAAATGCTTCGATTACATCAGCAGCATTGATTTCATCAACTTCCCAAGCCTGCTTTTCTTCATTGTAGTACTTAGCCTTAAGCTCAGTAATGATAGCTGCAAGCTTGCCTTCAGCAGTTTCGATAACTGTGATTCTTTCAAGAACGATTGCAGGAATCATTTCTTTGTAGTTAAGCTCTTGAGCCTTTGCATTGCCCTTTGCAGCTGTGCCAAGTGCAGCATAAAGCTCATTGATAGAAACCTTTACAAGGTCAACTGCAATGTTATCAACGTCAAGAACAATTGTGCCCTCTACGTCAACACCGTTAACTGCCTTCTTGATTTCGTTAATCAAAGCAGCAACACCGGCAACATTGTAAACCTCATCGTCGCCATTCTTAGCAACGAAGTTGTATGTGTTATAAATATCATTCAAAGCAGCAACATAGCCCATAACGCTTGTTAATTGAGCGTAGTTTGTTACTGTACCAGCGTATGTACCGAATACATAGTCGCGGTTGTAGTCGCTAATGTTGTCATCGCTGAACTTGTATGCAGCAATGTAAGCCTCATTAGCGGACTTGTAATCAACGTTTTCAACCCATGCCTTGATGTTGTTGAATGCATCAGCAGCAGTTGTATCATTCCAGAGTAATCCTGTGTTATCCCAGTTAAGAAGAATTGTCTTAACATCGCCTACGAGTGTAGCAGCATTAGCAGCAGCCTTAAGCATATTGTTATATCTTTCAGCAATAGCCTCAGCAGCATCCTCATTGTAGAGGGACTCAGCCATAGCTCTTACAAATACTTCCTTGTCGCCGGCATCAGTTGCAACATAGTCGTTTGCAGCCTTTGCAGCGTCTGTAGCGATATCAGCATCGCCCTTTGCATAAAGCTCATTCTTAACAGCTGTCTCGTTAACCTTAGCGGAAGCAAGAGCATTTACTGTTGCATAAGCTGTGTCAGCAATTGTTGCATAAGCAGCAGCATCAGCTGTGTAAGCAGCAATAGCGTTTGTCTTAGCATCTTCGTCGCTTAATGTACCATCAGCAGCCTTTAAGTCAGCAGCGATGAGATTAATGATTTCGTTGTACCAAGCACCGTCAACAACAGGTGTCTTTGTTACTTCGTCTTCAGCAAGTGTATAGCCGATAAATTCAACGATGTATTTAGCTTCGTAAGGAGCCTTGTACTCGTCTCTCTTTGTAGCTAAAAGCTCGTTCTTTACAGCTTCAGTCTTTTCAGCAATAACCTCAGCCTTTACAGCGTCGATAACACCTTCAGCAAGACCAGCCTCGTAGAGGTCACGGTATGCGCTGTGGTCAATAGCTGTCTTAAGAGCTGTAATAGCAGCCTGATAGTTTGTGATTACGTCTGCATCTGTGCTACCAAGCTTAACATCTCTGTCAAGAAGAGCAGCGAATGCATTGTCGATCTTATCCTTAGCTTCATTCTTCAAGCCTGTGTGGTTTGTTGTTTCGTCCTTTGTTAAACCACCGTTGAGCTCGATGAATGCATTCCAAATTCTTTCATACTTAGCCTTGAGGTCCGGGTTTACAAACTCAATCTCAAGATCAATCATCTTTTCGTAGAGCTTATCAGCAGCCTTTACAAGCTCGATGCACTCTGCGCTTGTGTTAATGTATGTAATAGCATCAACCTTTTCTGTTAAGGACTCTTCAAGAGTCTTTAAGTTTGTCTTGATTGTTACAAGCTCTTCGTAAAGTGCCTTAAGGCCATCCTCAGAAATAGCTCTTGTTACTGAGAACAAGATATCCTCTGCCTGAAGTCTTACGGACTTAGCTTCGTCAGGATCATATGGACCCTCATCAATATCAAGAACGATTTCAACAAACTTAGAGTAAGCATACTCGTAATCCGGGTCAAGGAGCTTATCTGTCAAAGCACCATATTCCTTCTTAAAGCCGTCAACGTCGATTCCGTTAAGCTTTTCCTCAAGAGCAGTAACTCTTGCAACGAGAGCGTCGATAGCAGCTGTGTCGCCAACCTGAATCTTGATGTTAGCGATGTCGTTCTTTATAGCAGTGATTTCATCAGCATTCTTCTTGATGTCAGCAGCGAGCTTTTCTTCAAGAGCTGTGATTTTGCCGTTTATTTCTGTCTTAGCAGCATTGATTTTGTCATCAAGCTTAAGATCATTAAGAGCCTTATTAAGAGCCTCCTCTGTAACAGCAGCATCAGCTGTACCCTTTACTGTTTCGAGAGCGGTCTTAACCTCTTCAAGTTCTGTCTTTGTAGCAAGCTCTGCAATTTTTGCATTGATTGCCTCTACGTTTGTCTCGTCAGCATTCTTGAGCTCTGTCTTAAGAGCATCAAGCTCTGCCTTTGTAGCAGCCTGAGCTATAAGAGCATTGATTTCTGCGATTGCAGCATCAACCTCTGCATCTACTGCAGCAGCCTTAGCAATTGTTTCAACAGCTTCAAGGTCTGCAATTACAGCCTGAAGTGCTTCTAATGTAGCAGCAGCATCAGCTGTAGCCTCAACAGACTTAAGCTTATCAGAAACTTCTTTAAGCTGTTCAGCTATTACTGCCTGGTCAGCCTTTTCGTTAACAGTCGCTGTCAACTTATCAAGCTTACCACTAACTTCTGTAAGATTATTATCTACAGTGCCTAATTCTTCTTTTGTAGCCAAGTCATCATGACAGCTTGCAAAAGCAAATAAGCATGCAAGAACGCAAACTATAGACAAAATTCTTATAAGTAAGTTCTTTTTCATGTTTTGATTTCCTTTCGTATATTAAAAATTAAACAAAATTAGTGTCCAGCAGACTTAAATGCTATCGGGTCCCTGCTGAAACGGACCACATCCCTCCTAATACCTCCTTGTCGTTTAGTAAATAGAGAAATTCTGCGACAAGAAAAACCACAGCGTCTCTCTGTTCACAAGCATTATAGCATACGATATTTATTTTGTCAAGTGTAAATTTTAAAAAATATATTACGTACGCATATTTTTATATAACAAAACATATCTTAATTAGTTGCGAAGAAATCAATCCTTAATTGACAGTTGAAAGGCTGATTTATCGTTCTCTAATTTATAGATATGAATTTCTGTCACTTTTGACAATCAATTCCCACAAGCTCTCACAGCTTTTATTCCAAAAAACGAATTTTTGGGTTTTTTTGGTGAATTATTGACACGTCAAGGGGAAAATTTAGTTTTTTCACCCTCTTTCCCCCCACTTTTAGTCATTTGTCTATAATCAAATATAGGTCACAATAGCCAAAAAATCGGGCTTTTGCACTTTTGTCACTAAGAAATGTTGGTAATAATGACAACAGCTTAACAAAAATCATCAATAAAATTGCCTGAATTTCTCTTATTATATAATAATGTAGAAATTTTTCCATTGAATGCCTTTTTGCTTGTCTTTAACTAAAATGTATATGTTCCCTTTTCAACTATATGTCGATTGCCATCAATTATAATGGTGGATTTTACGGGAGTTGTAACAAAATAGTGAATTTTTCCGTTTTCGTGATACCATTTGGACTGAATTTTTCCGTATTTTGTTTCAATTGTTGCGCTTAAATAATCGATTTTGTCCGTTGGAATCGGGGAAATTACCACTTCCTCAAAGCCCGGCTTTTCTTCAACTACGTGAATACCGCAGGCTTCCTCATAAACCCAGCCGCCAACGCTGCCATATGCGTAGTGGTTAAAGGAGTTCATATCTTTAGACCAAAATTCTCCCTTTTCATTTTTTCCGTCCCAATGCTCCCAAATTGTAGTAGCACCCTGCTTTACGGAAAAAAGCCAAGATGGAAATTTTTCCTGCAATAAAAGGTCATAGGCTACCTCGCTGTAACCGTTTTGCGATAAGGCATATAAAAGATAAGGAGTTCCCACAAAGCCTGTTTTAAGCCTGTTGCCGTTTTCCTTTATCATTTCAGCTAATTGCTTTGCTATGGCACTTTTATTTTCAGCTATATCAAAGTATAAGGCAAGGACACATTCCGTTTGAGTTTTGTACTCCTTAAAGGTTTCCTTTACTTTTCTTAATATATTATAGTGAAGCTTTTCATAATAATCAACATTTTTGTTTAAAATTTTTCCAACCTTCACCACAATTCCCACAGAATGAGCATAAAATACGGATGCTATGAAGTCCTCATTTGTTGAGCCACGGTAGCTTCCCTCGGGGGAGTCAAGCCCTAACCAATCTCCGAATTGGTCACAGCCTGTCCACAGGTATTTTGTTGTTGTGTTTTTTTCAATGTAGCCTATGTATTTTTTCATACAGGAAAACTGCTTTTTTAAAATATCGGTATTTCCATAGGTCAGGTACATTTGATACGGTATAATAGTTGCGCTGTCTCCCCAGACTGCTCCTGTTTTATCGGTAGTTGACCAATCCCAGCATACCGTTTGAGGAATTATGTTTGGAATATTGCCCTTTTTACCCTGGTCAAGCCTTAAATCGGTTAACCATTTTTCAAAGAATTTTTCAACATTGTAGTTATAGGATGCGGTTTTGCAAAAAACCGTTGCGTCCCCTGTCCAGCCCTGTCTTTCATCTCTTTGCGGGCAATCGGTTGGTATATCTAAAAAATTTCCCCTTTGTCCCCAAATAATATTGGAAAACAGCTTATTAAGTAAGGGGTCAGAGCTTTCAAGATAGCCTGTTCTCTTCATTTGAGAGTGAACAACTATTGCTCTTATATTCTCTTTTGTAATTTCACAGGGGAAGCTATCAACTCTTATGTACCTAAAGCCCCAAAAGGCAAGGATTGGCTTGTACTTATTGTAGCCATTATGACAGATATACTCAAATCTTGCCTTGGCGTCACGATAGTTTTCGTTATAGAAGTTACCGTATTTGTCAAGCTCCTCGCAAACGGTAAATTCCACCTTGTCCCCTGCCTGTGCCATTGTTTCAAATTCAAAGTAGCCTGTCAGGTTTTGACCGAAGTCAACTATTGTATCTCCGTTAGGCGCTTTGAATATGGCTATCGGCTTTATTGCTTCCTGCTCCTTTACAAATTCGCCCTGTTGCTTTACAATCATTTTCTTATCGTGGTCAAGGACTATGGCATTTACCCCTTTGTCCTCAAAGAGCATATCAACAATTTCGCCATCGTATAGCTCTGCCATTCTTAATTTGTCCTTTTTGGCACACCATTTTTCGCTTGTGGGAATTACTATTTTTTCCCCATCCGAAAGGGTAACTGTAAGCTCGGCTATTAATGCTTTTTTCTTTTCCGGTCCACCCATATCCACACCGAAATTGATTTTGCCCTTATACCAGCCCTCCGATATTATAACCTCTATTTCGTTGTTGCCCTCTTTTACCATAGAGGTTACATCGTAGCTTTGATATTGTACTCTTTTATGTGAGGTAAAGCCGGGGGCAAGAATAAAGTCCCCAACTCTTTCCCCATTTATCATAGCGTAGTAGCAGCCAAGGGCAGTTATATTTAAGGTTGCCCTTTTAATTGGCTTTATGAATGAAAATTCCGTATTAAAGCGCACAGGCTCATAAAGCTTATTTTGTGGATGAATTATCCATTTTGCATTTTCAAAAATCATATATTAAAATACCTGATTGCGTTATTGTAGCAAATGTTTTTAACAACCTGTCCTACAAATTCAAGGTCTTGTGTCATTTCACCGTTTTCAATAAGTGTACCAAGATAGCTGCACAAAATTCTACGGAAATAGTGGTGACGTGGGTAGGACAATAATGAACGGCTGTCTGTCAGCATACCTACAAATGCGCCGATATGTCCTGTTGCGCACAAGTCCTCTAAATGCTTTTTCATTCCCACCTTGTTATCAAGGAACCACCAAGCAGGACCGTATTGAATTTTGCCCTGCGCCTCGCTTGATTGGAAGCAACCGAGAATTGTCATAAGCTCACAGTTCATTTTTGGATTCAGATTAAATAGAATTAGCTTTGGCAGGCTGTCTTCACTATTTAGCTTATCCATTAAGCGAGATAGCTTTGATACGCTGTTTTTGTCGGAAATACTGTCAAAGCCTGTGTCAAGTCCAAGCTTTTCAAGCATTTTTCCGTTATTGTTACGCATAGCGCCCACGTGTAGCTCTGTTGCTATATTGTACTTGCTGTATAGCTTCATCAGGTAGTAGGTAAGGTAGCCCTTAAAGGCTTCAGCCTCACTCTCATCTACTTCCTTGCCGTCCATTCTCTTGTAAAGAGCCTTTTTTGCCTCATCTCTTTGATAAACGTCATAAACGCACTCAAGAGCTATATCACTTGCTCTTGCGCCTACCTTGATAAACTCCTGTAATCTTTTTTCAATAGCTCTTTCAAGGTCGCCAAAGGATGAAATTTTATGTGTTACCTTCTCCAATTTTTCAAGTGAGGTTAGGTAATCCTTTGCGTCAATGTTCATTATTTTATCGGCACGGAAGGCGGGAATTACTGTGAATTTGTAGCCCTTTTCCTTGATTTTTTCAAAGGTTGTCAAATCGTCAAATACCTCATTTGTTGTAAAAACGTGGGTTACGTTTGACATTTCAATTAAGGACTGTGGAGTTACCTCGTGCTTTTGAATGTAGTCATTACAAAAGTCCCATATTGCATCTGCATTCTTTTCGTTAATTTCAAGCTCGCAGCCGAAATATTCCTTTAATTCAACCTGTGACCAATGGTAAAGTGGGTTGCCGAAGGCTGCGCCCAGGGTTTTACAGTATGCCAAAAACTTCTCCTTGTTGGATTTTGAGCCTGTTATATACTCCTCGTCAATGCCATAGTTACGCATAAGACGCCATTTGTAGTGGTCTCCCGCTAACCAAATTTCAAAAATGTCATTAAATTTCTTATTTTCAAGTATCTGCTTTTCCGGCAGGTGGCAGTGATAGTCGAAAATAGGCATATTTTTTGCATAGTCAAAATATAGCCTTTCCGCTGTTTTGTTTTTTAGTAAAAAGTTTTCCTTAATGTAGCTCATTATAATGTAACACCGTCCTTAAATATTGCAATTTCGCTAAATCCGTTTATTTCGTTTTTGGCTTTTTTTCCCGAGGCAATCTCTATTATAAAATCTAACAGCGCTTGGGTTAGATCGTCCTTGCTTTGTCCTTCAATTATGGGAGAAGCGTCAAAGTCAATCCAATTTCTCTTTTTGTCATAAAGTTCTTTGTTTGTTGAAATTTTAACTGTTGGCACAGGTGCGCCCAAGGGAGTTCCCCTTCCTGTGGTAAATAAAATAATATGTGCGCCACAGGCAGTTAGATTTGTTACCGCAACTATGTCATTTCCCGGTCCGTTTAAAAGGGACAAGCCGTTTTTTGTAAGGGTATCTCCATAGTCAAGCACGTCAACCACAGGGGACAAGCCACCCTTTTGAACACAGCCAAGTGACTTTTCCTCAAGGGTTGTTATTCCACCCGATTTATTTCCCGGTGAGGGATTTTCGTAAATTACTTGATTGTGGCTTGTAAAGTAGTCCTTAAAATCGTTTATCAGCTTAACGGTTTTGTCAAAAACCTCTTTGCTTTGGCATCTTTCCATTAACAAATGCTCTGCGCCAAACATTTCGGGCACTTCGGTTAAAACACAGCTTCCGCCAAAGGAAACCATTTTATCACAAAGTGAGCCTACAAGGGGGTTTGCGGTAATTCCGCTATAACCGTCACTGCCACCGCACTTTAAGCCTACACGAAGACGTGAAATACTTACCCTTTCTCTTTTAAAGGCAGATGCGTATTCCTTAAGCTCGTTTATCAGCTCTATACCACGTGAAATTTCGTCCTCGCAGTCTTGGGCGTTTAAAAATTTAACTCTTTTGGGGTTATATTCTCCAAGCTTTTTCTTAAGCTCCTCAATATTGTTGTTTTCACAGCCTAAGCCAAGGACCAAAACGCCACCTGCATTTGGGTGCTTAATAAGACCGCACAATATTTTTTGTGTAATGTCCTGGTCGTCGCCCAATTGAGAGCAGCCATAGGGGTGAACAAAGGCTTTTGCCCCTGTTTTTTCTGCAAGAATGGTAGCAACACGATTAACACAGCCAACCGTATTTATAATCCAAATGTCGTTACGAATACCAACATCCCCGTTTTCTCGTATATAGCCCTCAAAGGTTAGGTCACTATCAGCCTTTAAAATGCCATAATCCTTATAATTATAGGTATATTCAAGGCTGCCGCTTAAATTGGTTTTCAGATTGTGGGTATGCACATGCTCACCCTTTTCAATATCAGCTGTCGCGTGTCCTATGGGAGAGCCGTATTTTATTACGTTTTCGCCCTTTGCAATTTTGCGCACAGCATACTTGTGACCGTTATCTAAAACCTCTACATTATCGTTTTTATGAATTAGCATACAGCTCCTCCACGTAAGGTGTAAGGCTTGAAAGGTCTTGTCCCCACAAGGAAGCGTCACTTAAAATTTGCGCAACGGACAATTCCTTCATTTTCTTCATTATCTCCTCACCGTCGTTTGGCGTACCCTTTTTGTAAAACTCAATCAGCTTTGCAAAGGCAAGCATTAATGCTTGTGGGTATTTACCGTACTTTTCCTTGTATTGTAAAATAGACGGAAGCACACGCACCTTAAATTTGCTAACAGAGTTTAGCGCAATTGATTGGCACATATGACGTATGTATGGGTTTGAAAATCTTTGCATAACTGAAGATGCGTAATTTAAGGCTTCTTCTCTGTCCATATCAAGAGAGTCAACAATTTCGCCAAGGCAAGATTTTAGGTGGGCTGACATTATTTTGTCCTTCAGGCAATCTCCCACAGCTTCAACGCCCTGTAAAAGTGCATATGGTATCATAGATGTATGCGCACCGTTTAAAATACGTACCTTTATTGTACGGTAGTCGCTTAATTTATCGGTTAAAACTACGTTCAGATTGCATTTATCAAGAGGCAGCTCCGAAAACAGGTCATTATAGCCCTCAATTACCCACAAATGAAAATATTCTGAGGTGTTGAGCATTTTGTCCTCATAGCCAAGGTCTATTTTTTCATCCCTTGGGTAGCCTGTATTAATTCTGTCAACTAAGGTGCTTGTAAAGATATTTTCATTTTCCACCCAAGCTTTAAAGCCATCATCAAGACCCCATAAATCACAGTATTTAAGAATACATTTTTTAAGCTCTTTACCGTTGTTTTCAATAAGCTCACAGGGTAGGAAAACAAAGCCGCCTAAGTTAAGCTCATATCTTTTTAAAAGAAGCTGAGTTAGCTTACCCGGAAAGCTTGATGCAGGAGTATCGGTTATTTTATCATTTTCGTTTACGCAAATTCCTGCCTCGGTTGTATTAGATACAATAAATCTAAAGTCCTTGTTTTCTGCAAGGCTAAGATAGCTTTCAAAATCATCATAGGGCTTTACGCATCTTGAAATTACATCTATTTTTCTTTGGTCGATGCCCTCAGCCCCTCGGCAAAGGTGTGTATAGGTACAGCCCTGCTGAGTTAAAACGTCGCAAAGACCGTTTTCAATAGGCTGTACAACTACAACGCTGCCGTCAAAATCTGTTTTTTCGTTGGCAATTTGGAGCATCCAATCAACAAAGCCTCTTAAAAAGCCTCCCTCTCCAAATTGAATAACCTTTTCTTTTCTCACAGTTAACCTCTTTATAACAAATGTTTTTATTTAGTATATCATAACAAGCAAGCAATTTCAATTATATATAAAAAAGATTGGCGATTTTTTGTAGATTTATTGACTTTTTTAAAATAGTGTTTTATACTTATACTAACGTCATTCAAAGGAGAATTTTTATGAAATACGTTGATAAAAAGGTACAGGATTTGAAAATTGCTTACATTGGCGGCGGCTCTCGCGGTTGGGCTTGGGGTCTTATGAGTGACCTTGCCGCAGCTGACGATATTAGCGGTAGCGTAGCTTTATACGATATTGACTACAAGGCTGCTTTGGCTAATGAGATTATAGGTAATAGATTTGGTGAGTGTAAGGAAGCTAAATCAAAGTGGGCCTACAAGGCTTACAAAACTCCAAAGGAAGCCTTAAGTGGTGCTGACTTTGTTGTAATTTCCATTCTTCCGGGTACATTTGACGAAATGGAAAGCGATGTACATACACCTGAAAAGTACGGTATTTACCAATCCGTTGGTGATACAACAGGCCCCGGTGGAATTGTTCGTGCTATGCGTACTGTTCCTATGTTTGAGGAAATTGCAAATTATGTTAAGGAATACTGTCCAAACGCTTGGGTTATTAACTACACTAACCCAATGACGCTTTGCGTAAAAACTCTTTACAGAGTTTTCCCTGAAATTAAGGCATTTGGTTGCTGTCACGAGGTTTTCGGAACTCAAAGGCTGCTTACATGGGTAGTTGAGGAATTTCTTGGCGAAAAATGTACAAGACAGGATATTAATGTTAATCCTGTTGCAGTAAATCACTTTACTTGGCTCACAAGTGCAACCTATCACGGCATTGACCTGTTCCCATATTACGATAAATACTGTGATAAATATGCTGACGGACTTCCTGCAAAGCCTGATAACAACTGGATGAACAACTTCTTTGCTTGTGCAGGCAAGGTAACCTTTGACCTGTTCAAAAGATTTGGCTATATTTCAGCAGCAGGAGACAGGCACTTAGCAGAATTTTGCCCCGGTAAGTGGTATCTTGAAAGTCCTGA
Source organism: Clostridia bacterium (assembly GCA_017621085.1). Taxonomy (GTDB): domain Bacteria; phylum Bacillota; class Clostridia; order Oscillospirales; family CAG-272; genus RGIG2000. The sequence continues at coordinate 11,782 of JAGATW010000111.1, read as the reverse complement.
AAGAGTTAAGGAAATGAAGTTTGGCTTAACTCCTGTTTCTTGGAGAAAGGAAGACCTTCAAAACAGACTTAAGAGAAGTCGCGAGCTTCTTGACGGCGGCGAAATTAAACTTTGGAAAACAGGCGAGGAGGGTGTTAACCAAATGAGAGCCTTGCTTGGACTTTGCGACCTTATTACAAACGTAAATATTCCAAACAGAGGTCAAATTCCAAATCTTCCTCTTGGCGCAGTTGTTGAAACTAATGCTATTTTCCGTTCTAACGAGCTTACCCCTGTTTTGGCAGGTGAAATTCCAACATCAATTTACCCGCTTGTTTCTAAGATTTGCGCTGAGCAGGAGGCTGTTTCCGACGCTATTGCCAAGCGTGACATTGAGGCTATCTTTAATGCTTTTGCATCTGACCCACTTGTTACATGCGGCATTGATGATGCAAGAAAAATGTTTAATGAAATGGTAGAAAATACCAAAGAATATTTAAAGGACTACGATTTATAATGGATTTAGAAAGAATTAAAAGAGCTAAGCCATTAATGGACAGACGCTTTGGTATGTTTATACATTGGGGTCTTTACGCTATTCCCGCAAGGGATAGCAGAAGCGAATGGATAAGAAGCGTTGATATGGTAACCGACGAGGAATACCAAAGGTATTTTGATGCTTTTAATCCACAGGATTATGACCCAAAGGCGTGGGCTCGTCTTGCTAAAAAAGCAGGAATGAAATATGCTGTTTTAACAACAAAGCACCACGACGGCTTTTGCTTATTTGATAGTAAGTACACCGACTTTAAGTCAACTAACACCAAAATCGGACGTGACTTAGTTAAGGAATATGTTGAAGCCTTTAGAAGTGAGGGAATTATGGTAGGTCTTTACTACTCCTTACTTGACTGGCACCATCCCGACTACCCTGCCTATGGGGATGCGCACCATCCTATGAGAACAAACGAGGCTTTTAAGGATAGAGGCGAAAGATTTGATAGATATATCGAATATTTACATAATCAGGTAAGGGAGCTTCTTACCAATTACGGTAAAATTGACATTATGTGGTTTGACTTCCACTATGATGATATGACAGGTGAAAAATGGGAGGCTACCAAGCTTATTAAAATGGCAAGGGAGATTAACCCAGACTTAATTATTGATGACCGTCTTGGCGGAGATATTAGGGTTAATGAGCCTGTTTATTACGCAGGAGATTTTGGCTCACCTGAGCAAATGATACCGGCAGGTGGTGTGCGTGACTACAACGGCAATCCTATTCCTTGGGAAACCTGTATGACCCTTAATGATAACTGGGGCTACAGCCAAAGAGATATGAACTACAAAAGCTCAAGAAATGTTATAAGAATGCTTGTTGAATGTGTATCAAAGGGTGGCAACCTGATTTTAAATGTAGGCCCTGATGCAAGAGGCAATATTCCTAAGAAAAGCATTGAAATTCTTGAAAGTGTTGGCGAGTGGATGCGCCTAAACGGAGAGAGCATTTACGAGTGTGGTATAGCAGACTACGAAAAGCCCGAATGGGGTAGAATTACCAAGGGCAAGAACGCAGTTTATCTTCACCTGATTGACCAAAACCAAGACACAATTGCAATGCCGAATTTTCCATACAAGGTTAAAATGGCAACTCGCTTAAGCGACGGAAGCACTCTTTCTATGAGTGAGCCTTGGAATGTTGGCAGCTATCAGGGTGAAAACATAGTTTTTGTACATACTCCCGCATTTCCTGTAATGGACGAAATTGACGAGGTTATTAAGTTAGAAATTGAATAACAAAAAAAGAGCTTGGAAAAATCCAAGCTCTTTTGCTTTGTTAATTAAATTGGTCGTAGCTCTTTAAGGTCGGGTTATCGGTGGTTTCTCCATCGTTTAGATAGTGTAAGCCATCCTCGTCTATTACGTAACCACAGCAAATAAGACCAACGCCTGTGTTGTCGCCAATGCCTATTATCTTAATTTCAAAGGCTTGGTTTGAGGATTTTGACATATCAACTACTATTGTTTTGCTCTCGTCCTTAGCACTTCCGTTTTCATCTAAAGGCTTTTCTTGTGAGCTTGCAACAACACCAAAGGCAAAGGATGGGTTTTGCTCAATATAGGCATCATAAGCCACTTTATTTATCATAAAGCCCTGTACAATTCCCTTGTTACCAAGTGCGGTTGTTGAATAGCCAAGAGATGTAAACAATGCGCCTACCGTAGTTGATACAGAATGATTACAGCCGTCATTTGTACAATAGGTCTTGTTTGCTCCTGCCTTTAAGTAGCCATTTTCATACACGATTTTTGATACTAAGCTATGCTCAATGCCCTTAACAAGCTCACAGTCGCAAATGCGACAAAGAGTTGAAGGAGTGCATTTGCCATCAACTATTGTTGTATATGTAGGAGTTACTTGATTGTCCTTCCACATTTCAATGTAGTATGCGCCTGTGTCAGCATTTTTCTTAATGTTATAGGCTGTTGCTGTGCCATTGCCATTACATACGTTAAAGTAGCCTCTGCCATTCTTTGCGTATCTTTCAAGGGTTTTTGCACCTTCTGTTGTGCTACTGATAGAATTGAAATAGAAATTCATAGCATCGCTTGAATCAAAGAAATAGTCAACCTGGTCAATGCCATAGCCGTTTTGGTTTTCTAAACCATCTACTCCGTCATAGGCTTTTACATAGCCCTTGAAAACAACATTCATAAATACTGTTGAGCCATACCAATAATAAGGATTTGCTGTCCACAAAGGGCCTGTTAAGGTAACTGCTTTTTCCTTTGTTTCGCCACCACAAATTATAAGCAAGCCATCGTTTGCTGTGTCCTTATTATAATAGCTTGAGCCAATGCCACGAATACTATTAATGTTAAAATACTTTGCTTGGTCAGCATTAATAATCATAACCTTACCACCATGTGCGTAGTAAAAGGCATTATCATGTATGCTTTGAGCATTTCTTATATCAAAAACATCAAAAAATAGACCTATACCATTAAAGTAATGGTCGTCGGTAAGTGCGTACTGATTTAAAGCAATGCAATATTCACCAAACACCTTAAATTGAGTTATATCCATTTCAATTATAGCATTTTTGTCAAATTCAGTATGCAAAAATATTTGCTTTGGTAATTCAGTTACCTTTTTGGACTTAAGGATAAATTCCTTAATATCGCCCATATTAGCGCCTGTTTTCTCTAATACAACCTTATTGCCTGTGCCATCATCAACATAATAGCTACCAACAGTAGTGCCTGCAAAATGGAATGCTTTTTCGCCCCAGGTTTCCAAGCCATTGCCTATATACACATATTCAAGAGCCTTACAGTTATCAAATGCGCTATTTGGCATAGATACAACTGTGTCAGGAATATAAACGTGTGTAAGAATAAAGTTACCTTGATTTGTTGCACCTGTACCGTTATCAGTTCCATATGCTAAACGGCTAAAGGTGGTAACCTTGTAATCCTCGCCATTGTAGGTAACGTATGAAGGAATAACAAGCTTAACGCCGTAAGATTTGTCAGCATAGTTAGCCCACTTTGTGATTTTGGCTGTTTTTGTTTCTGTATCAAGAACAAAGGTAAAGCCACTTGATGCACTTGGAATTTCTCTTCCCAAGCCTTCAATTACACATTCTCCAAGAGTGATATTAGTGCCATCATCTACTACTGTTATCTCTTCAGCAGAGGCAGTAAAAGCAAAAATAGCTACTGCAACAATTGCAAGAATGAAAATCAATAATGATTTTTTCATAAAAATTCTCCTTTTTGAAATAATTTCCATTGTTAGTATATCACATAATACTCTTTCTGTCAACCTCATTATAGCTTATAAAAAAACGGTATTAGCTGTCCTTGCTTGTAAAATATTTTTCGCTTTCCATTGTAGAACGATATGTAAAAAATATAGCTAATTTACCCAATTCTATATCTATAATTCTATTTCCATTTTCATTTTTCATATGGGAGCTCATATGGACCAACATATGTTTGACATAAGTGAAAAAATGTGATATGATAAAGGTGGAAATATTCTATATTTTACAGTGATTTGGAGCATTTATGATAAGAATAGCCTTTGTTTGCCACGGGAATATTTGCAGAAGCCCTATGGCAGAGTTTGTATTTAAGAATATGATAGACAAATTAGGTCTTAGTGACAAATATTATGTTAAATCCTATGCTACAAGCGATGAGGAAATTTGGGGTGGTGTTGGTAATAAAATTCACAGAGGAACTATTGGAATTTTTACAAAATACAAAATTCCATACGACAAAGAAAAAAGAGCCGTGCAATTAAGGGCAGACGACTACGATAAATACGATTTATTTATTGGTATGGACCAAGCTAATGTTAGAAATATGAAGCGTATTTTTACATTTGACCCACAGAACAAAATAAGGCTTTTATCAGATTTTTGCGAAAAATACGGAAAAGAGGTGGCTGACCCCTGGTACACAGGGGATTTTGAGGCTGCATACAGAGATATAATTGATGGTTGTGAGGGCATTTTAGCTACACAGGGTAGGGTAAAATGAAATATAAAGAGGTAGTAAGGGGCAAATTCATTTCTCGCCCAAACAGGTTTATTGCCAACGTGGAAATAGACGGTGAAATACAAATTGTACACGTAAAAAACACAGGCAGATGCAAGGAATTATTGGTTGAGGGTGCAGATGTTTATTTAAGCGTAAGCGATAAGGCAGAAAGAAAGACAAAATATGACCTGATTGCAGTTGAAAAGGTATGTGGTGACCAAGCGCGCTTAATTAATATGGACTCCCAAATTGTAAATGACGTGGCAGAGGAATATTTAAAGGAGCTTTTTCCAAATGCTTATATTAAGCGTGAGGTAACATATAATAATTCAAGGTTTGATTTTTATATTGAAAATGGTGAAAATAAAGGTTTTTTAGAGGTCAAGGGTGTAACCCTTGAAAACGAAGGGGTCGTTAGCTTTCCCGATGCGCCGACCGTAAGAGGAATTAAGCATTTAAATGAGTTAATCTTAGCACATAAGCAGGGCTATTTTGCCTGTGTGCTCTTTATAATACAAATGAATGGAGTTAAGTATTTTACTCCAAATGATAAAACACACAAGGAGTTTGGCGAAGCCTTAAGAAGCGCCAAGGAAAAGGGTGTTAAAATTATGGCAATTGATTGCTTGGTTGAGCCAAATTCAATAAAATTCGGAAAGGAAGTGGATGTGCTATTACAATAGTTGCGCTAACAGCCTTAGGCGTTGGGGGAGCTACAATTATCGGCGCTATAATAGGCTTTATTTTTAAAAATATTTCTCACAAATTCAGCGACATTGTTTTGTCCTTTGCAGCAGGAGTTATGCTCTCCGCCTCGGTTTTAGGACTTATTATGCCATCCTTTGAATATGGCTCAAAATACGGTACTCCCTTAGCCCTATTAATGACGGTTGGTGGGATTTTCACAGGTGCTGTGGCTCTTAATTTAATTGATAAGTTAGTCCCTCATCTACACAAGATAGCAGGAGCTGATTTAGAGGAGCATCACAACAATCCAAAAATCAGCAAGGTTTTGTTGTTTGTTACTGCCATTGCAATACACAATCTCCCCGAGGGTATTGCAGCAGGCGTTAGCTTTGGCTCAGGTAATACAAGTGAGGCACTTGTAATTGCAGGTGGTATTGCCTTGCAAAATATACCTGAGGGAATGGTAATTATAGGTCCTATGCTCTCCTCAGGCATTAGTAAAAAGCGCACATTACTTTTAGCCTCTGTAACAGGCTTAATTGAGGTTGTAGGCACGTTTATAGGCTACTTTGCAGTTAGCCTAGCCTCTGCTATTTTACCATTTGCCCTAGCCTTTGCAGGTGGCACAATGCTATACGTAATCAGCGACGAAATGATACCTGAGACCCACGCCCACGGAAGTCAACGTGGAGCTACCTATGCTCTGCTTGTGGGCTTTTGCGTAATGCTGATTTCTGACATTTTATTAGGTTAAACTAAAAATCGGAGGCTTAACTAAGCCTCCGATTTCTTTTCCCGTCAAATTCTATTTATCCGTTTTTTCCATACCACAGGAGTAGCAGCTGTCAGACAATAATTCCTCGTTTTTAATACTGCTGTATAATCTAAAGCCACCTGCAAAATTGTAAGCATCAAAGGAGCTTTGCATTAAAATTCGTGTTGCCAAATAGCTACGTAGTCCACTTTGGCACATAACATAGATTTTTTTGGATTTATCAAGCTCTCCTATGCGCTTTCTTAAATCATCAAGGGGAATATTGATAAATCCGTCAGCAAAGCCTCGCATATATTCAAACGGAGTGCGAGTGTCAAGTAAAATTACGTCCTCTCTTTTACGCAAGTCGGGAATATTTTCATAATAAAACTGCTTTACCACACCGTTTTTTATATTTTCGGCAACAAAGCCTGCCATGTTCACAGGGTCCTTTGCAGAAGAATACGGTGGCGCATAAGCTAAATCCAAATCCTTTAGCTCATAAGCCTTCAAGCCTGCGCGTATTGATGTTGCAATTACGTCAATTCGCTTATCTACACCATCATAGCCAACAATTTGCGCGCCTAAAATCTTAAAGCCTTCCTTTTCAAAAATCAGCTTTACAGTCATTGCTTTTGCATTTGGGTAATATCCTGCGTGTGAATTTTGAGTTAAAATAACCTTTTCGTATTCGTAGCCGTTTGCTTTGGCTTGCTGCTCATTAATACCCGTCATTGCAACCGTCATATCAAAAAGCTTTATAACAGACGAGCCCTGTGAGCCCTTATATTCGCTTTCAAGTCCACAAATATTATCAGCAGCGATACGCCCCTGCTTATTTGCAGGTCCTGCCAAGGAAATTACCGTATCCTGCTCGGTGATAAAATGCTTTACCTGCACAGCATCCCCCACCGCATATATATGGGGAGCAGACGTTTCCATTTTGCCATTTACCTTGATTGCACCCTTTAAGCCAAGCTCCAAGCCTGCCTTTTTGGCAAGTGTGTTTTCCGGCGTTATGCCAACTGCAAGCACAACCATATCGGCGCTGATTTTTCCTCCGTTATCAAGCTCAAGCAAGACCTCGTTATCTGTAACGCTCATTTTATCAACACTGCTATTCAATAGCAATTGTACTCCGTGATGACGCATTCTTGCATGAATGAAGGATGCCATATCGCAATCAACAGGTGGCAAAAGATGGCTGCTACGCTGAACGATAGTTGTTTTTATTCCAAGCTCGGTAAGATTTTCCGCCATTTCAAGACCGATAAAGCCACCACCGATAACTATCGCTGTCCTTGGCTGATTTTGCTCTGTAAATGTGCGAATTTTCAGCGTGTCCTCTACCGTTCGGAGTGTAAAGGTTCTTTCGTTTTCAATATAAAAATCCGGTAAAACAGGCTTTGCTCCGGGAGATAAAATAAGCTTATCGTAGCTTTCCTTAAAGCTCGTTCCCGTTTTTAAATCGGTAACTGACACGGTTTTGCTTTTTGTGTCGATATCGGTTACCTCGTGATTTACCATAGCTTTAATTCCAAAGCGCCTGTAAAAGCCCTGGGGTGTTTGCAGCGTCAAATCATCCTTATCCTCAATAGCTCCGCCGATGTAATAGGGCAAGCCACAGTTTGCGTAAGAAACATAGCCCGAGCGCTCAAAAATAATTATCTCTGCATTTTCGTCTAACCTTCTTATTCTTGCCGCAGCGGTTGCTCCTCCCGCAACTCCACCTACAATTATGATTTTCATAAGCTCTCCTTTTATAAAATTTAATAGCCTTTTTTTCATTGTACCATGTTTTTTGCTCTTTTTCAACCAAAACATGTGAATACACTGAGGCGCATAATAATGCGTTTCATATCATCAATGCATGAGCATTGTATATCATCAATACAATGTGTTGTATATCATCACGCAGAATGCGTGTATATTATTGCCCGTTTTGTTTGTGGTTATCGTTTGCTTTAATCTGTGAACCTTTATCAAACAATTTAATTTTGGATCTTGATTTTATTCTAGATATAGAATATAATAGAATTATCAAATATAAGGAGATAGTTTTATGCTTCAATATATGTCTTGCAGAGATGCTGCCGAAAGGTGGAATATATCACAACGCAGAGTTTCCGCTCTATGTGCTGAAAATCGCATACCCAATGTTGCTATGCTTGGTAATATGTGGATTATTCCAATAACTGCCGAAAAGCCTACTGATGCTCGCAAAAGCAATGGTGCAACGGCTACGCAAAAGGCCCACCCTTTTATAAAATGGGCAGGCGGCAAAGCTCAGCTTTTAGATGTTCTTAAAAGCAACCTGCCAAGTGATATTGGTAGGACTATAAAAAGATATGCCGAGCCTTTTGTTGGCGGTGGGGCGTTCTTGTTTTCTTTGCTGGAAGAATACAGCTTTGAGGAAATTTACATTAGCGATAACAATAAAGAGCTTATGAATGCTTACTTAGTAATCAGAGATAACTGTAACGAGCTTTTAAATACTCTTAATGCTTTACAAAATGAATATAATGGCTTAAGCACAGAGCTACAAGAGCAATTTTATTACGAAAAGCGCGAGGAATTTAACATTACTGAATTAACCGATAAAACAAAGGTTCAAAAGGCCTCTCTGCTTATTTTTTTGAACAAATCTTGCTTTAATGGCTTATACAGGGTTAACAAAAAAGGTAAATACAATGTTCCTTTTGGCAAGCACAGCTCTATTTCAATTTGCGACAGTGAAAATTTAACAAAAATATCTGCTATTCTACAAAATGTTGTAATAAAGGCATGTGATTATCAAGAGGTTATGGAGTTTGCCGATAGCTCTACTCTTGTATATTTTGATCCACCATACAGACCCCTAAATATAACATCTAACTTTACTTCATATACAGAGACAGATTTTTCCGACAAGAATCAAATTGAGCTTTCAGAGCTTTTCAAAGCCCTCTCAAACAAAGGTGTTAAGGTAATGCTTAGCAATTCTGATCCTAAAAATACAAATGAAAACGATAATTTCTTTGACAATTTGTATGCAGGCTACAATATTTTACGTGTTAATGCATCCCGTATGATAAACAGCAAGGGCTCATCACGTGGAAAAATTAAAGAGCTTTTAATAAAGAATTATTAAGGAGCAAGAAAATGAAGAGAAACTTTAATGAATGGCTTTCTAACTTTAAAGATAGCATTGCAACTTGGAAATACTACACAGACTTTGAAAAGGCGTATACCAATATAGATACGATAAAGGTTGAGTTAAACATCCTCAATTCTCTTGTTGGCTCAAAGAATATGGAAAATGAATTTCGTGATATTGTAAAATCATATCCTAAAGTCTTAAAGGTAATCCCTATTCTTATCGCCAAACGAGAAAATGAAATTAAAATTGCCGACGCAGATAAGAACTATGTATTTAACTTTGCAAAGCCAAATTATACTATTGACGAGTATGTAACCTTTATGGAAAGAACAGGGCTTTTTGATTTGCTCCAAAATCACATTATCCACTCTTTGGTTGATTATGTAATGGGAGTTGAGGTTGGAATGGATACAAACGGTCGTAAAAATAGGACAGGCGATGCTATGGAGGATTTAGTAGAAAGCTATTTACAAAAGGCTGGACTTGTTAAAGACAATACATATTTTAAGGAAATGTATATTTCTGAAATTCAATCTCGTTGGGGTATTGACTTGTCTTCAATTTCTAATACAGGCAAAACCGAAAAACGCTTTGATTTTGTTGTAGCAAATGGCACTACCATTTATGGCATAGAGGCAAATTTCTATTCAGGTGGCGGCTCAAAGCTAAACGAAACTGCAAGAAGCTATAAGACGATTGCTTTAGAGTCAAAGGAAATAGAGGGCTTTGAATTTGTTTGGTTTACTGATGGAGTTGGCTGGAATACGGCAAAGCACAATTTAGAGGAAGCCTTTGACATTATGGAGCATATTTATTCTATTGCCGATTTAGAAAGTGGCATAGCAAATAAATTATTTAATTAATATGGCAAAGAAAATACCTTTACAGCCAGAAGGCTTTGAGCTTGAAACAAATACTGTTTGGAGCTTTCCAAACAGAGGAAAATGGGCAACACACGATGCTAAATATCGTGGCAATTGGTCACCTTATATTCCGAGAAATGTAATTCTAAGATATTCAAAAGAGGGCGATACCATCCTTGATCAGTTTGTTGGTGGTGGCACAACTATGGTCGAAGCCAAGCTGACAGGAAGAAACGCAATAGGAATTGATATAAACCCAAGTGCTGTTGAGCTATCTTTGAAAAAATGTGATTTTAAATGTGAGTCAAGCTCGCAGATTTTAATAAAACAAGGCGATGCAAGGTACCTTGATTTAGATAAAGAAAGCATTGATCTTATCTGCACTCACCCACCTTATGCCGACATAATCAAATATAGCGATAATATAAAGGGCGATTTGTCGCACCTTAAAATACAAGATTTTTTAACAGAGCTTGACAAGGTTGCACAGGAAAGCTATCGTGTTTTGAAAAAAGGAAAGTTTTGTGCAATTTTAATGGGCGACACTCGTAAAAAGGGAATGGTTCAGCCTCTCGCCTTTGAAGCAATGCGTATTTTTGAGCTTGCAGGCTTTAAAACAAAAGAAATTATAATCAAAGAACAACATAATTGCCAAGCAACAGGCTTTTGGAAAACAAACAGCATAAAGCATAATTTTTTGTTGCTTGCACACGAGTATCTGTTTGTATTTAAAAAGGATGAAAGTTAGTTTCATCCTTTTTGTTTACACTAAGTTATTTTGTTTTAATGCATTGTAAAACATTGCTCTTCCAGAATAATTCCAATATGCGCAATCTTGCTCCATAAATAACCATTTAACCGCTAACAATATTATTTCTATTGGGTGAGAAACACCTTGGTAATCTATAAAAGTTGCGCCAGAAAGAACAGAAACATTTACAGGTTTGCAATTATATATGTTGTTAAGTATTGGAATAATGTCATTCCGGTATATTACCGAAAAATTATTTTTACAATATGTGAGCGCATTTATAATATCGGAGTGGCTTGGATTTGAATAAGTTCTCTGCTTTTTAAAAAGCATGCCACTTATATTCACAGTGAAATCGAAGCCTTTATTTAACATTGTTGGACGTTTTAAGAATATACTGTAATTCGCATTTAGATTTTCAACATTATATCTATATCTAGAAGCATTATTTCCGTTTCCAGTGCCGGGCTGCTCATTGATAAATGTGGTAATTAAATCTCTTCGCATTTGTGCTCTATTTACGGACTTCAAATTAAAATTCACAATGTAACTGGGCATTCTTATTTCTCCTCAACAAACAATTTATATGTCTTTATTCCTAAAGCATCAGCTATTTTTTGGATATTGTCAAGAGAAATGCTTCTTCTAAAGCATTCAATATCACTTATATATGTTCTATGCAAACCTGAAAGCTCAGCTAATCTTTCTTGAGAAATATTCTTTTCCTTTCGATAATTACGCACATTTGTGCCGAAAACCTTAATAATATCCATTGTTCACCTCTAAATAATCTTACAATTACATTTTAGCTTATAGCAGACAATAAGTCTACACACAATAAGTGGCATTTCCTGCTGACTTTCAATTTTTATATTAGAGATAACAACATACATAAAGGCTTCTAATCATAACCACCAGTGCAACTGGTGGTATGCATACCCCTAGAAGGGGATATTACAGGCTTACCCTCGAGGGGAGGTGCCGAAATTCTATCATAGCATTACACGCACAGCACTCCGTAAAACGGACTGATTTTAGGCTCCTTTGTGTAAAGG
>JAGATW010000110.1 GCA_017621085.1 Clostridia bacterium | reverse complement strand
CACGGCATTTTAATGACAGGGCATTTGATGTGCGACAATGAGCCCTTTTATTCTGTTAAATATAACGGCGATTTTTTAAAAAATCTTTCTGCCTTCCACTTGCCTGGTATTGATGAGATTGCCACCTGCCTTGAAGACAGAAGCTTAATGCCTCTTTTGGGTGGAATAGAGTATGCAGGAAAAGAAAAAGGAGCTATGGCAGAGCTTTTTGCGCTTGGCCCTTGCGATATGTCCTATGCAAAGAAAAAATGTATGCTTTATTTAACCGCGTGCCACAAGATTGACCACTATTTTTTGGCAATTTCTCATATGGATATTTCGGGAAATATGCACGTTTGTGATTACTTTAGCGATTTTGCGGTGGCTCAGCCTGATTTTGGTGGTATGCGCCTTTTGTCAGAGGAAGCAAAAATAGCCCGTGAGCTTGCAAAAAAGGACTTCTCCCCGGATTTATATATAAGATTTCCTACCGATATCAGCTTAAAAAATGCATCAATAGACTTTGATTTGACTGTGCTTTTCTCGCTTTTAAATGAGCTTACATACCACGGAATACAGTGGAAATATATCTTAGGTGAGGCACCGACTGATGCACCGATTTTAGAGCTTGATGACGCTTTACAGCTTATCTTAAACGGCAAGGCAGTAAGCACCGAGGGTATTATTTCGATGCTTGATAAAAAAGCGATAACGAACATTGACGGTGGGTGTGTTAAGGGAATATTCAGAAGAAAATTTAATGACGGCACGTCAGTTATACTCAATCTATTTGCACCTGAGGGAAGCTATTTAATAGATGGCGAGATTGTTTATCTATACGAGCACGCTGTTGTTCTAAATAAATGCGATTTGCCGACAAAAAAGGAAGGATTGGTGTCTTCCTTTAAGGTCAATTATTGTAACCCAAATATTGTCAGGCTTATGAGCTTAAATGATGCCAAGGGTGCTTTTGTCTGTGCCGAGGGCGCGCTTAATGTACGCTTTGCAGTGAGAAATGACACGGAAATAAGAATAGACGGAGCCTGTCCAGAGCTTGACACTGATTATAATCCGTTACCAGAGGGCATTTGTGAGCATTATAGCATCACAAAAGAGCAAGGCATTAAAACAGGAAAAACCGTAATTGAATGTCAAAACGACTTAAAATATATGCCGAGTGCTATGGTAATTGGCGATTTTTCTGCCAATATCATAAATGGGGACACTTGCGGTGTAAATCTTGCTAAGCGCAAAGAAACTTACAACATAGGCGAAAAATTTGGTGATTTTGGCAAGATAGAATTTTTGACAAGGATAAGAGTGCCACAAGGGACTGTCGGCATTGAGCTTTTAGGGACTAAGCTATATACAATGCTTTATCTTGAGGGTAACCTATCGGGCGAGAAAATAACTGCACCGTATATTTTTAGTGTTGGAAAAGAGCTTTGGGGCAAGGAAATAGAACTGAAAATAGTGCAATTTTCAAGCATCGGCCCTATTTTTGGAGATGTTGACTATTGGGACAAAAACGTAAAGCATTCTCAATGGCGAAAAACTCCCTCGACGGAAAAAACGCACTTCGGCTTTGATGAAATCAATTGGGTATATTAACACAAAAGGGGCAGAGAAATCTGCCCTTTTATTTTTGGGATTGAATTCTTTTTTTATTTCCATAAAAGCATGGAATTTTTATGGAATT
>JAGATW010000109.1 GCA_017621085.1 Clostridia bacterium | reverse complement strand
TACGGCTTCCAATTTGAATCAAGGAGGTGCAATTATGTTAAGAACTTACCAACCAAAGAAGCGTCAGAGAAAAAAGGAGCATGGCTTCAGAAAGAGAATGAGAACTGCTGACGGAAGAAAAGTTTTAAAGAGAAGACGCGCTAAAGGCAGAGCAAGACTTACTTATTAATTAGTCGTAAAATCTTTAGATTCGGAGCTGACAATTCTGCGTTAGCTCCGTTTTTCGTTAGTGCTCTTGGCTTTGATTAGTCAACCTTGTGGCAAGGTAAAATGCCACACCCCTATGGCAGGGTAAATGCCACAGTAATCGTGATGGAAAAAGGTACAGGAGCTTGCCTGTAATTTTGCAATTTATTTGCAAGGAAAGGAAGCGGTTATGAAGCATATCGCAATTGGCGAAAATCATTTATACTCGAAGACTTACGCAAAGGGAAGCAAGTTTGTAGGTCGCTGTGTTATTGTCTATGTCCTAAAGGACTATCGTGCCAAAAAGCTACAAAAGGCACATCCGCAAGGACTAATGGTTAACAGAATAGGACTTACGGTTTCCAAAAAAATAGGACACGCTGTTGTACGCAACAGAGTTAAAAGAATTTTGCGTGAGGGCTTAAGAACGGTAGAAAAGGAATTTTCTATCAAAAAGGGTTATTTAATTGTTTTAGTTGCAAGGCCTGCTTGTGCTGAGGCTAAAACACAAAATATTACCCAAGACTTACAAAAAGCATTTAAAGTGCTTAATATGACTGAAATATGAAAACAATACTTATACTTTTGATTAAGTTTTACCGTATGGCAATTTCACCCTATTTACCTAACTCCTGTAGGTTTACTCCAACCTGCTCGCAGTATGCCATTGAGGCATTGGGAAAATTCGGTGCTATAAAGGGTGGGCTGCTTTCTGCTTACAGAATTTTACGCTGTAACCCATTTTGTCGCGGTGGATATGACCCCGTGCCTGATACGTTTACCTTTAAACGACAGGCTGAGGTAAAAGAGGAGCAAAAAAATGATTGATATTTTAGCTAAAGGACTTGGCTATGTAATGTACGGTTGCTCATGGCTTTTGGGCAACAACTACGTTTTAGCCTTGTTATTGTTTGCACTCGCTATGCAAATTTTGCTTTCTCCGTTTGGAATAAAGCAACAAAAGAATATGATTAAGCAGGCTCACCTAAGACCAAAGGAAATGGCAATACGCAAAAAGTACGCAGGTCGAAATGACAGAGCTACTATGCAAAAGATGCAGAATGAAATTATGCAGCTTCAGCAGGACGCAGGCTATAGCCCGCTTGCAGGTTGCTTGCCAATGATATTCCAGCTTATACTTATTTTCCCAATTTATCAGGTTGCTATAAGACCTCTTGAATTTATTGTTCACTTAAGTCACGATGCTTGTAACAAGATTCTTGAGTTTGCAAACGGACTTGGTGCGGGAATTGATGCAAAGGGCTCATCTGCTCAGGTTCAGCTTGCAAGCTGGCTTTCTAACAACAGAGGAGTAGTTGAGGGTGCTAATCTTACAACAACAGTTAATGATGAGGTAATTAACGTATCTCAAATGGTTAAGGACCTTGACTTTATTCCTGACGTAACACTTTTCGGCTATGACTTGGGTGTTACCCCTTGGGACTCATTTGGTAAGCCATATTGGTGGTTAATTTTCATTCCACTTCTTAACCTTGGACTTATGTATTTGTCCCAATTCTTATCAAGAAAGCTCCAATATCAAAGCACAATTCAAGAGCAAGCAAACAATCAAATGAACTCAATGAAGATAATGATGCTTGTAATGCCTCTTATGACTATGTTCATTACATTTAAGTTTGCATCTGCCATTGGTATTTACTGGATATTCAGAACAATACTTTCTATGCTTCAGCAGTTTATTCTTTATAAGGCTATGCCATATCCTCAGTTTACAGAAGAGGACTATAAGAGAGCTGAAATGGAATTAAAGGGCAAAAAGTCACCAAAGGTGCCTGAAAACTATGTTGCCGGGGACAGACCAATTCGTTCCTTGCACCATATTGATGATGACGAATAATTTAACAAAGGAATTAAAAAATGAAAACCGAATTTAGAGTAACAGCTAAAACTGTTAGTGAGGCTTATGCAAAGGCTATTGAGCTTTATTCTTCTCTTGGTGAGATTTCCTATGAGGTTGAAAGCGAGGGCAAGAAGGGCTTCCTTGGTATTTTCGGCAGAGTTGATGCAGTTATTAAGGTAACTGTTGATGACGGAAAAGAGGAAAGAAAGCCTAAAAATCATCCACAGGGTGAGAAAAAGCCTACAAATACAGAAAAAAATAACGACACAAGCAATAAGCAACAAAAGACAGGCGACAAGCCAAAGGCTGAAAAGCAAAATAATCAGCCAAAGCAACCAAAGCAACCAAAGCCACAGCCAAAGCCACAACCAAAGATTGTTGAGGAAAAGGCTGAAAATAAGGAAACGGCAAAGGAGCCTATTAAGGAAGAAAACATCAATGTAACAGTTGAAGAAAAGACACTTGCTATTAACTTCTTAAAGTGCTTTATTAAGGACATTGGAATTAACTGTGAGGTTAAGGGCGATATGACACTTAACGAAAACGGCTTTGTTTCAAGACTTATTACAATTGAGGGTGAGGATGCTCCTTCCTTAATTGGTCACAGAGGCGATATGCTTGACGCGCTCCAATACCTTGCAAACCTTTGTCTTGCAAGAAAGAGCGAGGGTGAGCATAAGGAATACGTAAAGGTTATTCTCGATATTGAAAATTACAGAGAAAAGAGAGAGCAAGCATTAAGAGCCTTAGCAAGAAGAATGGCTGAAAAGGCACTTAAGTATCAAAGAAATGTTCTCTTAGAGCCAATGAACCCATATGAAAGAATGATTATTCACTCCGAGGTTCAAGGAATTGAGGGCGTTTCCACTCACTCCGTTGGCTACGATGATAACAGAAAAATTGTTATCACCTGTGAAAACAAGAGAAAAAAGCCAAGCAACAAATAAAATTATTGGGCTAATGCGTTTTGCATTAGCCCTTGTTTTTTTTATTTGTAAATGTTGACAAACGTATATGCGTGTGCTAAAATGAAATTAATAACTTTAATAGCTACTTTATAGGAGGAGTTGTTTAAGAAAAAGAAAATTTTACTGACTTTGCTATTAATATCACTTTTTGCGTGCTTGCTTGCAATTTCAATTAGCGCCGCTACGCAAAACTATTCTACCTTTGATGTTGTTTTAACAGACGGTACACAAAAAACTGCTTACACATCAGGCATTGACCAGTGGGAGGGCAGAATTTATCTAAACAGTAAGCTGTATGCCGAAGCACCTGTTGATACTGAGGGTGCATATGTGGAAATTGACTGGACCACAGTTAAGGAGCTTGATTTTTCAAATGCCATGCTTTATATGTACGATGCAAAAAAAGAGGCATATAACGAAATGGCATATGGCACTAACCAAGGTAACACAGCTATGTGCATTTACCCTAACGGAATTGATAAGGCTAAGCAATTAACAAGCCTTGAAAAGGTAACAACAGGTAAGGCGGTTGTTGTAAGAGGCTCAGCATTTAACGGTGCGCCCGCCTTAAAAACACTTGTTATTTCAAGCAGCTTAAAGGAAATTCAGTGGGGTGCGTTTACAAACTGTACAGCACTTGAAACTATTATTTTCGAGGGAAATTCTCATTTGGAAACAGTGTATGACGCCTTTGTAAGCTGCACATCATTAAAAAGCGTTAGCTTACCTGCAACCGTAAAAACCTTGGGCGAGAAAACCTTTTTGAACTGCACAGCTCTTGAAAGCGTTTCCTTTGCTCCGGGTGGCAACTGCACTCTTAAGTCAAGCGTATTCCAAAATTGCTCTGCGCTTAAGTCAATTGATTTATCTGATACAGTAAAGGTAATAGGTAGTAACACCTTTAGAAACTGTGATAGCATAATAACATTTACTGTACCTGATACAGTAACAGCTGTGGAGGCATATGCCTTTGCAGAGTGCGATAATCTTGAAAGTCTTATTTTCAGCGATGCTTCTTCTGTAAAAAATAAGCTTGTAGGCATTATTATGAGCTGTCCAAAAATTGTGTCCTTTAAGATTCCGCACCTTGTAACAGAGCTTGGCTATGACAACTTTTGGAATTGTACCGCGCTTACAGAAATTATCTGGCCTGATAATTTAACTGCTATTACAGGCGGAAATAACTGGAGTGCTTGTAAATCACTTAAGTCAATTTCAATTCCTAACAGTGTAACCACAATGAGCGCAGCTCAGTTCAGCGGATGCTCTAATCTTGAGGAGATTCGCTTGGGTGCATCCTTGACAGGCATTAGCAACGGACTTTTAATACTTACAAGCCTTAAAAGAGTTTATATTTCCGGAACAGTAACATCCTTCGGCTCAAATGTTCTTGGTTATTCAAACCCGGCTGACTCCTCAAGCAACATTACCTTTATCTTTACAGGAACAAAGGAGCAGGCTGAGGCGTTAAGAGCTATGGCTGTTCAGAAAACCGAGGGCACAAATCATGCGCCTAACACATCTAAATTCTATGACGCTATTCTTGTTTCCGCATCTGAATATGATGCAAGTCAAGAGCCAAGCGGATTCCACTTCGTATATGATTACAGCGAGTGCGATGCCTTTTATTCATCTGTACACAATATGAAGGGTCAACAAAGCGCTAAGGTTACAAGCTATTTTGATGTAATCAATATAGGAGATACCTGTGAACGTTGTAGCAATATGGTGGTTACAGAAACCATTAACCCATTGTTCGTTTACAAGGGCTACACAGTGTCAACCTATGGAGAAACATACTCTATGGCACAGGGCTTTATGATTGATAATGAAGCAATTACAAGATATATGGACTATGCTCCGGACTTTGAATTTGGCTTAATTGCCGCAGGAAACTTAAGCGGTGAGCCATTTGCGCCAGCATTAGAGGGAGAATTGTGCATACCACAAACCAAGCTTGCTCACGATTATTTTGATATTAAAATATCAGGAATTACAAGCGAAATAGCTGATGCAAAAATTGTATTCTGCGCATACGTTAAGGCAAACGGTAACGCATATTACCTTGATAACGGTGCATCAAGTCAAACAGTAGCAGGCATTAGCTACAACCAAGCCTTAGAGCTTTTAAACAACAAATAAA
Source organism: Clostridia bacterium (assembly GCA_017621085.1). Lineage (GTDB taxonomy): Bacteria > Bacillota > Clostridia > Oscillospirales > CAG-272 > RGIG2000. The sequence continues at coordinate 373 of JAGATW010000109.1, read as the reverse complement.
TACAAGCGGGCTGATATCAGCCCGCTTTCATATTAAAAAGCAGAAGGAATTTGGCGTGATACTCCGATAAGAGTATCACGCCAGTTCTATTCGCCTCTTGGCGAGTGATATTGCTACGCAGTGATATTCGGCTCGCGCCGAGTGGTATTCGCTTCGCGAGTTTTGGAGGCGAATAGAATACCACTGAAGTCGCAAGGTTTCAATATCACTATTGCGGTAGCGATAATATCACTCTTTGCGAAAGCAAAGAATATCACTAAAAAAGCAGAAAAAGAGAGAGCTTCACGGGATTTTGTAACCGCGTTACTCTCTCTTCTGTTTTTATTGCAAGTTTCGCATTTGTTTAACAAATGCACAGGGCTATGCCCATACC
>JAGATW010000108.1 GCA_017621085.1 Clostridia bacterium | reverse complement strand
CCCCTCGCCTATTATGGGTTAACAGATTGCTTTGCAAATTTCGAGCGAACAAATAAGGGCTTAGACAAATTAAAAATTTGTAGGCGATTAAAAAATCGGCAAGAGTTTTTAATGCAGTATAAGACTTTATTTGTCGTTCCAAATCGAGTTCAATTAGGGTTGGTAGTGGCTACCCGTTTTGTTTGTGAGTGTTGCAAAAAAAGAGCAAGAGTAAAAGGAAAAAATCCTTCTGTTCTTGCTCTTTTGGTTTTAGAATTTTTTGCCGTCCTTGACAGCGCCTAACATAATCTCTGCGCTTTTTACGTTTGTTGCCAAAGGAATGCATTGAACGTCGCATAGGCGAAGCAAGGCAGACACGTCAGGCTCGTGTGGCTGTGAGGTTAGTGGGTCACGCAAGAAAACAATTAAATCAAGCTTGCCCTCTGCTACCATTGAGCCTATTTGTTGGTCACCACCAAGCGGTCCTGACTTCATTCTTTTAATTTTAAGTCCTGTTTCTCCCATTATAAGCGCGCCTGTTGTTCCTGTTGCAACAAGCTCGTGCTGTGCAAGGGTGTCCTTATATTTAATAGCAAGCGCTATCATTTCGTCCTTTTTCTTGTTGTGTGCAATCAATGCAATTTTCATTTTTTCTTTTCCTTTCTTATATTTTTTCAAATCTGTATTTTTGTGTTATGTTTGGATATTTTTTCGTGTCCACGGGGGAGCAAAACATTTCGGTGGGGCGTGCCCATACATTTCCTTGCTCGTCCTTATAAACGACTAATTTTTCATTTGTTTCCGTATGGGTGGCTATTTCCACAACTGTGTAAATTGTTCCTTTAAAGTGACGGAATTTATCTCCCTTTTTTATTTCAAGGTGCATTTGTAGGTAGCTTCCTTCTTTTTAGTTGTATATACTGTGCCATTTGGCATTGTAATAACCTTTTTAACACCCTCATTTTCAGAGGAAACGGAAATTACGAAATTGCCCTTTTCCTTTTTCCACTCGACACGTACATTTCCCGCAATTGTGGAAACTGTACCCTTGGCATAATTTCTGCCCTTAATGTATGGCTTAACAGATACACTCTTTTCCCCAACATTTTCAGTGCGTACGCCAAGAACAGTTGCAGAAAATTCATAAATTGCAAGTGCGCCCCAAGCGTGGCAATCACTTCTTGAATATGTAGGAGTTTCGGGAATTGTGGTGCAATCAAGCTTTAAAAGTCCGCGATAGCTGTCCATCATTTCCTTGGTTTTGTCGTAAAGACCAACTCTTTCAAGGGCTCTGAAGTAGAAATATGCAAAGGCATAGGTTGCTTTTGCCTCTAAGTTAAGGCTCTTTTTCATAATGCTCTTAGCACGTCTGCCCTTGCAAACGCCACTTAATACGCACCAGGTTTGCATATGCTGTGAATAATACTTATGGGACCTGTCATCAGCATATAAGCCTGTTTCCTTATTGTAAAAATACTTTTCCGTATTCTTTTTAAGTGTTTCTGCAAGGCTTAGGTATTCCTCGCAAACGTCATTTCTTCCACAAATTGCGTTAAGCTTTGCTGCGCATTGTAGGAAATATGCCATCATTGGGTTATAAATAGCAATTTCACTTGTTTCGTAAACGCCAATAGGAGTTCCACCCTCACAGCCTCTTTCCTTATCGTAGCCCCAAGGGGTAGCCCAGTCAATAAAGTTCCAATATTTACTTGGCGCAACAATTCCCTCGCTTGTCAGGTGATGTCTAAACCATTCAATAACACCGTCCATTGCACGCAAGTGCTTTCTTACAAGGGACACATCTCCAAAGCGAATATAGTGAGCATATACCATAAATATAAAGTAGAATTGGAAGGATGGAATGTGCTGTTCCCCAACAGATGGAGTTCTTGATGGCATAAGTCCGTCTGCGTGCTGCTCTGCAGCAAAATCGTCCATTGCCTTTCTTGCAAGTAAATCATCATCTGTTAATTGGTAGTTAAACAGCATTTGAACAGAGGTATCCATTGCGTATTGTAGCTGCTCATAGAATGGGCAATCCTCATATGTTTCGTGCATACATCTTTGAAGCGTGCGCACGCTTATTTCCCATAGCTTGTTGTCGGTTTTGTTGCCAAAATCGTAGTCTGTTCTTGGGAACATTGGGTAGTTAACCTCGGTCATACCAACCATTTCTATTGACACGTCCCCCGTCTTTTCTACCTTTATAAAACGGAAGCACCTAAACCAGAACGGCTCAAATATGTATTCACCGTCAACCTCTACTGTGTCAATCATTTCACGGCAAATTCCTAAGGAACGGTCAGTTCTTTTACTGTTTGTCTTACCCTTATCGGAATCAAAGCACTCAAAATAAACTAAGTCAACCTTGCCCTTACCGCTTATTTTAAAGCGAGGGAAGCCAAAGGTAAGATAGTCAGCCTCAAAGTATTCACCGTCAAATGTGATAATATCAAGCTTATCTTGCATATCAAGCATTGGAATAGGTCTTTCAAAAAGAAAGCACTTGTTTGTGCCACCCCACCAATAGTGGTCAGCCTCACCGTTGGAAACGCCGCATTGTACCTTGGCTTTATCAAATTTTGTGGCTTTTACAGACACAGAGTCCACCTTTTCTCTTGTTGCGCCTGAATAACAGCTTCTTGCATTTACCTGCTCAATACCTGTAATTTTTGCACATTCCCAGCTATCATCACTCTTAACTGTGACTTCTCCACAGGTAAGCTCAAGGGCGAGAATAGCAGAGCCAACTCTTAAAACGCCCTCAATTGGTGACATTTTTCCTTCCATATCTGTGGAAACAAGCTGTAAAACCTCAACGTAGATACTGTTTTTGCCTACTTTTAGGTAGCTTGTAACATCTATTGTGTCAAAAAATGTCTTTTCTCTTGTACCCTTGCAAGGTCCAAAGCCTACAAAATTATCATTTATATATAATTTATATCTTGCCTGTGCAGAAACATCAACCTTAGCTTCTTTTACAGCTTCAAGCACAAAATCCTTTTTAAAATAGTAAAGCTGATTAGCAGAGCCCTCTGCATCACAACAGGTAATCCATACACAATCCTTCATTTTTTAACTCCTTTCGGCAAATCAGCCTACAATTATGTCCTTAATTTCGCAAATGTACATTCTGTGGTAGCCACCGTTTTGATAAAAGCTTTTACAAGCATCGGTAACAAAGCAATTTTCGTCTAAGTCCTGTGCGTAAAGCTTTTTAAGTACAACGGTAAGCTCTGCATCCTCGTAAACGGCTACGCCGTTTTTAGCAACAAATTTTAGCTGACAAGCTTCAAATTTGTCCACGTCCCTGCCGCTTTTTGTTCCACACAGGGCAAGAGTGTCCTTTCTTTCCTTGTCGAAAAAGGACAAGGTCATATCCTCACCGTTTTCACAAAACTCAAAGGTGTATCTTTCCGGACGGACAAAAACAAAGCAAACCTCCTTACCCCAAAGTATGCCCGAGCCACCCCAGGAAACGGTCATTGTATTCATTGAGCCATCACTTTTTGTAGCAGTTAAAAGACCTGCCTTGGCTACTCTTTGTGCAAAATTAAAATCAGCCTCTATCAGCTTCATAACTCTCTCCTTTATATAATGATATGTCATAACAGGCTTTTAGTCTTTTTTAGCCCTTCTATACCATTATAATTGATAAAAAGCCAATCGTCAACAAAATTTGGAAATTATTTTAAAATTTTCTCTTGACTATACCCAATATATATTATATAATTATTATATGTAGAAATTTGGCGTCATAGACTTATCGGCGACCTATTGCGCTTTTACATATCAATGTTTTAATAATTTCTAGCATTATTCGCCGAAATTTAATCAGGGAGGTATGTTGTTGTGGAATGGTACATCGTAGCCATTATTGGCGCAGCTTGTGCAGTTGTTGGCACTATTGTTGGTATAATCATCCGTCGTGCAATTGCCGAAAAGCAGATCGGCTCAGCTGAACAGCAAGCAAAAAAATTACTTGAAGATGCTATCAAAGCCGCAGAAACCAAGCGCAAAGAGTATTTGCTTGACGCTAAGGATGAAATCCAAAAGTCAAGAAACGAGCTTGAGCGTGAGGTTAAGGAAAGACGTGCCGAATTAACCCGTCAGGAAACAAGACTTGCAAATAAGGAAGACAATCTTGATAAAAAGGCTGAGTCTATTGAAAAGAAAGAAGAGGCTTTGGCTAAAAAGGTTAAGGAAGCAGACGAGGTAAAGGAAAAAATCGACCAGCTACATGAGTCTCAGCTAAAGCTGCTTGAAAAAATTTCAGGCTACAGCGCTGAAGAAGCAAGAGCTATGCTTATTAAAAATCTTGAGGATGATGTTAAGCACGAGCAGGCGCAAAGACTTATGGAGCTTGAGGCTGAATTTAAGGAGGAGGCTGACAAAAAGGCAAAGAATATTATTTCTCTTGCCATTGCTAAGTGTGCAGCAGACCATGTGTCTGAGGCTACAATTTCAGTTGTTGCTCTTCCAAATGATGAAATGAAGGGTAGAATTATCGGTCGTGAGGGACGTAATGTAAGAGCTATTGAAAATCTTACAGGCGTTGAGCTTATTATTGATGATACTCCTGAGGCAATTACAATCTCAGGCTTTGACCCTGTAAGACGTGAAACTGCAAGAATAGCTATTGAAAAGCTTATCTCAGACGGACGTATTCATCCAACAAGAATTGAGGAAACTGTTGAAAAGGCTAAGCGTGAGGTTGAGGCTTCAATTAAGCAAGCCGGCGAAAAGGCTACCTTTGAAACAGGCGTTCACGGTATTAATATTGAGCTTGTTAAATTGCTTGGCAGACTTAAGTACAGGACAAGCTACGGTCAAAATGTTCTTGACCACTCCATTGAGGTTTCAGCTCTTGCAGGTGTTATGGCTGCTGAGCTTGGCGCAGATGTAACTCTTGCAAAGCGCGCAGGCTTGCTCCACGATATCGGTAAGGCTCTAACTGCTGAAATTGAGGGCTCACACGTACAAATCGGTGTTGACATAGCTAAAAAGTACAAGGAATCCAAAGAGGTTATTCACGCAATTGAGGCGCACCACGGTGACGTTGAAGCGCAAACAATTATTGCAGTTATTGTTCAAGCAGCAGACGCAATTTCAGCTGCTCGTCCGGGCGCTCGACGTGAAAATCTTGAAAACTACATAAAAAGACTTGAAAAGCTTGAGGAAATCGCAAAAAGCTTTGACGGAGTTGAAAAGACCTTTGCAATTCAGGCAGGACGTGAAATTCGTATTATGGTTAAGCCTGAGCAGATTAATGACGATAGAATGGCACTTGTTGCTCGTGATATCGTTAAGAAAATCGAAAGCGAGCTTGAATACCCGGGTCAAATCAAGGTTAACCTCATTCGTGAAAGTCGCGTAGTAGATTACGCAAAATAATTCTAAAACAAGTAAAACAAAAATTCGGGGTTCTGCTTCCCCGAATTTTTTATTATTTAACGAAAAAGGGTAAATTTGCAAAAGTAACAAAGTACCATCGCATTTAAACAAATCGCCCCTCAATAGTAGTATAACCAAAAATAAAGCATTTTCAATAATTCTCAAACAAAAAAGGAACGAGTAAGGGTTGGTTCCCATAAGGAAGTTAAAAGCCATCACGAAAATATCGTGATGGCTTTTATAATATTGAGTTATTTTAACAAGGCAATCGTTTCTGAAATCTTACGGTACAATTGCTCTTTACTTTCAAGAGTATATGAGATATCGTCATCAGGCTCGTCCAAATCAAATGAAATGCTGAATTCATTAGGGTAAATTTGTATATCTGCAAAGTATTTATTGTATCGTCCTTG
>JAGATW010000107.1 GCA_017621085.1 Clostridia bacterium | reverse complement strand
GGACGCCGTCCCCTACAATATTTTGGGACGCATTGTATGCCCTGTAGTTCCCCGTCGGAACCTTGTAAGACATGGCGTCTTCCCGTAGTGTTACTTTAACTTTTTCACAACGTTCCACATTACCTCTTATACTTGGCAACAACCATAGTCGTATAAATGCGTGAAATTATTATTTGAAAAGCAGGATACTATTCTTGAACGAGAATTTCGTCGTTTCGCTTGACAATTTTTTCTAAACATTTTATAATTAATATGTTATCGAAAGGAGGTAGAATATGTTAATTTTTCTCTTGATAATAAGCTGTTGTTTGTTGGCAACATTTATTTGTATACAAGTTCCCAAATGGAACTATAACAAACACAAACAGTTTGTTTTATTGCATAGTATATCTCTAAAAGAACTAAAATTGCTTAATAACGAATATCATTTTTATGACGCGTCGACACAATATATACAATGTACATATGATAATGAACATTCTTTTGCCGATATTAGCTGTCAAGATTATTTGATATATCAGTTACAATATGAACAACGCAAAATCAAACAACAAATGATAGCAATAGATAAAAATAGAATAGACTATGAAAAATACAAAAATGAGTTATCTAATCTAACACAGTGTGGCACTTATTCTACATCATACGATAAACTGAATTTAGAAAAGTTGATTAAAATTGAGAAAGCTTTTTTGCAACAAGAAATTAAGCAACCAACTACAAACTTTTCCATAGCAGTTTGTCTGTATTATTCTACAATAAATGGTTCCATATATGACAGAAAATCACAAGTATTTAACAAAAATGAAGTGAATAATCTCATAGAGCGTGTAAATCACAAAAATGGTACTTTTTTTACTGATAATGAAATATGGAATGCTATATGCAGAGTGGAAAGGGGCAAGGTGTCAAACAAAATGAGATTTTCGCTTTATCAAAGAGACGGCTACCGCTGTCTAAAATGTGGAATATCACAGGAATATGCAAATTTAGAAATTGACCATATTGTACCAATAGCAAAAGGAGGCAAATCTACATATAACAACCTGCAAACATTGTGTCATAGATGTAATGTTGCAAAGGGAGATAGCATAGCTAATTATTTGAATCACCATTAAGTTCAATTAAGGTTGGCACTCGCTCACCATAGTATTACCAGTCGAACCTTTCGACTGGTTTTACTTTTTATAGGTGAATAGCTTATTTAATTAACTCAAAGATGGCAGTAAAGCTTCTTTGGGTTATTTTAATTACGCCAGTAACAAGGTTCGGACAGGTCGAAATGCTATTTGATTTCTCCTTTGCACCTTGTGCTTGGTTTGTAAGAATTGAGTGTTCGGTTCTTATTTCTGTATCAAACAAAAGAATGCCCGATGAAACTATGTTATTGAATTCAAGTGCTTATTATGCTAAAATAAATTAAAGCTTATTTGCGAGGTGATATTTATTTCTAACAGGTTTTATATTAGCAAAGAATTAACTGCTATGGCAGATGCTCGGTTAAAAAATGATATTATAATAAAGTTTTTTAGTAGGTTTACATTCCACGAGTCCTTATTGGAAATTAAAAGTGGTATTTCCAATACCTTTGTAATCGGAGATGTTGAAATTCCACAAATTCCAAAAGGATGCGAATATACTCTTTTAGTAAACGAAAAGGGTGTCGCCATTGTCGGTAAGGATTATAGCTCACTTATGCGTGGATATTTTTCTATGCTGATGAAAATTGAGCGTGAAATTGGTAAAAAGGAACTTTTTATTGACTCTGTGTGTGAAAACAAATCGTATAACATTAAAAATCGTATGATACATTTATGTGTTTTTCCCGAAAATTCCTTATTAGAAATCAAAAAATACATACGCCTTTTTGCTATTCTTCAATACACCCATGTGATTATCGAGTTTTGGGGAATGCTCAAATATGACACGCTGCCATCTCTCGCTTGGGAAAATGCATTTACAAAAGATGATGTAAGGGGAATTATTAACGAGGCTAAAGCACTTGGGCTTGAGCCTATACCTATGTTTAATTCTCTTGCTCACGCCTCACAGTCGCGCTCTATGAGTGGCAAGCACACTATTCTTGATAACGATTTATCGCTTTATCATCTATTTACACCTGATGGCTGGGCATGGGATTTAGAAAACGAGGATGTGTGGGCTTTATTAAAGAAAATAAGGTATGAGCTTTATGAGGCTTTTGATGGTTGCGAATATTTTCATTTAGGCTTTGATGAATCTCATGCTCACAACCAAAACCCCTATTTGAAGGAAAGACTTCCCTACTATATGTCACGATTGACAAAAGAGGTACAAGGTGAGGGCAAACGGCCTATGATATGGATGGATATGCTTTTGCCTCCAGATGCTTTTTCTAACATGGTGGGTAACTGTCATTCTATAAAGCCAAAGGATGATTGCGTTAAAATAATCAACACTTTGGCAGAGAATACAGTTTTTGTGGATTGGGAATATTCAGTGAAGAAAGCTCCTATTAGTAGTGTGGTTTATTTCAAGGATTTAGGCATTGATGTTATGGGGGCTTCTTGGTTTGATGTAGAAAACGCAAGTGCACATATTGATACAATTTCAAGCCACAAGCTATTTGGTTATATGCACACAACATGGCACACAATATCAAGTGATTTGCCAAATATAATTTCTATCGCAAGTAAGCTTGATGCATCTCTTCCTATTTGGAGAAATGAAAGCAACAATCAAATGATATTATCGGCGCTTTTAAGAGCGGTAACAATCGAAAAGGTTGATTATAATTCTTGCGGTTGGATTAAAAATCAAATTTCGTAATCCAATTAAGTTTGGCACCTACTCAACCATAATAAGGGGCTGTTGCAAATAGCTGATTTGAAAATAATCAGTTAAGGGCAACAGCCCCTTTTTCGGTATTTACAAGCTCACGCCACAGTGCCATTTCACACAGGTGTATAATTTGCTTTTATCAATCTTCAAAATTTATTTCGCCTTCTTTTATAAACTTTTTATTCAATTTTCTTTCCAAAACAGCATCTATTTTGCCTGTATCTGTCTTTTCATATGTACATATCAAAGTTATTCCGAGCTCTTTGTAAATAGGCATTTTAAAGGCTTTAGTTTTAGTGTATTGAATGTTATTCTCATTGTATCCCCAATGCTCCAAATAAACATGCTTGCCTTCTCCAAGATAGTGCGGCAAATAAAAGTCCGGATGCAATATATCTTTATTACCCGCGCCATAAGGCAGCTCTTTTTCATAAGCATGTTGTATACCGTTTTCAAACAAATAATTATCAATGTCTCGCTCTGACTTGCTTTTTACAACATGTCCATCTTTGCAAGTGTATCTTCCCTCGTAATCTTCGTCCAAGAGCTCAACACTGGAACAATTAGTAATTTTAAAAAGCAAATCTTTCTTTTTATATTTTTTGTAGCAATAAGAACAAAATAGCAAACCGTCTGTTTTTCTTCCACATGTTATGCACTTTGATTTGTTTTCCTCATTTATGATAACAACATGATTCTTTTCATCCTCAGTGATTTCTGCCTCTTCATTTTCCTCATCTACAGGTTCTTCATCTTCTTCAAGACTTTTGATTCGAATCTTTTTATTTAATATATCCAGCATCTCACTTGTTGTGTGCCTTTTCCAGCATTCTAAGCAAAACGCATATCCATCAGTTTCAGCTCCGCATTTTACACATTTGCTAAATCCCTCTGACGGTAAATCCTCGTATTCTTCTATTTGACATTCGCAATATTCACTTGATAAATGCCACTTCCCACATTCGTCGCATTTTTCAACCAGTCCCTCTGATTTCATAATCATATGTTCTGCGCAGAGTGGGTACATTCCACTATTTTTTCCGCATATTTGGCATGCTTTTCCCATAAATAATCCTCAATTATAAAATGATATATGTTGAATTAATTATAGCACTTGCGTCAATTAATTTCAAGTTCTTTTCAATTATTTAGACATGTTTTGAACACTGCATTCATACCTTCACCTTCAAACAGGGGATTTAATTAATTCTTTTTGTATTCAAACAAACGATACAGCTTTTTCGAGAAACTGCCTGCATATAGCCTTGCAAAGACGAACCTTTCAAATCCTTTTAGCTCGTCAATGTATTTCTCTGGTATCATTGTGTGTTCTTTTATAAAAGCAAGCTTCTCGGTTTGATAAGCTTGAGGGTTATCTATACCATAAACCTCGGTTACACCTACATCATTTATAGGGTTTCTTCGCTTTGACATTTTAGCGGCAAAAGAAGTATAAGCATCCACCAAAAGCGTAATGC
>JAGATW010000106.1 GCA_017621085.1 Clostridia bacterium | reverse complement strand
CTGTGTTAAAAAGGCTTGACAATTTTTTAATTGCCCGCACCTTTTCGTCTTGAATATGCGTCTATTTATTCATTTGAAACTGCAACGCACCTCAAAAAGCGATATGGCGAGGAATTTTGGGTACAGAATGGCGTAGTAATAAAAAATATTTCAAGGCATTATGTGCCGAAAAGTACCGTCATATCACTTTTTAGGCACGTTCGAGTGGGTATGTTTTGGCTAAATATACAAAAATAGCCTTCTCCTGTGGGAGAAGGCACTATTTTTATAGCTATTACTTATTAATTCTGTTTTTTGATCTTATAATTCTTGCAACTATGTCAGAAATCTTACATTCCCCAAACGCTGCAACTGTGCTTTTGATTGTATCGTTTAATGGTCCATACCATTTTTCGTCAATTCCTGAAAAGCCTACTGCTGCGCCAACAATACTACCCACTGTGCCTGAGTTACAGTCTGTATCAATTCCACACATGGTAGCAATAGAAATACTCTTTTCGTAGTCAAGACCGCCTGCTACTATTCCAAGTGTTACCATTGACATATTATTTATAGTTGCCGCAAATGGTAGGTGTCCGTATTTTTCATAAATTAAGTCGCAAACCTTTTCCCAATCGCCATATTTTTCCCACCAATCACAAACCAAGGTTACAGACTCGTAAAGTCGTGATTTTTTAGGGATAGAGGCAAGACCACTTTGAATAATCTTTTCAACGGTTGGTTCCTTGGAAAGTGCTCCTGCAATAGCTCCGGCTACAAACATTCCACCGTAAATTCCGTTTTTGGTAAGACTAAAGGAGCAGTCTGTATGCGCATCCTTGCAAGCACCCATAATATCGGCAGGGTGTACATAACCCCAAATATCCGTTCTTATCTGACCGTCAATACATTCTCTCCAAGGATTGAGGTTATATGGAATATTGTCAATTTGCTCATCAATGTTTTTAGTGTCATCAAGACATACCATGCTATAATATGCCTGTCTTGAAGCACACCAGCACCAATGATAAGAAATGTTGTTTAACCAGTTGTAGCCAACGTCAGATTTCTTAATTCCGTTTTTGTAGCAATTCTCGGTGAGTAACAAGCCTAAAAGAGTATAGTTGATATCATCATCAGGCTGAGCAAACTTAACATTACCCTTAGTGCTATATACACAATCTCCTCTTAAATCCATATTAAGTGAGGGAGAAGACTTGCTTACATAATCGGTAATCGGAAATTCACCAAGGCTTTCAAGATATTTTTTAATATCGTTTTTGGTTAAGCCCATTTCAAGAGGCTTGCCAAGAATAACAGCAGCGCATCTGCCGTAAAAAGCACCCTTAACTCTTTCACAATACTCCTCGTGACTTAAAGGAATAAGCGCAGGTGCGCAAATAGCCTCCTTCATAATTTCCTCAAAATCATTAGGCTCTACATAAGGAAAATCGACACGTATAGGGGTGTTTCTTACTTTTATAAGAGTTTCATAAGCATTTTTCCAAAGTAATGGGTCATCACATTCATTATAATTGTCAACCTGGTCAGGAAAGGGTAAAAACTCTTTGTTATCAGCGCAAGGCTGCACAAATTTTTCAACATCGTAGCCTTCATCCTTTAAGCAGGCGTATTCTTCCTTGTATAGTGTTTTGTAATTTGCATATCCGGGCATGTGTTATTTCTCCATTTCAATTAAGTATAAAAACATTTCGGCTGCGTGCCAGGTGTGAGGAGCACTGAATTTGTTGTCAGCATATATGTTAGACAGTTGCCTAATTTCCTCGTAATTTGCTTGACTTGCTTCCTTTTCCCAACTCATAGGATAACGGATTTCTAAATATTCTTTGTCAATAGGCTCTTTTTCAAAATGCTTAACTGCCCACCATAAATATGGGTATAACCAATTATATTCATTTTCGTATTTTGTTTCTCTTTCAATACCGTCCCTGTCCATCCAAAACATTCTTGCGTAGTTGTCAAATTCTTCTGGAATATTTAAAAAATCTTCCTCGATATTTAACTCTTTTAATGCAAATTTTAACCACAGGGTCGAGTATATTCTGTGGTCGTTAAAATCTGTAAGACCTGTTAACAAGCCGTTTTTGCTTATTCTTTTTGCCTCGTTGTAGATTTTTTCAACCATTGGATTGTTCTTGTCATCAACCAAAGAAATTAAGTATAAAAGCTGTCCTAAATTATCAGGCTCGCAGTTCCCCGCATTGTTTTTGTCATATAAGTCAGTAATGGACAAAATCCAGTCCTTTATTAAATGAAGGTTATTTGTAGCCTTTAGCACCATTCCCATCATTGCGCTATCTCTGTACCATGGCTTTTTGTAAACGAAATAATTTGGCACCGGCTTTCCGTCAAATATGTTAATTAACACCTCGTGAAGCAATATTCTTAATTGATCCTTATACTTATATTCCTTAAAATCAGGCAAGTAAATTTTAGATGCGCAAATACATTTGTCATCTATAAAAAATCCTTCTTCATTTTCATATAAAACGACACGTCCCCCATTGTTTTTTGTTAAAACAACAGTGTAATCGCTATATAAAAATTCTTCTGTACAGTTATTCCAAGCGTATAAAATTTTACCGTCGCTATATCTTGTTAAGGAAAAATTCTTATATATGTATTTATCTCTGTCACCCATTCCAAATAGAAAAAAATTCTTTTCAGGTAATATCATATTGTCCTCCGATTATTTGCTAAGCTTAGTGCCAAAGTCAGAAAAAATCTCAGAAATTTTAATTACCTGTGGACAAACTGCCTCACAGCTTCTACATCCAATACAAGCGCTTGGGCGCTTATTTTCTGGCAAGGTGCTAATATACATTGGTGCAAGAAAACCACCACCTGTAAATTCATGCTCATTATAAAGTGAAATTAGCTTTGGTATATCAAGACCCATTGGACAATATTCTGTACAGTATCTACATGATGTACAAGGTACAGAATTTGTCATTTTATTTGCTAACTTAAATAATGCAGAAATTTCTTCATCTGTTAATGGCTCATTAGTTTCAAAGGTTTGGATGTTTTCTTTAACCTGAGTAAAGCTTGACATTCCTGAAAGAGTAACTAATACACCATTTATGCTTTGTAAAAATCTAAATGCCATTGATGGTGGTGTTTCATTTGGTCTTAATGCTTTTACAGTAGAAAAAAGCTCGTCGTTTATATTCGCAAGCTTGCCGCCACGTAAAGGCTCCATTACAATGATAGGAATATTTCTCTCGTTAAGGTATTCAACCTTTTTCTTTGCTTCTTGAAAGTGATAATCAAGATAGTTGAGCTGAATTTGACAAAATTCCATATGCTCTCCATAGGCATTCATAAACCTTAGAAAATTATCAAAATCAGCATGAGTAGAGAAGCCTAAGTGCTTGATTTTACCATTTTTCTTTTGTTCCAATAAATAATCAACAGTGCCATAGCTTCTGTCAAGGTATTGCTCAATGTTTTTTTCACAAACATTGTGTATTAAATAAAAATCAAAATACTCAACTTGACATTTTTCAAGTTGTTTTTTAAAGATTTCTTCAGTTTTTCCAAAATTAGTAACATCATATCCCGGAAACTTAGAAGCTAAGTAAAAGCTTTCCCTTGGATGCCTTTTAAGTGCCTTTCCAACAACAATTTCTGACATACCGTTATGATAGCCCCATGCAGTGTCAAAATAATTTACACCTTTTGAGATAGCATAGTCGAACATTTCAAATGTAGCATTTTCGTCAATTTTAGAAACATTACCGTCTATAGTAGGCAAACGCATAGTACCAAAACCAAGAGAGGAAATTTTTTTATCTTTAAAATATTTGTATATCATATCATCAGCTTTTAAACCTTTCAATTGTATTGTAAGAATCAAAAAATAATAATTAAATTCTATACTATTGTATATGATAACATAATTTGGGAGAATAATCAAGAAAATACTTGAAATTGCAATGAATAATCAATTGTAACTATAAGTGTACATTTGAACAAATGTTCAAATAATAAAACAAGCGAGCCGTAATCAATTTTGAAAAATAAAATGGTTCTACTGTGATTGACATAGAACAAAATCAGGTATATAATTAATATAACATTTTAGGAGGTATCAATATGAATCCGTGGCATGATTTTAGCGAAGAAAGAATTAATTCTGATAAGTTTATTTCCGTTATAGAAATACCTAAGGGTAGCAAAAACAAATATGAGCTTGACAAGGAAAGCGGTATGCTTCGTTTGGATAGAATACTTTTTACTTCTACTCATTATCCAGCCAACTATGGCTTTATTCCTCGTACACTGTCTGAGGATAATGACCCACTTGACGTTTTGGTTCTTTGCCAAGAAACCTTAGAGCCATTATCTATTGTTGAGTGCTATCCAATTGGTATGATTACAATGATTGATGATAATGAGTCTGATGAAAAGATAATAGCTATTCCTTTTAATGACCCATTTTTAAATACCTTTAAGGATATTTCTGAATTACCTCAGCATCAATTTCAAGAAATAAAGCACTTTTTTGAAATATATAAATATCTTGAAAACAAAACAACAAGAGTTGATAATATTTACGGAAGAGAAAAAGCTATAGAATCAATCGAAAAATGTAAAAAAGCATATAATAAAAAATTCAGCAAAAAGTAAAACTATCTTGACTTAATCGCTTAAATATGTTAAAATAACTCTCGGCTGAATGCCGAGAGTTTTAATATGCAGTCGTGGCGGAATTGGCATACGCGTTGGTCTCAGAAGCCAATGGAGCAATCCTTGTGAGTTCAAGTCTCATCGACTGCACCAAAATCAATGCAAAGTGGGTCACTCTGCATTGATTTTTTGTTTTTTGTGTGATATAATTAGAAAGCAAGCAACTTTTTATGAAAGGGAGATTAAAATGAGTAAAATGGCTAAAAAAGTGCTTATATCAGTCGCTTTGTTAGTAATAGCAATTATAGCTTTCTCAGCTTGCTCTAATGATGCTATGTATAACACGAACTCTTATGAAATAGACGAAAGCTTCGATAATATAGAGGTTAAAACTGACACAGCTGATATTGAATTTGTACTTTCAAATGAAGAAAAATGCAAGGTGTCTTGTGATGAAAAAGCAAATTTAGAATATGATGTTAAGATATCCGAAAATACTTTAATGATTACTCTAGAAGATACTCGTAAATGGTATCAAAAAATTGGCTTTAGTTTTAAAGCGTCAAAGTTAATTGTTTATCTACCTAAAACTGAATATTCATCATTGTTAATCGAAGAAACAACAGGTGATATTAAGATACCAAAGGATTTTAGATTTGAAAGTATTGATGCTAACGTGAGCACCGGAAATGTAAGCAATAGTGCATCTGCAAAGGATTTGATTAAAATATCTGCTTCCACCGGAAACGTATGTATTGAAAATTTAATTTCCAAATCAATAAATCTTACCACGACAACAGGAAATATAACTGCGTCAGATGTAAAAAGTGATGGCGAGATTAAAATAAAGGTTTCAACCGGAAAGACAATTCTTTCAAATGTTTCGTGCGATAAAATAACCTCATATGGAAGTACAGGCGATATTAGCTTGAGCAATGTTGCCACAACAGATAAATTGTTTATTGAGCGAAGCACGGGCGATTTAAAGCTTGATGGCTGTAACGCAAATGAATTTTATTTTGAAACAGATACAGGTGATGTTAAGCTTGAAATGTGCGATGCAAAGGAAATTTTTATAGAAACAGATACAGGCGATGTTACAGGAACCTTGCTAACAAGTAAAGTTTTTTTAATAAATACAGACACCGGAAGGGTTAATGTGCCTAAGACAACTGTAGGTGGTAAATGCGAGATTACTACTGACACAGGCGATATTAAAATATCATTGGCTGAAAACTAAATAAAAGGCTATACAAATGTCAAAATCGGACTTTTGTATAGCCTTTTATCTATGATAATTCTTTTCTTAAAACTGCAAAAATTTTCTTTTCCTCTCTGGAAATTTTAACTTGAGTAAGACCTAACATTTTAGCAGTAGCTTGTTGAGAATATTCCTTTAAATATCTGAGAGTTACTATCTTTCTCCATAAGGGTGGAAGAGCAGAAATAGCTTGGCTTAAGGCTATATGCTCAATTTTTGTATCGATTTCGTTTTTTTCCTCGCATAGAGTATTTTCAAGAGTAAAGCTATCGTCCTCACCATTAATTGATGCGGAAAGTGAGCTTACACTTGATGTAGCATCAAGAGCAATTGCTGCCTCTTGTGAGGTCATTCCACATATTTTTGCTAATTCGTCTATACGTGGCTCACACCCTTTTTCCATAATATATTTTTCACGCTCTCTCATTAGCTGTGCTCCTTGTTGCTTGTAGATTCTACTTACTTTAACAAGACCATCATCGCGTATGAAACGCCTGATTTCGCCAATGATGAGAGGCACTGCATAAGTAGAGAAGACAGTGCCCTTTTCAAGATCAAAGCTACGTATAGCCTTAAGCATACCAATAGAGCCAATTTGAACAAGGTCATCATATTCAACACCTCTGTCCTTGAATTTCAAAGCAATAGAGCGTACTAATCCTAAGTTGTTTGTCATTAACTCTTCAGTTGCTTTATCATCTCCATTGACTGCTTTTTCAAGCAAAAGCTGATTATTGTTAAAATTCATTTTACTTGAGCTTTTTTTCCATAAGAATGCGGACACCTTTATCCTTTTTAGACCAAACCTCGAGCCTGTCCATAAAGGTCTGCATAACAGCAAAGCCCATTCCGCTTCGCTCACCGGTTTTATCTGTTGTAAATAGTGGAGTCATAGCCAGCTTTACATCCTCAATACCGCATCCCTTGTCTTTTATCTCAATTACCACCGTCCTGTCAGAAAAATATTTGACTCCTATGTAAATTTCTCCCGGGTTAAACTTATATCCATGAACAATTGAATTAGTAACAGCTTCCGAAACAGCACATTTAATATCAGAAATTTCTTCAATTGTTGGATTTAACTGAGCTATAAAAACGGAAACTGCACTTCTTGCCATGCTTTCGTTAATAGAAAGAGAAGGCAAATATAATTTCATACTGTTTTCTGCTTTTTTCATACCCTTAAATCTCCTTCTATTTTTATAATCCTTTCTATACCGGCTAACTCCAATACCTTTTTAACACCACTTGACGGTGAACAAATTCTGAATTCAGCACCAATTTCACTTGCAGTATTGTACCTTCCCAAAATCAACCCTAACCCGGAGGAGTCCATAAAATCTACTGAGCTTAAGTCAAGTAGCACAACACTTGGCTTGTACTCAAAAATATAGGAATCAATTCTTTCTCTTACAAATTTTGCACAATGATGGTCAATATCGCCTAAAATTTTGGCACTTAATATACCATTTTCAAAAGCTATTTGTGGATTTTCATTATCAAACACAGCCTTCACCTTCCTTTTTTCTATATTGTAATATTTAGATGATGAAAATTCTGTCGTAAAATGAGGATTAAATATAAGTTTTTTCTTACAAATTTCGATAGTTATTGACATTACTTTTGGAATATGATAATATTAATACATATTAATATTAAAGGAACGAGCAATGGATAATTTGTTGCAATTAAAAAGAACAGAAATTAATATCGGCTTAAAAAAAGAATATAAGCTTTTCCAAATCAGTGATGCACATATGGCTTGCTTGGATGATGAAAGCTCACAAATAGATATAAACGATAATAAGCGCTTCCATGCACAGTGGGACACATTAAAGGCTGATTTTGCAAAAGAGGCTAATGAATTCTGCGATAAAAGATATGATGTAGAGCCAAATATGTTATTTGAGCATTTGACTAAGCACGCATTGGATTTTGGTGCAGATGCTTTAATTTTGAGTGGCGATATGTTTGATAGAGTTAGTGAATCAAATATTAGGTATATGAAAAGATTTTTAGAATCCTATCCTATACCGGTGATTTATTGCCCGGGAAATCACGAATCAATAAGTGAAAATGGCGAACACGTAAATCAATATGAAAGATTAGTTAATGTAATAAATGAGCCAAGTGCCAATTCTGTTGACTTTGGTGAATTTGAAATTGTAACTATTGATAATGGTACAAAGAAAATAACAGATAGTCAAATCAGTTATCTGGAAAATAAATTTGAAACAAATAAAAAGATACTTTTAGTAGTTCATGCGCCTTTGAATTTAGGTGAATTTGGAAGTCGTATGATAAAAGAAAAATCTCCTTACTTCCTATTAGGAGTAAAAGGAGATAGTGAGAATTGCTTTAGGCTTAATCGGCTTGTTATGGAAAACAGTCGTAAGATAATTGCAGTTTTAGCAGGTCATGTTCATTGCTTCTATGAGGGAGCAATTGACGAATGCTTAAATCAATATACAACATCAAGCGCACTTATAGGCGCAGGACGAGAAATAATTATTAAGTGAGGTATATTATGAAACTTATTCCTGAGGTTAAAGAAAAGATAGTAGGCAAGAAAGTAAGCATTAATGGATGCAAAATAACGCTTCCGCAGGGCTGTGATAAAAGAGTAGAGGCTCTTGCAAACAAGCTACCATCCGGCAATACTAAGGTTATAGTAAACATAGGTAATGAAAAGGGTGAAGGCTATAAGATTTCATTTGATGACACAATTGTTATTGATGCCCTTAGTGCAAGTGGCGCGTTTTACGCACTTCAAACCTTAAGACAGATTATAAAGAACGGTTACTATGATGTAACTGAAATTAGTGATGCTCCGGACTTTGAGGTAAGAGGCTTTTATTATGATATTACAAGAGGAAGAATTCCAACACTTGAAAGCTTAAAAAAGCTTGTTGATACTCTTGCTTATCATAAAATCAACATGCTTCAGCTTTATGTTGAGCACGTATTTCCATTTAAGGAATATGATGGCATTTATCAAAGAACAGGCTACATAACAGCTGAGGAAACAAAAGAGCTTGATGCATACTGTAAGGAGAATTTTATTGAGCTTGTCCCTTCACTTTCTTGCTTTGGCCATCTTTACGAGCTTTTACAAACTGAAAAATATAAGCACCTTTGCGAGCTTGTGGACCACGAGCAAAAAACTGTATACTGGCAACAGAGAATGGCACATCACACAATAGACCCATCAAATCCGGAAAGCTTTGAGCTTATAAAGAGCTTAATAGACCAATATATGCCACTTTTCACAAGCGACAAGTTTAATATTTGCTGTGATGAAACCTTTGACTTGGGTAAGGGTAGAAACCAAGGTAAGGACGTTGGTGAGCTTTATGTTGGCTTTGTTAAGAAAATTCTTGATTATGTTCGCTCTAAGGGTAAAACTCCAATGATGTGGGGCGATATAATTAATGCTCATTCAGAGCTTATTGATGAGCTTGGAGAAACAATTTTCTTAAGCTGGGGCTATGATGCAAATGTTAAGCCTGACACTATAAACAAGCTTAGTAAGGCGGGAAAGGTACAATATGTTTGTCCTGGCTGTAATAACTGGACAAGCTTAATTGAAATGATTCAAGTGTCAGTTCCTAATATAACCAAAATGACACAATATGGATACGAGGCAGGGGCTAAGGGAGTACTTAACACCTGTTGGGGTGACTATGGTCATATTTCTCCGATTTATGCTTGTATGTACAGTATTATTTATGGTGCTGCAAGGTCTTGGAATGCAAGCTGCGAGTATGAGGGCTTTGATGAAGCTATGGACCTTTTATACTATGGTTATAAGGGAGCTTCTAAGATAGTAAAGGCTCTTGCACTTTCATATCGTACTTGCTATTGGTATGAGCTTGTTTGTGATTATTCAAACAGAATGTTTGGTGTTGATTTAATGAAAGCTTGGAGACAGGTACAGCCTGAGGAGTTAAATGAATCATTTAACGAGGTTGAGGAGCTGATTCCTTACTTAATGTCTGCAAATTGGGAAAACAAGGATGCGCAGGAAGCATTTCTTGTTATTGCCAAGGGTACTGAGTGTATGATGGCTATGCTTATGTCTATGAAAACCGGTGAAAAGCTTGGCATGAATGAAACAGATGTGGAAGAATGGCTAAAGGAATTTACAAACATATATCTTAAGGAAAGTAAAATGGGCGAACTTAAGGATTTCATAAAAGCAATGTATGAGCTTGCTACTAAGTATCTAAAGTAATATGAGTGAAGTTGTTGATTTGAAATATAAAAGCCTTAAGGAAATTTTAATTAGTATTTTTGTTGGCTTTTCTATAGGTTTGTCAATTATTGTGCCGGGTATTAGCGGTTCGACTATTGCGATTATTATGAAGGTGTACGATAAAATGATGTATGCCTTTTCCAACCTGTTCAAAAAGTTTAAAATATGTGTTTTATTCTTAATACCAATAGGCGTTGGAATTGCACTTGGCTTTGTATTAGGCTTTTTACTTGTTAAGCTTTTGTTAGAGCTATTTCCGTTTATAACAATATGCTTTTTTGTAGGCTTGATGATAGGAACATTCCCAATTCTTTTTAAGGAGATAAAGGGCGAAAAATCAAACACAAATGGAAGGCTTTTATTTGTAGCAGGAATATTAGTTCCTCTTTTGATTATCTTGTTGTCAATGTTTATTGGTGGAGATAATGCTTTAGTTAATCTTAATGTTGGCAATTATATTCTTTTTGTGGTAATTGGCGTGTTAATGTCCTTAACACAGATAATTCCGGGTCTTAGTGCTACTGTGTTACTTATGATGTTTGGCTACTATACTGCTATACTAAACGGAGTTGGCACAGAAATGCTTAAGGACTTTAAGCTATTACTTGTGTATATTTGCATAATAATTGGCTTTGCTATTGGAATATTGCTATTTTCAAAGGTAATTAATTTCCTTTTGGAAAAAAAGAGAAGAATGTTTTTTCACGCAATTTGCGGTCTTTCAGTAGGCTCAGTGTTGTCGGTATTTTTTGGAAATGAGTGTGTTGATATATATTCAAAATGGAATGTGCAGTCGGCAATTACTGATTTAATAGTAGGAATAATTGCTTTGGCAATTGGCTTTGCTATTACATTTGCACTTTACATTTATGACAAAAAAAGAGCAGAAAAAGAAAATATTTAAAATTTTAAAAAAACTATTGCAATATGCAAAAGTATATGTTATACTGTTTTCGCTAAAATTCTTATCAAGAGTAACGGAGGGACAGGCCCTGAGAAGTTACGGCAACCTATCATAAATGACAAGGTGCCAATTCCGAGAGATGAGACTAAAGAAGTATCAGCCCACGGAATGCTTGTCCGTGGGCTTTTGATATTCTAAAAAGGAGAAATATTATGAGAAAGTTTTTTACATCTGAATCAGTAACTGAAGGACATCCTGATAAAATTTGTGACCAAATTTCTGATGCAATTCTTGATGCTATGCTTGCACAAGACCCATATTCAAGAGTAGCTTGTGAAACATTTTGTACAACAGGTCTTGTAACTGTAATGGGCGAAATTACAACAAAGGCAGATGTTGATTTTACAAAGATTGTAAGACAAACTATAAGAGAAATCGGATACGACAGAGCAAAGTATGGCTTTGATGCTGATACCTGCGGTGTTATTACAGCTATTCACGAGCAGTCTGAGGATATTGCCTTGGGTGTTGACAATTCACAAGAGGCTAAAAACGGCGAAGCAGAAAACGACCATGGCGCAGGTGACCAGGGCTTAATGTTTGGTTATGCTTGTAACGAAACAAAGGAATTAATGCCACTTCCTATTTCCTTAGCGCATAAGCTTGCTAAAAAGCTAACAGCAGTAAGAAAGGACGGTGTATTGCCTTACCTTCGTCCTGATGGAAAGACACAGATAACTGTTGAATATGTTGATGGTAAGCCTGAGCGAATTGAAGCTATTGTAGTTTCCTCACAGCACAGTGCAGATATTTCTATTGACACAATTAGAAAGGATGTAATTGAAAAGGTAATTCTTCCAATTATACCTAATGAAATGATTGATGACAATACAAAGATTTTTGTTAACCCAACAGGTAGATTTGTAATTGGTGGTCCTTGTGGTGATACAGGCTTGACAGGAAGAAAGATTATTGTTGATACATATGGTGGATATTCACGTCACGGTGGTGGCGCATTCTCCGGTAAGGACCCAACAAAGGTTGACCGTAGTGCTTCATATGCTGCAAGATATGTTGCAAAGAACATTGTTGCATCCGGTGTTGCAGACAAGTGTGAGGTACAAATTGCATATGCCATCGGTGTTGCAAAGCCTGTTTCTGTTTTAGTTGATACATTTGGTACAGCTAAGGTAGATGAGGACAAAATTTCTGAATACGTATATAAGAATATTGATTTAAGACCAAGTGCAATTATTAATAAGTTCGATTTGCGCCGTCCTATTTATCGTCAGCTTGCAGCTTACGGACATGTTGGTAGAGAAGACCTTGACATTCCTTGGGAAAAGACTGATATAGCAGACGATATCAAAAAAGCACTTCTTTAATTAAGTTAGCTTGTGTCATAGAGCGATAAGAAAGTTCAAAATCAAATAAAATAAGAAGATGTAGCTTAACTTACATAATGCTACATCTTCTTTTCTTTATGCAAAACGCACACGGATTGCTCTGTGTGCGCCAAAGCTGTTTAGTTTTAATGTTTATTATTTGACAAATAACAGTTGTTTTATGTTGCATTTTTAATCAACACCAACAGCTCTGTTGTCTTGTTGCATATACAAATTAGGGTCTAATGAATGTTCCTTCATCCACTGCTGCCATTCT
>JAGATW010000015.1 GCA_017621085.1 Clostridia bacterium | reverse complement strand
AAGCTCTGCCAACAGTAGATATTTACAATTTCAGCACTCTTATCTGTCGGTTGACAACTAAGTATAATTAAGATATAATTGATTTAAAGGTATACTGTGAGTAGCAGAGAGAGACCCGGTTGAACCCCGCCAAAAGCGTTTATTTTCAGCGCTTTTGACCGAGTCTTTCCTTGCAATACTTAGTATGGCTGTGTCAAGCCTCAGCCAAAATCATCTTAAAATAAGCGTTTTTGGTGCTCGCAATTTTAGACGAGTAAATCTTGGCTTAATCAAGGCGAAAAAACGCAGACAATTAAAAAATTCTCAAGTTTTTTTAACACAGAGTAAGACGAGATTTACCGTATAAAATCGGGGTTCAACCGGGTCTCTCTCTGCTAGGGAAAGGTAAGAAAATATGCCAAATAAAAACGATTATGAAAAAGCCTTTTCGATAAATGTGCGCAGGCTACGCAAGAAGCTTAATATAACACAAAAATCATTAGCGGATAATATAGGATACTCAGAAAAAACAGTAAGCAAATGGGAAACTGAGGGAAGCGTTCCGTCTATAGAGGCGCTTTTTAGAGTAGCTAATATTTTCCGTGTGAGTATATTGGAGCTATTTAGATGTGATGAGGCTATATATTATTTGGGAATTGATGGAGGCGGAACTAAAACAGAGTTTGCATTGTCAGATCCCAATGGTAAGATAGTTTGCCGACTTTTTATGGATGGATGCAATCCTAATACCGTGGGTATAGAGAGGGCAAAGTGCATAATTGAGGATGGCGTTGTTCAGGTATGTAAGGATGTTCCTCTTTCGTCTGTAGTGGTGTATGCGGGAATTGCCGGTTGCGCATCTGAAAGCTATGCAGATGAAATTAAGATTATGCTTGAAAAAATGTCTTTTGCCGCCTGTGATGTGGGCAGTGATAATAACAACATTGTCGCTGCAGGACTTGGTGATAACGAGGGCATAACAATGATTCTCGGAACAGGAATTTGTGCTTATGTAGTTAAGAAAGAAGAAACAAAAAGAATTGCAGGCTGGGGATATTTATTCGATAACGGCGGAAGCTCGTTTCATATTGGCAGAGATGCCATAAATGCTTATTTTTCCGCGTATGACGGCTCGGGTGAGGAAACAACCTTAGTACAAAGAATAAAGAAAACCTTTAGTTATTCAAACAGTGAGTTTCTTAAATATTTATACAATGGGGGAAACAAACTGGTGTCTTCATATGCTATGTACGTTTTTGAGGAGGCTGAAAAGGGCGACCGTGTATCTATTGCTATACTAAAGAAGCATATAGCTGAAATTGCCAGACTTGTCCGTGCCTCACTTTCTCATTTTTCAACTTATGACGAAAGAATTCCTATAATATTAGGCGGCGGCTTGACTAACCAAAAGCTTTTACTTCCGTATCTTACTGACGAGCTTGGGAATGATATAAAAAAATGCAATATTCAAGTTTTGGATGTTCCGCCCGTTAACGGAGCCTTGGAGTTAGCAAAGGCACTTTGGAGGAAGAGAAGTCAAAATGAATGAGCATAAAATATTAAAAACAGAGATGCGCAATCCCAATAGCACAAATATAGACCGTATGACAACTGCAGAGATGCTTGACATAATTCAAAAGGAAAACGAAAATGCGGTGCTTTCTGTAAGAAATGCACTTGACAAAATTGAAATTGCTTGTGATATAATCGCAGAAAAGCTATCCCGGGGCGGTAGGCTTATTTATGTTGGAGCAGGAACATCAGGCAGGCTTGGCGTTTTGGATGCTACCGAATGTCCACCTACCTATGGAGTGCCGAGAGATATGGTAATCGGCATTATTGCCGGGGGAGAAAGGTGTATGTTTCAAGCTGCCGAGGGAGCAGAAGACAATTATGAAAGCGGTATTGAGGATTTAAAGAATAAGCATCTTACAAAAAAAGATGTGGTGGTTGGAATATCTGCATCGGGAAATGCACAGTACATAATAGGCGCTCTTAACTACGCAAACGAGCTTGGTTGTGAAACAATAGGAATTACCTCTAACGAGGATACTCTTATAACCAAAAGTGCTAAAATTTCAATTATAACAGACACAGGAGCAGAGGTTGTTACCGGCTCTACGCGAATGAAGGCAGGCACTGCGCAAAAGATAATTTTGAATATGCTTTCCACGGTTGCAATGATAAAGCTCGGTAATGTCTATGAAAATATGATGATAAATTTACGCCCAACTAACGAAAAGCTAAAGAGGCGTATGATAAGAATTGTTACTGAAATTACCGGTGAAAGTGAAGAAGAATCAATAAAAATACTTGAACAGTCAGATTGGGACATAAGAACTGCTGTTCAAAAGAATGGCAAAAACACATAACAGGTTAGAAAAGAGATTGATTATGCGATTTTTAAAAACCTTTAAATTTAAAAACGGTTTCGCTTTAGACCTAAATCTTGAAAATGGCAATTTATTTTATATGTTATCAAACGGAAAGCACGAATATAGGTTTTT
>JAGATW010000105.1 GCA_017621085.1 Clostridia bacterium | reverse complement strand
GTTCAATTTTCAAGGATCTTTTTTTCCGAGCATCAAACCCTTTTGGGTTCTGTTTCGTGCCTCCGCTTTTCGCGTTAGCCTTGCTATTATATCACTTGCTTCTTACTTTGTCAAGTACTTTTTTTAAGTTTTTTAAACTTTTTTTATTTTCCTGTACTTTACTCTTTTTTGACACCTTTTTTAGTGCCTTTCTTTTTGCAAGCTTGCCTATTCTACCACTACTTTTTACTTTTGTCAAGTACTTTTTTAAACTTTTTTGTATTTTTTTGAAAAAAGTCAAAATACTAAGTGAAAACAGTTGTTTTGAGGTGTTTTATGGACGAAAAGGAAACAAGCTTTAGCGAGCAAATTGATGAACAGGACGTTATCGAAAAAAGCGGTGGTTTAACCGTAGAGGGAGAAAAGACTAAAATACATTGCATGAGCATTATTGGACAGATTGAAGGGCATTATGTTTTGCCCGAAGGACAAAAGGCTACTAAATATGAGCATATTGTTCCCTTAATTGTTTCCATTGAGCAAAATAGCGAGATTGACGGGCTTTTGATTGTACTTAACACTATGGGCGGAGATGTTGAGGCAGGTCTTGCCATTGCCGAATTAATTGCGAGTATGAAAAAGCCCACCGTTTCCCTTGTTTTAGGTGGCGGTCATTCAATCGGCGTGCCTCTTGCGGTTTGTGCTAAGAAATCATTTATTGTGCCATCTGCTACTATGACTATTCATCCTGTAAGAATCAGTGGCACGGTGGTAGGCTCGCCACAGACCTTTTATTATTTTGAAAAGATGCAGGAGCGAATAACGAAATTTGTTTGCGACCAC
The DNA here is from genome assembly GCA_017621085.1 of Clostridia bacterium. GTDB lineage: Bacteria > Bacillota > Clostridia > Oscillospirales > CAG-272 > RGIG2000. The sequence continues at coordinate 3,344 of JAGATW010000105.1, read as the reverse complement.
TCCAAAATCACAAGTGATGAATTTACTAAGCTTATGATGAGAACTGACCAAATTGCCACAGACACCGGCTCTATAATTGATGGAAACGAGGCTACACGCTATGGATTGATTAACAAGGTTGGTGGCTTAAGCGATGCAATGGAGGAGCTTTATAATATGATTAATGCATATAATAAATGAAGAATTTTGACGGGAGGATGATATTCTCCCCTACATAAAAAGCCTTGGCAAGCATTTATGCCAAGGCTTTATATTTTGTTAGTGTTAAATTATTGTGCTTTTTCGTTTTCTTCGGCAAGTATTGAGTTGTAGCTTATTGTCTCGAAGGTATCATCAATAAAGTCGATTTCACCGCCGTTAACTCTTACATAGCCTGCAATATAAATTAGTGCGTCCTTATACTCGTCACTGCCATATGCCACAGCAAAGCTGAATGTGCTATATAGCGTTTCATCATTTGCATTTTTAAGTGCGGCTGATATTACAAAGTCACCAAGCTCGTTAGGTACTTCGTTATCATAATGAGGGGTAACACCAAAGCCGATTTCAACGCCACCGTTTATTTCCTCATACTTAGGAAGAAGCTCTTTGTTTACGCTAAATGATCTTGCAACAGCAACCTTATTATTGTATTCACTGCAAGAATATCCTTTATCCCAAATAACGTAGCCCTCGTCAACTGTTTCGCTGTTTATTCCACACTCACGTGTGCAAGTCATATAGCTTGTAGCTTTAGCATAGATTGAGCCAAAGGTATATACTCTGTTTTCTTCCTTATAGTCGTGACCTAAGGCAGAGTTTTCAACCTCAGTTTCTCCCATTTTGTTGGTACAGAAGCAGAACTGTGTTACAACTATGTTCGTTACACAATCAGCTTCGGTTCGAGTTTCCAAATTCGGATTTGCAAAATGCGTTGTATTCTCTTCTGCCACAAGAAGCTCAGCTGTATATGTACCACCATTTACGTAGCTTCCGTTTACTGCGTTATATGCTTCTCTATATGCAATCTTTTTATACTTTACACCACCATGGCAGAAATAGAAATACTCATCGCCATTCAAGCTACAGCCTCTGTCGGAGTTATCAATAATTGCTACGTCAGCTATAGTTTTATCGTTTGCGTTTGCAAACACATAGCTTATATATTTTTCTCGAGAGTCTCTCATAGAAAGGTTAAGTTGTGTCATATCTCCAAGGAATATGGCTGTTATAGGATTATCTGCACGACCACATTCATATAGTAAGCCATCATTAACAATCATCTTAGTAACGTTTGTGCCAAATACAAGATAAGGATTCAGCTTATAGTTTTGATGAAAGCCCGTACCTCCTGTTCTATCGTATAGATTAGTTAAGGTTTGCGGGAAGAAATAAACATCAGGTCTTTGTGGCATTGAAAATTCGTCAAGCAAAAACTCGCCATTTTCGTCGAGCACACTAAACCATTCTTGAACGAAATAAAGCTTTGAGTCATAGGCAAAAGCGCCCGCTCCACCACCATTTGTCATAAGAGTTACCAAATTGCTTGGAAGGTAAACTGCCTCTAAGCTTGCACAGCTTTTAAAGCCTCTGTCAGGTATCTTCTCGCAGTTGTCCGGTAGTGCCACCGCCTTAAGCTTAGGGTTGAATGAAAACACCTCACAGCTTGGTAATTCTAATTTTGAGTCTCTTGGAAAATATACGTATTCCAAGTTATCAAGGGAGTTGAATGTATTTTGCAAAATTTTCACTGAGCTTCCAGAAAACTTTATCGCAACTATTGATTCGCAATTTTGAAATACATTGTTGCCTAAATAAGTATATTTTGATGGGAAATGTATTATTCCGTCATTTCGAGCTGATGATAGGGTTGTAAGCTTGTAGCAGTTTGTAAAGGTATTATGCTCCAATCCTGTTAAATTTGGAAATGCTTCAAATAAATTTACGCTTTCAAGAGATTTACAATTTTCAAAAATGTATCCCGGTGTTCCTGTTACATTAGGGGAATATGCAAGAGTTAAGCTTTTTAGACTTTCATTATATCTAAACGCATCATTCAAGCAACCTTTTCTAAATACAAAGGTGTCTATGTTATGAATAACCTCAAGCTTTGGGCAACTTCTAAACAGACAGTTTTGATTATCTCCACCGGTTGTCATATTTGGTGCCAAGGTTAACTCAATAAGATTTGAAAATGACTCGAATTTTTGTTGGCTATTGCCTGTAATAATTTTAATGCTTGTAGGTAGCTCTAAACGATACACATTAGCTCTTGTCCAGCCGGGATTTGTACCTGTTGCTGTTTCCATAGCGCTATTAAGCAATGCGAAATCATACTGGAATAAGCATATGCTTTCGTAGTCATTTTTAGTAAGAACATAATATGTTGGGAAGGTGTAGAATGTTGTTCCGTCACCAATTACCACCTTTGCATAGCTTTCACCATCAGCTAAATAAGGTGTAAAGCCATTTGCATTGTCGGTTCTACCAACTGTGATGCTTTCATCAAAAAATGAAAGCTCTCCGTATTCGTTATTTGTTTGTGGCTTTAATGCTGTTTCTGCATTTACGCTGATTGCAAAAATACAAACAAGAGAGATAGCCAACATCAGAAATAATATCTTTTTTCTCATAAATAAACGTCCTTTCGTAAGTTAAAATCAATATTTTATTATATATTATCAATTATATATTATCATATGTTTTTCACTTTGTCAAGTTGAAAAATATAGACATAGACTCTGACTTAATTGTTTAAAATGAAAAAAATCCCCGAGAAATCGGGGATTTTTGTGTTTTATTTTGCTTGTAAATACAAATTACTTGTAGAGCTCAACGAATCTCTTAAGTCTTTCGTACTTAGCCTTAGCAGCCTCTTCGCTTGCGGCAAAGAGCTTTTCTGCTCTTTCCGGGAACTGCTGTGCAAGACGGCTGTAACGTGTTTCGCTTGTAATGAATGCACGATAGTCGCCTGTTGGCTCCTTAGAGTCAAGAGTAAATGGGTTCTTGCCCTCAGCCTTGAGCTGTGGATTGTATCTGAAGAGGTCCCAATAACCAGCCTCAACAGCCTTCTTCATTTCGCCTTGGCAGTTTGTCATACCACCCTTAAGACCGTGCATTTCACATGGTGCATAGCCGATAATGAGTGATGGACCATGATAAGCCTCAGCCTCAGCAATAGCCTTGATTGTTTGTGCCGGGTCAGCGCCCATAGCGATTTGTGCTACATATACATAGCCATAAGACATAGCGATTTCAGCAAGGTTCTTCTTACCAACAGCCTTACCGGCTGCAGCAAACTGTGCAACCTGACCGATGTTAGAAGCCTTAGAAGCCTGTCCACCTGTGTTGGAGTAAACCTCAGT
>JAGATW010000014.1 GCA_017621085.1 Clostridia bacterium | reverse complement strand
GATAAGCTTATTAAGGCAAGCTATTCTCTACTTGGTCTTATCAGCTATTTAACAGCAGGACCACAAGAGGTACGTGCTTGGACCATTACTAAGGGTACAAAGGCTCCACAGGCGGCAGGAAAAATCCACTCCGATTTTGAAAGAGGCTTTATTCGTGCTGAGATTGTTGCCTTTGACGACCTTGTTGCTTGTGGCTCTATGACAAATGCTAAGGACAAGGGTCTTGTTCGCTCCGAGGGCAAGGAATATGTTATTAACGACGGTGATATTGTTCTCTTTAGATTTAATGTTTAATTTATAAATAGTAAAGCCTTCTCACAAGGAAAGGGTGTAACTCGATGGTGGGGATGTGGTTAAAACACCTCATCCACCACTTACGTGGTCCCCCTTCTCCCTCTGGAGAAGGCTTTTTTTATGAAGGCTCTACTCTATCCTATCCGGAATGTCATTGTGCTCCTTTTCGATGTAGGACTTACCTCTTAGCTGTACGCTTTCAATTTTTGATGTATCAAAGCTCTTTTCTACTGCTATTAAGTATATTGTTGGATGGATAGCGTCATCAGATTCTATACCGTACTCGCCGTCATTTTCCTCCCATTCGTAATAGTGATTTATTTCTAAGGTATTGCCATTCTTTATAATTAAGTTTCTGAACAGTCCTCCTACATAAGCTCCACCACCCTCTTCCTGATACAGGGCGATTATAAGCTTATTTTCAAAGTCAAGCTCTAAAAATTCCTTTTTTGCCTCTACATTTGTATATTCATTTAAAAGAGCTAAAAGAGAATCCTTGCTTTCTATAAATTTAAAATCAAAATCTACTTTCTTTTTTATAGGAGTATCAGGTGACATACCTATTGTTGAAATTACTTGCATTTCATATGGGGTTGAATCTACTGTTATTTCCCAACGGTCATAGACTCGATTTATTTGTTCCTCTGTTTTCTTACTTACAAATCTTTCTATAAATACTATGTCTTCAATTTCCTCTTTTATATCATCACGATTGACAATTATAAAATACAAGGCACTTGTTTCAGCACATCCACCACAGTGACTGCGAAAATATTTATCTACATACATTTTTTTGTTAGCAACGCGAATGTTACCAAAATTTGTTGCACCGGGACAGTCTGTACAGCCCTCAACATAGTAGTGTGCTATAACAAGCTGCTTTTCAAAATCAACCTCTTCATACTCTAATATGTTTGTATAGCCCTTAATTAATTCATCAAGCTCTGTGCTGTTTTGTATAAGCTTCCATTCAAAATCAGGAGTATTGGTTAAATGTGTTGGATTGTATCCACTTGCATAGAAGCTTGAATTTATTTTTAGCGGCTCATTTTTTGATGGAAGAGTGCTTGCAGAGTTTTGCTCGTACTTTATTAAATGTATTGTTATAACATTACCTAAGCATTTTATAAGGCTCCAGTCAACATCTAAGATATAAAATCCTGGCTCTGCATCCTCAGTTTTTACACAGGAAACATCCATATATATGTTTTTTTCGTTTGAATGCAGGTCATAAAAGTACGGATTATCTCCTAAATAGCCATAATATACAATTTGAAGCTTTGAGCCTAATGAAGAAATTCTTATTCCTGTTTCCTTATAAAAGCTTTGAATTTCCTTTGTAGAAGTTAAAAGCCATGCTGAATTAAGCGGAACATCATAGCCATCAACAGGGGTGAAGTAATCAGAGTAAAGATTATCATATCTACTCAATTTATTCTTTTTAACACTCAACTCACCTTTGTTTTGATAATAGTTACGGTAAATGTCCTCTCTTGGTACGCTGACATAGCAAATATTAAATTGGAATGGTCCGTTTACACTTCCCGATTCTTTCCAATCTTCTTTTCCTGTTTCTATAGTCGCTTGCAATATTGCGCTATTGCCAAAGCCAATATTTCTTATGCCATATACATCTAAAATGTCAGTTCCACTTATTTTCAGAACAACTACTACATTAGTTTCAAAAAACTCTTTGGTTAGATTATGCGCTTTTTCTGCGTATTTTTCAAGCTCCTCATAGGATGTTATTATATGAAAGGCATTATTTCCTCTTAGCTCTTCTTCATAGTAATAAACACCTAAGTCTATAAAGTCGTAATAGTTGTAGCTTCCCTTATCTGTAATTTCCGTCTTTATTACAACAGGAGCCGAAGGGATACTCATAAGGCTATTTTCTGTTTGACATATATTTACGTTAATTACGCCTGTTTTTAGTTTTTCACAAGGAACAGCTACTAGCTCAATTATTGATTTTAGTGAGCTTTCATTTTCAGACTCGTATTCTCTTTTTATAGATATTTCATTTCCCTCAACTATTAAATTTCCATAGCCGATTGAGTCAGGATGTACAGTTTCCATATATACTGCTATATAAGTATGACTTTGTCTGATATAGCGACCAAGCATATGCCAATCAAAATCTTTTATTCCATTTTGCTCAAGAAATTCATCAATATTTTTGTGGGAAATTACCCAAGAGGTATTGTTTTTATACTTACCCTTTTCAACCTCTACATAGGTTGACTCATAGAGATAAAAATCATCGTATGTTATAGTTATTTTGCCACCTATTGTTTTGTCAATTTCTATTTCGCTTTTTGGCACGCGAAGAAAGACTATATTTTCACCCTTGGCAGGAGTTACTTCATATAGGTCAGAGCACCAGCTATGAAGAGTTATGCTTGCATTATCTCCATCTATATTAAAATCCTTGTAGCCTATAACTCCATCATCGCTATAGCCAGCATATCTGTATAAAGCCACTACATAGTAGTCCTTTAGCTGTTCTTTGTTGAAATAGCGTCCATTGCTTGTTAGATTTACTATTTCGTCATAGGTTTCAAGTATTCTAAAGTATGAGCCCCTACCACTTAAATCGTGTCCTAAATAGCTACCAAGCTCTAAAAATGAGTAGTACTCGTTTTTTTCAAAGCTTACCGTTGTGTCAGCCTTTGTAAAATGGGTTGGGTCTTGCTTTGGTGGCTCACTTGGCTCTATATCCTGATTGCCCTCCTCATCAAGTTTTGATGAGGACTGTGTATCAGGATTGCTTACGATACCGTTTTTTGAGCCATTTTCCGTATGCTCTGTGTCGGTACAGGATACGGTTAAAGCTATGAGTAATAATAAAATGATTAGTGTAAATATCCTTTTCATAAGCGTCTCCTTTCAAGGTACAAATTTTTGCCCTTCACCTATATAGACGGAATTTTATATGAATTGGTTACACCTTTTTTGTAAAAAAATTCGTTACCGGTTATTTTCGGTAACGAATTTTAAAATATTCTCAGTGCTTAAGTTCTGTAAAGCCAATTTTACGGCGAACCTTGGACATTGTGCGTCTAGCGTTTTTATATGCCTCTTGTGCACCCTGTGACATTACCTGCTCAAGATATGCTTTATCTGCCATTAGGCGAGCAAATTCGTCTCTTACAGGCTGTAAGGAGTCCGCACAGGTTTCACCTACTGCAAGCTTAAAGTCACCATAGCCCATGCCACTAAATTCCTTTTCTGCCTCTTCAATAGTCTTTCCTGTAAAGCAGGTGTAAATATTAAGAAGGTTAGTAATACCCTCCTTGCCCTCTCCGTGAATGATTTCATTACCGGAGTCGGTAACTGCTCTTTTGAACTTTCTTATAATATCGTCCTTAGAGTCAAGAATTCTGATTACTGCATTTTCGTTAGGGTCAGACTTACTCATTTTCTTAATAGGGTCCTGTAAGGAGCAAATTTTAGCGCCTTCCTTTGGAATATAGCCATCCGGTACTACAAAGGTTTCACCATAAATCTGATTAAAGCGATTTGCAATATCTCTTGCAAGCTCAAGATGCTGCTTTTGGTCCTGACCTACCGGTACAAGCTCTGTTTGGTAAAGCAAAATGTCTGCTGCCATTAAGGACGGGTAGGTAAACAAGCCCGCATTTATGTTATCTGCATTTTTTGCGCTTTTGTCCTTAAACTGTGTCATACGTGAAAGCTCACCAAACATAGTATAGCAATCAAGCACCCAGCCAAGCTCTGCGTGCTGTGGCACATGGCTTTGAATAAACAATGTGTTTTTCTCCGGGTCAAGACCACAAGCCATATATAAGGCAAGTGTTTCATATGTTCTACGTCTTAATTCTGCTGGGTTTTGTCTTACTGTTATTGCGTGCATATCAACTACACAATAGTAGCAATGGTAATCCTCTGAAAAGGTGCTAAAATTACGGATTGCACCTAAATAGTTACCAATTGTCAGGTTACCTGATGGCTGAACGCCTGAAAATACTACCTTTTTATCATTATACATTTCTTTTTCCTCCTAAAAATAAAAATAGCCCAAGTGCCAAATATGACACTTGGGACGAATGTATCGTGGTACCACCCAATTTACTTCTCTTACACATACCTACATATGCTATGCCTGTAACGGTGCATCTCCGTCAAGACCTACTAAACAGCTTTCAGCCTTGCCCTCTAAAGCCCATTCACTAAGCGTTACTGTAATGCAATCACACCATCTGCATCTCTCTTGGACAATTCCATCTTAGCTACTATTCTTTATCCTCGGTTTACCATACTATGTTAGCACAATTGTTTTCAATTGTCAACAGTTTTTTCTTTTTTAAAGCTATTATAAGAGGTTTTTACTACAAATGCAATTAACGGTGCGAATATAAGCCCTAAAATACCTGCAAGCTTTAAGCCAGCATACATTGCGAGTAAGGTAATTAATGGATGCACGTTCATTTGTGTGCTAACTATTTTGGGCTCTGCATATTGGCGAACAATGTAGTTTATTATGAACAGTACTAATATTCCTATTGCTAGCTTGGTGTGACCACCTATAATTAGAATAATTGCCCATGGTATTAATACTGTACCAACTCCCAGTATTGGTAAGATATCTACAATTGATATTATTATGGCAAGTACAAAGCTGTTATCTATTCTGAGAATTAGAAAGCCTGAAAACAAAACTGAAAATGTTAATAGTAAAAGTAACATATAGGACTTTATATACTTGCTTACAACTAAGACTATGTCATTTTTAATTATTGGCGCTTTTTTAGCCATTGATTTTGGCAAATAGCTAACTATTGATTTACCTATTTTATCATAATCCTTTGCAAAGTAAAATAAGGACAAAAACATAACTATTACAGTTACCATTATTTGAGGGAATGCTGTAATAACTCCTGCTATTTGTGAGGTTAGGTTAATGCTCAGGCTTTTTACCCCCTCGCTTATCATATTTGTTACTAATGAAAATATGCTTTCATTTGTAAAGCTGCTGATAAAGGGGATTTTTTCCTCTATTTTGGCTATTAGCTCAAATAGGCTTGTTACATAATTTGTTTCCTGTGACAGATTTTCTGCTATACTTTCAAAAATATTGCCTATTTGCTCTACAATTGCACCTAAGGCAAAAAATATTCCTGTTATTATTAAAATCATAAACAGAAATAGAATAAACATAGTGACAAAAAAGCTTGATGCACTTGTTTTTTTGCATATTTTTTTAATTAGCGGTCTTACTAATGATACAACAAAAAATGAGATTATAAATGGCAAAACTATTTTTAAAATGTACTTAAAAAATAGGAATACTATAATTGCAATTATAAGTCCTATGCTAAAATAATAAATGACCTTTTTATATTTTTCCATTAAAACACCTACCCTTACAAAATTATATTTTACAGTTTTATGAAATATTAAACAATATGTTTGACATTTTACTTTTCTTCTGCTACAATATAGAAAAAAGAATTAAGAGGTATTTAAAATGGTACGTATTGAAATGGAAAACGGTGGCATTATTGACATTGAGCTTTATGAGGACAAGGCTCCAATTACTGCTGCTAACTTTAAAGAATTAGTATCTAATGGCTTTTATGATGGATTAATTTTCCACAGAGTAATTGCCGGCTTTATGATTCAGGGCGGTGATCCAACAGGTACAGGCTGTGGTGGCTCCGGCAAGAACATTAAGGGTGAATTTTTAGCAAATGGCTTTAACAATCCTATTTCTCACGAAAGAGGAGTTATTTCTATGGCAAGAAGCCAAAACTTTAACTCTGCTTCTTCACAGTTCTTCATTATGCACGCAGACGGAAAGTTTTTAGACGGACAGTATGCTGCATTTGGTAAGGTTATATCCGGCATGGAGACAGTTGATGAAATTGCAGGAATTAAAACTGACTATTCCGACAGACCTGTAATTGATATGAGAATTAAAAAGGCTACTTTAATTGAGGAGTAATTAGAATAAAAAAAGCTGACACGTGTAGCTAATTTGAATTAGCGTTCGTGTCAGCTTTATTTTTTGTGTTTATTTTAGGCATTTGTAAAATATTCATCTTTCGTTTTTAGACATTTGCAGAAAACACATTACTGCAAACGCAAGTCAGAAGATTTTAGACAAATGTAAAAATATAATTTTTCTTGAAAATTTTTATTTTAGACAAATGCAAAACATCATTTGAATTTTTTCCAAGGACTAAGCTTTTCTCCCTTTACCATAACTGCTTTTTTTGCAAGCTTAGCAAGTGGAGTGTCGCAATACATATCAGAGTAAAACTCGTCTATTTCTCCCGCCGGATATTTTGTGTAAAAGCGCTTAACCTTTTCTTCTCCGTGACAGTTTTCACCATCGAATTTTCCTGTTTTTTCATCTACTCTTGTTGCCATCATACATTCGGCACCTAATTTTTTGCAAATTGGCTCAAGTAAGAACTCAGGAGATGCTGAGATTATTACGTCGCTTGGCTGTTTCATTTCCATATACCATTTGTGTATATTTTTCTCGTGTGATTGCCAAAAATCAGACACTGCTCCCTGTAAATCGTCGATTTTTGTAACTATGCTAAATAGCTTTTCCTTGAATTTTTTCTTTTTTACAATTCTTAAGCCAAAGCCTGCGCCATACCATAATATTGCAGGAATTTTGCTTCTTGTTTTTGGAAATTTTTTAAAGCAATAAAAAACAAAATCCTTGGAGCTATCTCCGTGATATATTGTTCCGTCAAAGTCAAATACGTTCATATTTTCTCCCGTTTTAATATGAAAAAGCTGCTTATTCGGCAGCCTTTTCATCGTCTTCATCATTATTTATTTTAGTTACCTTAACCTCTTCAATACGCTTAGGTCCGATTTTTTTGATTTCCAAGCTTATTCCACGATATTCGAAGCTATCGCCAACCTGTGGGAAAGATTCTAATTGCTTCATAATAAAGCCGTTTACCGTTTGAGGTAAATCCTCTTCCTCAGGTGGAACTATTATATCAAATTTATCAAAGAAATCATCCAAGTCGGTTGAGCATTTTACTATGTAACTACCGTCCGGCAACTCCTTATAGTCATTTACTACCTCGTCGTGCTCGTCCCAAACATCACCAATTAACTCTTCAATGATGTCTTCCATAGTTACAATACCCATAGTTCCGCCATACTCGTCAACAACTATTGCCATATGGCACTTTTTGGACTTTAACACCTGTAAAAGGTCAGCCATTTTAATGTGCTCAGATACGTGAACAGGCTTTTGTAAATGCTTGGTTATTGTTTTATTGTTGTTATGGTACGCAATAAAAAAGTCTTTTTCGTGCAATATACCAATAATATCGTCTAAATCCTCACCATATACCGGCAAGCGCGAATATGCACTTTCAATAAATGTCTTGGCAATGTCTTGTACACTATCATCCTTGGAAATTGCACATATTTCAACACGTGGTGTTAAAATATCACCTGCGCATACGTCATTAAACTCAATGGCGGACTTAATAAGATTACTCTCCTCGGTCTCTAAAACGCCACCCTCCTCAGCCTCGTCTACTATGGTGATTAGCTCATCCTCAGTAAGAGTGCTTTGGTCCTCTGAATGAAACAGCTTGTGCATAAGCTTACTCCATCCACCAAATATAATGCTAAGCGGGGTTAATACTATTTGTATAAAATTAACAACCGGGGCAAGGGCAATTGCGTATTTATCAGCATTTTCCTTTGCTATAACCTTTGGTGATATTTCGCCAAAAATCAGAACTACAATTGTAATAACTACTGTTGATACGGTTGCAGCAACGGATTCGTTATTCACAATCACATCCATAAAGAATATAGTTGCTATTGTGGAAAGCGCGATATTTACAATATTATTACCAATTAGCACACTCGTTAAAAGCTTGTCGTACTTGTTATCAAGCTTAAGTACAAGCTCTGCTCTTTTATCTCCACCCTGTGAAAGACTTTTCATTCTTATTCTGTTAAAGGTTGAAAAGGCAGTTTCAATAGATGAAAAAAGGAATGAAAATGCAAGCAGCACAAGCATTGCGACAAGCAAGCCTGCGTTGAGCCTTGGCTCGGTTAATGTTGTTAAAAAAGCCGATATAGTATTAGGGGCCGGGTCCATTATATATAATCCTCCAAAAAATTAATTACTGACATTGTATCATATTATGTTGATATTGTCAAGTTAATTTAAATTTTATATTATTTTAAATAAATCTTTTAATCAGCTCGTTAACTCTTCTGTTTTCGTCATCGGTCATTTGGCATCTGTACTTTTCAATGTATGCCATAAGAGCTTTTTTATTGATTTCCTTTGGCATTTTGCCTACTGTACGCTCGAAGTTCTTGTAGAAAATGTTCTCTCTTACTTCCTTTGGTAGATTAATACCTTTTATTTCTCTGTCATCAAAGCTCTTAACTACATCATCAGTTGCCAAAAATCTATATACTCTGTCTAAAAGCCATCTGCAGCCTTCTATTCTTCCAGGGAAGGTTGAGTCTGTACCAAGTTGAATTCTTTCAGAATACTTAACAAAGAAGTCCTTATAATACTCTCTGTTTTGATCAAAGGCAATGTACATTTCGCCACCGGGAGTTAAATCAACACCCATTTTGGGGTATTTTGCAAAGAGCTCCTCAAGCTTTTCAGGGTGATAAGAATAGAAGAAGAAATGCGCAAAATTTACACATAGGTTAGGGTGCTTTTCCAAAACTCTGTTAATTTGTCTATACACCTCTTCGTTTGATGCATATGTGCCATCGCAATAGCACCAGCCTAAATCCTTAAGCTCCTGTGACACCTTTGTTTCGTCCCAAAATTCCTCAGGGTCGTTTACGTGGAACAAAAGATGTGTACCATCCTTTTCAAGCTCTGCATAGAATGGGTCAAACAAGTCACAGGAAAGGTCCTTTCCTACAAGCTTATGTAGGCTTGGCTTACCCTCTAACATTTTCATACCGTCAAAGCCGATTTCCATAAGCTCCTTATATTGTGTTACAAAATCCATCCCTTCCGGCATTTTGTCCGGTGCAGGATATTCAGGGTAAACAAGACCACCATGGGCGAATGCGTTTTTGTGAGCAAGCTTGTAAAAGGCTATCATTATATTATTGCTAACATTTCTTGAGCCTGATGGCAAGGATGCAATATTTACTGTTTCTATGCCGGACTGTTCAATATACTCGTCAAAAAAATCAATAAAGTTAGCCCCGTCCTCTTGCTCCCATGCTTCAATATGTAAGTGACTGTCTATTACCTTTTCGTTAACCTTTATGTAGTTTTCCATAGTTAAAACTCCTTTAACTTTTTTATTCTATTTTAACATATTTTTTAGAAAAATCAATCTTTTTCTCATAATTGTGTAATTCTGTAATATGAGGCAAAATTTGCGAATATAATTTACCATAAAATTATACCAAAAAGGACGGGTATTAAAATGAATTTGTACGAGGATATTGCTAAAAGAACAAATGGAGAGATTTACATAGGAATTGTTGGACCTGTAAGAAGCGGTAAGTCCACATTTATTAAAAAGTTTATGGATACCATTGTTATTCCAAATATGGAAAGTGGTTACGACAAGGAAAGAGCTATGGATGAAACTCCACAAAGCGCCTCAGGTAGAACTATAATGACAACTGAGCCTAAGTTTATTCCCGATGAGGCTGTACAGGTATCTATCGGAAATGCAAAAATGAAGGTAAGGCTAATTGACTGCGTTGGCTATATGGTAAACGGTGCAATGGGTGCTGACGAAAATGGGGAAACAAGGATGGTAATGACACCTTGGGACAAGGAGCCGATGGAATTTGAAAAGGCTGCAGAGTTTGGTACAAAAAAGGTAATTAAGGACCATTCAACCGTAGGAATTGTTGTAACTACCGATGGCACTATTGGAGATTTGCCAAGAGAGAGCTATTTGCCCGCCGAGGAACGAGTAATCAATGAATTAAAAAGCATTAATAAGCCCTTTATTATTGTTTTAAACTCCGCTAATCCTGAGTCAAGCAGTGCGCAGGAGCTTGCATTAGCTCTTGAGGAAAAATATGACGCGCCTGTTGCATTAGTTAATGCATTAGAGCTTGGAAATGAGGACTTTGACGGAATTATAGAATTAATGCTTGGGCAATTTGGTATTAATGAATTAAGATTTAATTTGCCTAAATACATAAGCTCAATTGACGATAATCACTATTTAAAGCAAAGCTTACTTACATCAATAAAAGCATCTATTCTTGGTACTACAAAAATTGATGATGTAAAGGCTACGGTAAAGGTACTTGGCGAAAATGAAAATGTATATAAGGAGCCTTATATTTCCTGTAATTTAGGCACAGGTGAGGTAGATGTAAATGTAGAATTAAATCCTGAGCTATATTACAAAACTATGAGTGAGCTATGCGAAATTCCAATTAAGGATGATGAGGATTTATTCTTAAACATTAAGCATTTGGCAGAGGTAAAAAAGGAATTTGATAAATTTACAAGAGCAATTGATGATGTAACTGCAACAGGCTACGGTATTGTATTGCCTAGTGTAGAGGATATGACATTATCTGAGCCTGAAATGGCAAAGCATGCAAGTGGATATGGAGTTAAGCTAAAGGCATCAGCTCCTTCAATTCATATGATTAGGGCAAATATTGAAACTGAAATCAGTCCTATTGTTGGTACGCAGGAGCAATCACAGGAGATTGTACGCAATATGCTTGATGAAATTGAGCAGGACCCACAAAGAATTTGGGATTTTAATATGTTTGGAAAATCTCTTTACGAAATGGTAAATGATGGACTTAACTCTAAGCTTGAACATATTTCTCCCGAATCAAGAATACGACTTTCCGATACTCTTACAAGAGTGATTAACGAAGGGTCTAACGGACTTATTTGCATTATACTATAAAATAAAAAGCCTCAAATTGAGGCTTTTTATTTATGATTGTTCATATGTTCATATTAGTATATGTTGATAAAATGCGTTTTTTATGGTGATTTCGCTTAAAACATTGAATTATAGGTTAATTTTGCTAACAAAATCCTTGGCAAGCTTAAGACAGCCCTCTTCGTTTGGGTGTCCACCGTATTTTACCAAATGCTCATTTGGAGCTTCTTGACCCCAAATTGATACAACATCATAGGTTTCGGTAATTTTTGATAGCTCGTTTAAAATATAGGAATTAATCTCTCTCCACTTTTTGTTATTTTCTTCATCATAATCAAAGGGTGGGACTGTAAATAAAATTGTTCTTACATTGTTTTCTTGTAGGATTTGTACTATCTTTTTTAGGTTATTTTGAATTTCATAAGATGTGCAACCACTACCAAGGTCGTTAACGCCTAAGCATATAGTTACTATGTCCATTTCCTTGGCCTTGTTTAGCCATTCTCCGTTAGATGCTGCATCATAGGCTCTTGCAAAGCCTATGCCTAAATTCCAATAGGAGTATTTTTCGCCGATAAATTCTGCAATTTTTGCGTTCCATTGGGAGTAGGAGTCCATAGCTGTGCCTATTCCCTGGGTAATACTGTCACCTAAAAAGCCTATTTTCTTTTTCACATTGCGAACAATGCCTACCATTGATGGGGTTGGTACTTTTTTGTCATCTACCCACTCACCATTAATAAAACGCTTAGTTGGGATTAATATTTCCTCAAAATATGGAATTTTTGTGCCTGAAAATTCAATTTCAATATAAAATTCGTTTTCTATGCTTACTGTGATTGGGTCTGTATTAAAGTATTCGTGCTTTTCTACCTTTTTTTCGGAGCTTTTGTTAAAGGTTAGCGGAAATTCCTTTTCATTTACTACCAGCTTTAAGCTATGAATTGTCCACTCTCCACAAGGCTCGTTTGCTTTTGAAATTGAGCCGTCTGCATAGGTGCTATCTATTGTGTCGGTAAACAAGAGGCTATATTCATAAGTACCACTTGACAAGACCTTAAAATATACTCTGCCCTTTTGCTTTGTGTTGTCAGATTTAAAATATAACTGATTTAAGGTTGAGGCTAGTGTGTTTGATACATATTTATTAAAGTAATTCATTTTAATTGCTCCTTTTGACTAACTAATTCAATTTTAGCTTTTTTTCGTATCAATGTCAATATTTTAGTGCCGTTTGGTTTAAATTTTTGACCTTTTGTGTTTGAAATATTGAAAAAATACTTAAAAATGATGTATAATGAAGGTACAACGACATACAAGGACGGACACTTATGGAAAATATTATTGAAATTAAAAATCTTAATAAATCCTTTGGGGAAATTCGTGCTGTTGATGACCTTAGCTTTTGTGTAAAGCAAGGAGAGCTTTTTGCTTTTTTAGGTGTTAACGGTGCAGGTAAATCTACTACTATTAATATTATGTGTGGAGCTTTGAGCAAGGATAGTGGCAGTGTGTTTATTGATAATGAAAATCTTGACACTTGCACTGACAGTATTAAAAGCAAAATCGGCGTTGTTTTTCAAAGCTCGGTGCTTGATGGCAGCTTAAGCGTTTATGATAATTTAGAGAGCAGAGCCTCCCTTTACGGAATTACGGATAATGCTTTTAAGGAAAGACTAAAAGAGCTTTCCACTATGCTGGAGCTTGATGGACTTTTAAAGCGTACAGTTTCAAAGCTTTCAGGGGGACAGCGCAGACGAATTGATATTGCAAGGGCGCTTTTGCACAAGCCAAAAATACTTATTCTTGATGAGCCAACAACAGGACTTGACCCACAGACAAGAAAAATACTTTGGGATGCTATTACCTCTTTAAGAAAAAATGAAAATATGACTGTATTTTTGACTACTCACTATATGGAAGAAGCATCTGATGCTGACTATGTTGTAATTTTGGATAGCGGTAAAATTGTGGCAAAGGGTACTCCACTTGAACTAAAGAACAGCTATACCGGAGATTATATTACTATTTACTCTTGTAATGAGGAAAACGTTAAAGGCTTAGGCTATGATTATGTATCTATAAGAGATGCTTATCGTATTTCTGTACCAAATACAAGGGTGGCTACGGAATTGATTATTAAAAACCCTGACATTTTTATTGACTATGAAATAACTAAGGGAAAAATGGATGATGTTTTCCTTAATGTTACAGGAAAATCACTTGGAGAGGAGGACAAGAAATGAAAACACTTGTAATTATGCTTAAAAGAAATATTAAGCTGTTTTTTAAGGACAAGGGTATGTTCTTTACCTCTCTTATAACTCCTGCTATATTGCTTGTTTTATATGCAACATTTCTTGCAAAGGTGTATAAGGATGCATTTGTGTCAAGCCTGCCTGTTGGCTTTGTGCTTGATGAGGGAATTATGAATGGGCTTGTTGGTGGGCAGTTAATTTCTTCCTTGTTGGCTGTTTCCTGTATTACTGTTGCATTTTGCTCTAACTTTTTAATGGTACAGGACAAGGCAAACGGAACTATTAAGGATTTAAGGATTGCACCTGTTAAGTCGTCAATTTTATCGGTCAGCTATTATATTGCTTCCTTTACCTCTACTTTAATAATTTGCTTGATAGCTACCGTTATTTGTCTTGCTTACATTGGTATTATTGGTTGGTATATGTCCTTTGTTGATGTACTATTATTAGTTTTAGATGTGGTGATTTTGTCCCTTTTTGGAACTGCACTTTCATCTGTTATTAACTACTTTTTATCAACACAAGGTCAAATTTCTGCCGTTGGTAGTATTGTTAGCTCCTGCTATGGCTTTATTTGTGGCGCTTATATGCCAATCTCGTCCTTTGCAACAGGGCTACAAAAAGTTATTTCCTTCTTGCCCGGCACGTACGGAACAGCACTTGTTAGAAACCACGCAATGAACGGTGTGCTAAAGGAAATGGAAAAAGAGGGTGTGCCAAGTCAAGTAGTTGAGTCAATTAAGGACTCCATTGACTGTAATATATACTTTTTTGATAACAAGGTTGACATATCCTCAATGTACATTATTTTAGTTGTAACTGTTGCTTTGTTAGTTGGTGGGTATATTGCACTTAATATGGTTAAGAAAAAGCAGAAATAAATACAAAAAAAGAGCCAATTTTGGCTCTTTTTTGTTTAGAATTTTACTGTATAAATGACGTAGCCGGCTGAGAAAAGAACGTCACGTGAGAAGAATTGTTCATTGAGCTCGTCGTAGTATTTGTCGCAGAAGTCTACCACTTCCTTAGCGATTTTTGAGCTTGGGTCTTCACGTAGCATACGTGCAAAATCGTTTGGAATAAAGCTAAACCAACTTTCAAAAAGTGCTTTTTTGTCTTTTCTTGACATATTAGAAGTATTAATTCCATAACGTTCAAGAGAAATTTCTCTTGGCTCTAGCTTACGAATATATGAGTAAACCTGTCTACCTGTATAACGATAGCCACTATAAATGTTGTGAATATAGAAGGATTGGAACTTTTGGAAAAGTCCGTCCTTATCCGGATAGGCAAATACTGCTCCATCATCAACGTCACGAATTATCATTACCGCGTTTTCGTTTAAGCAGTTTTGAATTGCTTGTAGCACCTTGAATGGCTTTTTTAAGTCCATAATTGCCATACTTAGATACACAATGTCAACGCCATCAACATCGGCTTTATCTAAACACTCCTCAAGCTGGTCCTCAAAATCATCCGCCTCAAATTGAACCTGAAAGAAGTCAATTTTATCCCCGTTTTCTCCATCGATTTTTTTAGCAGTTCCTCTTTTTACTATATCCTCGTTATATGTAAGAGCAATTACCTTGCTGATTTGTGGATAATTTAAGCGAGCATACGAGCCTGTGGTACTTAATACGTTTACGTCAAGGCAAACTACATCCTCTCTATCCTCTAGTAGCTTTTCAACAAGTGGCTTTTCAAATTTTGCTAAAAGAGCATCCTCTGTACGTAATCTATGCTTTTCTCTTTCGTCCTCGTCATAGTAATAACGCACATCGTCATGGCGCTCATTTATATTGATTTTTTCTGCGTCTAAATTAACACCACGTAGCATTGAAATGATTTTCTTTATTGTTGCATCAAAGTACTCACGGCTAGATTGAACACCATTGAAAAATGGGAGAACCTGTAATGAGGGTGGAAGGTTATCAGGGAATGTAAAGCCAACCATCATAACCGGAATAATATTCTTTTTTTGCTTTATTGCGTGTTCAATTTCAAGTCTTAGCCAATCGCTTTCCGCCTCGCATCTATCAAGTGACTGAGGGGGTAATACTAGAATAAAGTTTTCGCAATTATCAATTGCCTCATATAGCTTTGTGTTGAATGGTCCTGCACGTAGCTCCTCAAGGTCTAAAAACACAGACAAGCCAGCATTATGAAAGCATTCATAAAGCAAGCGAGCCATGGCATAACCACCCTCACGTCTATAACTAATAAATATATCCATCTTTATCTCCTATAATTCATTTTGTAGCAAGGAATACCATGTACTCCCGGGTATTCAAAGGCTATTTTAAAGCCCATACGCTGATATAGTCTCCACGCGCCTTGATTTGCTATAACACATTCAAGTGAGCAATGTGATTTGTCTTTAATTGCATAGCTTAGTAGTGATGCTGCTATTCCACGATTTCTATAATCCGGGTCTACTGAAATATTGGCAATATAATAGCCATCCTCTTCTTGTCCCATTTTTGCATAATATGCATTGAAAACGTCCTTGGTTCGTGAATCCATTGGGATTTTGCTTAATTCAAAGGCTTTGCAAACATCCTCATAATTTTCAACAAATGGAGCTTGCTTTGATACGACAATACCGGCAACTACCCCATTTGGCATAACTGCTACTGCTATGTTTTCTTTATTGTATAGTGTGGGCAAGCTAATCATTTCTTTAATAACACTTATACCATCTTCAATACTGTCAAACCATCTTGGGTATACATATGGGTCAGTTAGATAAATTAGCTTTGCTACTTGATTTAAGTCATCTCCATCCTCAAGCTTGCGAATTGTAATATCTGTTGCTTTATTTGCTTGAATTCCTATTTCCCTGGTCATATATTCATAAAAGTCACGATATTCGTCATTTTCCAAGGCTCTTGGGTATGTTAATACCTTAAGCTCTAAATCCTCGTCACCTACGTGATACTTTGCTTGAATGTGAAGCACAGAGTTCATTACAAAGCCATTTCTTTTGTAAAAGCCATATCTTCTTTGAGTAATTTCGTCAGCGGGTGTTTCAATTTCCAGCAAAATCAACTTATTCTTTGCTTTTAAAAGGTCCAGCGCTTTTTTTCCATAGCCATTGCCACGTATTTCGGGACAGGTGGTAAAATGCTCTAAGAAAACTAGATTATCTGTTTCCCAGTACAGCATTACACCTATAAAGGTGTCACCATCCATAATTAAGTCAAAATGATAGTCGTCCTTTTTTAAAGCACGTTCTTGCTCTGCCTCATCTCGTCTTTCTTCCTCTGGGAATGATGACTTGTAAAGTGCAAATGCACGCTCGAATAAATTAATGTTATTATTTGAAAGTCTTTCTAGCATCTTCTTCCCAAATGCTTGCAATCAGTTCTTCCTGTATCGCCTACGAGAACTCCTTCGCTAATCCACTTTTTCTTTACGGAAACGTATTCGTTGATTCCGCTATCCTTTAACAGTTTGTTTATGTCGGCTGTTGGAATGAATACATCAATTTTTCCTTCTTCATGTCGAATGGTTCCCAAATGGTCACCGTTTGAGTCTTTGAAATCTTGGAATTTATTGTTGTGATTAATTATCTTAAAATGCTTCATTTTCTTTATAATATAGTCATTAATTACGCTTAGTGCCTTTTTGCCAATATCGCGTTCTGCCAATGACTCCTGTTCAGGTGCAAGCAGAATTTTCATCATTTCGCACACATTCAAATCAAGGTCGAAGCATTCATTCAATAATTCTATAGTTAAATAGAAAATAGCGTATTTGCTTTCAAGCCTATCGGAAAGATTGTCTCTCTCTTTCATCAACTTATGAGTTTCTGTTTTTGCTTGGTCATATCGTGGTTTTAAGTCTTTGATTGTAGCAACGTAATTAGCAAAATCAATTCCCGTAAAACCATAGTTGTTGCTTACAAATGCCTTAATTCTTTCGGCAGTTTCTGCATTTGGAGTCCAAGTTATGCCTTGTGTATGAATAACTCTTGCCTTTAAACCTTGATTTTCACTTGCTAAATCGTAAACTGGATATTCACTGGAGATAACTACTACTCCATCGAATCCCGACTTTGTTTCTTTCAACGAACCGTCTTGCTGACATCTCATTTTCTCTTCTCCGCTTGAAATGGTATACAGTAAGTTCTCGACATTGATGTTTTTATTGGTTGTGATGTCATCAAGAACTATTGGTAGACCGTGAATACCATCAATGCTTTCGAATAACGCATTGGCTGTTGAATGGAATGTATGAACGAGTCCGTATTTGTTTGAGATAATAGGGCAAGCGAAGGGACTCACGAGCAACTGCTCTGCCGTTGTTTTACCTGTGCTTGAAGCTCCGCAAAGATTAACTATAATTGTGCCAATATCACAGGAATCCTTCAGTTTTGACGAAACAACGGCGGAATACCCAATGGTAAGGGCAAGCGCAAGTGTTGGTACAGGAAACATTTCATTTTTTAAGAAATCAATGTATGCCTGTTTATCGCCATTCTTGAATTTGAATGGCTTTATGTATTTACTTATGTGCGTTTCATCAACCTTCGATTGGTCGTAGAGAAATACATCTTTTCCTTCGTAGTCAAACCAGCCGAGAGAGTTGTGACGGTATTCGTAACGGTCATCATTCTGACAGAGTCGATATCCGTCCATAAGATACATTGAAGCGGAATGCTTCATATAGTGGTCAAGAGTTAACCCGTTAGCAACGAGCTTACCAATCAATGAATCAATTCCAACAATTGCTGATGTTGGCAATTCGAAAAATCGGCTTTCTGTGTGGTTTTTCTTGACCTCAATCAAGAGTGTTGCCTCGTCATCAGGGGCATCAATGGACTTTACTATCTTTTTAACTTCAAACTGACGGCATACGTCATTTGCTATAACGTTATTACTACTATAGTCCATTGTTCGGTTTTGTGTGTTAATTACTAACATTAATCCTCCATTTTTGAAATATTTATAGAAATTTTAAAAAAAATTCTATAAAGTATTGTCCTTTCAAAATTTTCTGTTCTTTGGAAAAATGTTGCAATGCGACAAATAATGTGATATTATATTGATAGGTGATGTTATGAAATGGTTTACTTTAATTAAAAATTTCTATATGCGAAATGAGTCCGGAACGCAAAATGCACCCTATCCGCAAAATATCTTAATAGAAAAGCTTAAGGTTGAAAGAAAATATCGACTACTTAGGAAACATATTCGTTATACCAAACAGAGTAATGTGAATAATAAAAGGAAAAGCTCTTTAGCCTTTGACCCCAACGGATGTATATATAGTAACTTGATTGTATTTTACGATATCTTTTATGATAAAGGAGAATATTTTCGAATCGACAAAAAGGTTAGTAAATGCTTAGAAGAGTTCGAGCACTTTTCTAAGAATCAAAAGCAGACATATAAAAAAAGGCTTGAAGAACTGATGCAGGAATATGGAAAACCCATATCCAAAAATGACGATTTCATACTATATATAATTAAAAAGATGCCATCCTCGGTTTTTAACGAGGAAGATGCTCTGCTCTGGAGAAAAATTTATGACTTTGCTACAACAAAAAAGATAGAATTTCGCATTATTGACCGAAAAAGCAAATGTGAAAAGGAAATAAGAGAGCAAACCTACATTGAATTTGCCAATACATTTGACATTTCGCAAAATAGTTGCAAAGGAAGGTTTTTTGTTCGGTTGTTTTGCCAGCAAACTGGAGAGCGATATGTTCGCATTGACGATATGTTAAGATATAAGGCTAAAGCTGAATTCTTTTCAAACCAAGATTTCGCGAGCATTGGAATAGACGAACAGGCTTTTTTCAATGTGATACAAACAATAAAGAGAATAAGCAAAAAAGAAGCGGATTAGTCCGCTTCTTTTCCTTTATTCTTGCGTGTTTTTTTGCTCTTTTTCATCATCGTCGTTTTCGCCATCATCATTTTCAATGTCATCTTCTATCAATGGTGTGGTGTTTACACCAAAACCATTCAATAACATATCATTATAATTAGGAAGATTTTTATAGAAATCAATTAATGGTGAAGAATATAAATTAGCCACAATATCATTATAGCCCGAGAGCGTATTTGCAAAACGGCTTATAGAACCACCTAAAGCATCATATACACTACTCATATCAGGAAGATTGCCCAATGGTTTTATTAGTTGGTTTATAATAGATAATCCAACATAATCAATTTTCGGTTGCAAATCATATAGGGCTTTGAATAGCAAACTCAATTTTGATAATCCGTACTGCTTGTTGTTTGAAATTATCTCTACATTTTCTGGTGTGCTTTCAAGAACAATTCCCTTAGAAATCTGCTTGTCAAGCTCCAAGTTGGTTTTTTGGAAAAGCTTTTTCGCATTTTCAAATTTATCATATGTAATTGTGTGGAAATGCATTGTGTCATTTCTCAAAGTAAAAAGCTTTCTATAAATCAAAGGAAGATTGAAATCTGGAAAATTTTTAGCAAATAATTTATTCCAAATGGTTTTTTCTTCAATTTGCGATATGCGTTCTATAAGTTCCGCCTTAGTTGCGTATTTTTCTATATCGTTAACGATTGTATTCGTTTTACTTTTGGCTTCATAGATAAACTCGCTATTGTCAAATAAAAAGAAAAACAAATCCCCTAATGTTGCTTTTTCTAAAAAATTTGTTTTTGGCACTTCTTTAATATCGCCGATTGATTTCTTTAAATTGTTTCTTAGCTTATCCAAAACAACTGTGTTTGCTTGTTCATCCAAATCAAACAAAGCTATGTATATTAGCTTTCTTAGCTTAGTCTCAAATTCGCAAACCAAAGGGTACAATTTTTTTGCAAAATACGAAGATGGCTCATCACTTAGCATATAGAATTTTGTTCCAACGTTTTCAATTTCAGATGTTATTGAAGATGAAATTTCCGACAAAATTTTTGCAGTATTGAGATTGTCTTTTTCGCAACTAATGCACAACACATAGTTGTTTACACCCGAAACTTTATCGTTTTTTGTAGTGATTTTTATCCCTTTTTGTTCTTTTTTAACTATGCTTTTAATAGCTTTTTTATAGGCATCGCCCTCGATTATGTATTCTATTTTCATTTAATCAACCTCATATAATATAGTCATTTTGTTTATTATATCACGAAATTCCACATAGTTCAACAAAAAAAGAGGGAAACCCTCTTTTTATTTAATGATTTTTAATTTGCTGGTGGAATGTCGGCTTCGCTGACGAAGCGGCACATTTTGTTTGGCATTTTCTTGCTGCCGTCAATGTAGCGTTTGAAACCATCGCCTATTCGCACATACACCCTTGTTGTAGGTGCAAGGTTATATACCTTGCCATTAAGTGGACTTTTCCAATTTTTCTTGCCCTCACACTTTTTTCCTTCAAGGGTTAGATAGTTCTTTTTTATCACTCTGTAACCATTGCGAACATACTCCATTGTGAGCTTCTGCTCTTCTTCAATAATTGCTACAACCTCGCTTATTTTTACATGGAATTTCTGTGAGATTGTCCTTGCGAGTGTCATTTGGTCAATACTTTTTCTTTCTGCTGGTTTTGTTGTTTTTGTGGTTTTCTTGGTAGCCATATAAATATCTCCTTTTATTAATATTCTTCTGCAAATAGCATTGTTGAATGTTCGCCGTCGTCAATAACATATACGGTTTTGTTCAATATATTATCGTATTGTGATGCATACGGAATATAGCAAATGTACTCAGCTTGTGGCTGCTCTTGCTCTATATGTACTAATAGCAGTGTATTATTGTGCTTTTTGAATTTTATTACTTGTAGATAATCAAGTTTTTCACCTAAAGCTTTTTTAGTATCAATAGCTTGCCATATAGTAATTTGTATTTCTGGTGGCAAGTCATTGTCAATTCCGCAAGTTACGTAGCGGTTTTCTATGCTAAACATAGTTATTTCATCCTTTCATAATATATATAGCCCTCTCCATAGTCGCTCGTTATATACACTCTGTATATCCATTTATTATTATCAAGTATCAATGTTATATCTACCTCTGGCAATGTAGTAGATACATTAAGTGTTACATTGACGCCATTATCTGATATGACAAGTGAGGACTTAATACCGTTTTCATTTGTTAGATACACCCCATACATAGAGAAAAGGAAGCTTTGTATTGCTTCCTTTCCATAGTTATTATTTTTAAGGTATTTTATGAGGTTGTCAAAATTTGTGAATTTGTTCATTTTTCTCCTTTCGATATATAAGACAAAAGAGCCTCAAAAATTGAGACTCTTTTGCTCGTTTTTACGAGAAGATAATGCGATAGTTATTTTTTTCTATACGTATTGTGCTTGTCGGTGCCATTACCAGTCAACGAACAATTATGATTTACATAATCAGTAACAAATTTTTTTCCCCAGGATTTTACTATGTTGGGAGTTAATTTAAGCCCCTGAGCTGTACACCAATCATAAGTAATGTCGAAAACTGTACCAGATGGTAATGAATCAACCACATTTAGAAAATCATTGTAACTACTCACTTTTACCTCCATTATTTTATTTCAACTTATAAGTTTTGCTTATAAATTGATTTCATAAAATAATATCATTATTCCTCCATATATCCCCAAACGATAGGGCAATCCGAAGGGTTCCAATCTGACTCCCAACCACTTGGCTTACTTGAAGCTTCGCAGTATATTGTTAGGCTGGTGCAATTATAGAACACATATTCTTCTATGCTGGTGACACTATCCCCGATTGTTATGCTTGTAAGGCTGGTGCAACCATAGAACGCATCTTCTCCTATGCTGGTGACACTATCCCCGATTGTTATGCTTGTAAGGCTGGTGCAACCACGGAACGCAGAGCTTCCTATACTGGTGACACTATCTGGAATTTCAAAAATATCATCTGCTTTGCCTATGGCATATTGAATCAGTGTTTTACAATCTTTAGAATACAGATTTCCATCAACTGATTTGTAGTATTGGTTACTTTCGTCAACTGATATGCTTGTAAGGCTCTTGCAACCATAGAACGCAGAGCTTCCTATGCTGGTGACATTATCCCCGATTGTTATGCTTGTAAGGCTGGAGCAATAATAGAACGCATAGTTTCCTATGCTGGTGACACTATCTCCGATTGTTATGCTTGTAAGGCTGGTGCAATACTCGAACGCATGGTCTCCTATACTGGTGACACTATCCCCGATTGTTATGCTTGTAAGGCTGGAGCAATCCGAGAACGCATAGCTTCCTATGCTGGTGACACTATCCCCGATTGTTATGCTTGTAAGGCTGGAGCAATCCGAGAACGCATAGCTTCCTATGCTGGTGACACTGTTTGGAATTGTTATGCTTGTAAGGCTGGAGCAATTATAGAACGCATCGTCTCCTATGATGGTGACAGGGTAGGTTTGACCCTTATATACTATACTTGTTGGAATATTGGCTTCTTTTATGCTTCGTGGCAGTTTTGCAACTGTTGCTTCAATATCCTTTAAAGCATATCTGATTCCATCAATTACTGTATATATGTATCCATCATCTGCTACATCGTTATTATTGCAGTTCCATACAACAGGACGGTTTGAATAGTTCCAATCTGAGTCCCAACCAAATGGCTCACTTGAAGCTACGCAGTATATTATAAGACTAGTGCAACCACGGAACGCAGAGTCTCCTATGCTGGTGACCCTTTTTGGAATTGTTACGCTTGTAAGGTTGGAGCAACCATAGAACGCATAGTTTCTTATGCTTGTGACACTGTTCGGAATTGTTATGCTTGTAAGGCTGGTGCAACCACGGAACGCAGAGCTTCCTATACTGGTGACACTATTAGGAATTGTTATGCTTGTAAGGCTGGTGCAATTATAGAACGCATCGTATCCTATGCTGGTGACACTATTTGGAATTGTTATGCTTGTAAGGCTGGTGCAACCACGGAACGCAGAGCTTCCTATACTGGTGACACTATTAGGAATTGTTATGCTTGTAAGGCTGGTGCAATTATAGAACGCATCGTATCCTATGCT
>JAGATW010000104.1 GCA_017621085.1 Clostridia bacterium | reverse complement strand
GTATCGCTATCGAGGAGGATGCTGAATAGGTATTCGGTATCAAGGCTGAAAATACAGACGTTGATAAGGGTGTTGTAAATCACGAGGGCTATAAGAGTGTTGCAAAGCAGTTGTCTGACCGTTTTGGCTGTAAGAGAGTAGCAATTACTTTACGTACAAGTATTTCTGCAAATGATAACATTTGGGCAGCTATGCTTTATGACAAGGCAGAGAATGAGTACTATTTCTCTCGCTCCTACAACATACATATTGTTGACCGTGTTGGCGGTGGTGACTCCTTTGGTGGTGGACTTATATACGCATCACTTATGAACAAGTCCTCACAGGATGTTATTGAATTTGCAGTTGCTGCATCCTGCTTAAAGCACACAATCATTGGCGACTATAACTTAGTTAGCGTAAGTGAGGTTGAAGGCTTAATCAAGGGTGGCGGAAGCGGACGCGTTCAAAGATAAGTACTTATTTACAAGATAAAGGCAAGGGTAGAGGTTTTCACAAGTCTTGTGAGGTTCTCTGCCCTTTCTTATAACGAGGAGTAAAATGAAAAAATTTGACTATAACAATAAAATTGCCATAGTAACAGGGGCTACATCAGGCATTGGCTACGAAATTGCAAGGACCTTAATTCAAAAATACAACTGTAAGGTATATGGTATTGCAAGAAGCGTTAAAAAATTAGAACACTTAAGAGAAGAATTAGGGCCACATAATTTTTTGTGCTGTACAATGGATGTATCTGACAGATGCAGCTGGGAAAAATTAAGAGTTTATTTTGAAACACAAAACGAGCATCCCGATATTTTAATAAACTGTGCAGGAATTTTACCAAAATTTGCAAGTGTTAATAATACAAGCATAGAAAATATAGAAAAAGCAATGGACGTTAATTTTATGTCCTGCGTATATTCCTGTAAAATTATAATGCCCATTATGAATAAGGGTGGCATGGTTGTAAATGTGTCAAGTGCGTCAGCGCTTTGCTCCTTTGGGGGAATTAGTGCCTACTCTGCATCAAAGTCAGCCCTTTTAAGATTTTCCGAAGCTCTTAGCTGTGAACAAAAGGACTTGTCCGTTTCCTGCGTAATGCCCGGCTTTGTTAAAACCGATATAATGAAGGAGCAAGGGGCAACCAAAAAGGACGAAAAACTAATAGGCAAGGTAAGTGCCGACCCACAAAAAACAGTAAAAAAGCTACTTTGGCGCACAGGCAAAAGAAAAAAGAGAATAGTTTTAGGCTTTGACGGACACATAATGAGCATAATGTATCGCCTGTTTCCCCGTCTTGCCCCAAAGCTTTTTACAAGGGTAATAAAAAAATCAAGGCTTGAAATTTTTAAGGAAATTTAAGGAAGATTAAAATGAAAAAATCAAACGAAGCGCCCAATCAAGATTATAAAAAGGCTATAAAGGACTATCTTTTGTCAATTGGAGAGCTGGAAAAATTAGCTAAGAAAGACCCTGAATTGTATGCGCCAAATTTGGCATTGGACTGTAAATGTCTTGGAAATGTATATAATAAAATTGAGGACTATGAAAAAGCAGAGAGCTATCTTGATGTGGCAATTAAATTATACCAAGAATTGGCAAAACAAGACCCACAGGAGTACGAGAAATTTTTGGCTACAAGCTATAGAGATATTGCTTTCGTATATGGGAATATGGATGATAATGACAAGGCAGAAAAATATCATTTTTTGGCAAATGAGCTATTTGAAAAGGTAGTTAAAAGCCATGAAGATTATAAGCCATATTTAGCGGCAAGCTATAATAGCATCGGTATGATATATTTTAGAAAAAAGGAATATGAAAAAGCCGAGAAATGCTATGATTTAGCAATTGAAATATGGGATGATTTAGCAGAGGAAAATGTGCACATACCGGAATTAATTGATACCTACGAAGGAATGTGTGATGTGTGCAATAAGCTAATGTATTTAAAAAACCCAAAGGAGTACAAGGAAAAATTATATAATTGCTATGACACGCTATATGAATTAGCCGAGGAAAACGACGAATATGAGCAAGCTAAAAAATATGCTCTTTGGGCAATTGAAATATGCAAGGATTTAGCCGAAGAGGATTATGAAGGCTATGCAGTAAAGCTATCGTTAAGCTATGCTCAGCTTGGCCATTCCTATATGAATATAAAGAATTACGATAAGGCAAAGGAAAGTTATTTTTCTTCAGCAGAAATAATGCAAAAGCTGGCAGAGGCTGACTTTGAATTCTATGGGGAAAGATTAGCTATATGCTACGATAACCTTGCCGTTGCATATGACGCTTGCCACGAGATAGAGCAACAGGGAAAGTATTTACTGTTAGAAATCAATGTGTATGAAAATTTAGCATTGTTAAATCCTGATAAATACAAGCTTGACTTAGCTCATAATTACAATAATATCGGGTATATGTATGCTGTTGAAGAAGACTATGAAAAAGCAGAGAAATATGCTTTATTAGCTGTTGAGGAATATGAATACTTAGTAGAAAAGCATCCAAACGAGTATGAGCCAAATTTAGCAGTTGCCTTTGGCAACTTGGCAACTGTATATTATAACAATGACGAATACAAGAGTGCTGAGGAGTACTATCTTTTGTCAACGGAAATATGGAAATACTTAGCCTCGGAAAATTGGGAAAAACATGCCGAGAGCTTAAAGGACTCATACGAAAGCTTAAATACCTTATACATTGAAATGGGTGACCTTGAAAAAGCAAAATACTATAAGGGCTTAGCCGACGAAATTAAAATATAAAGGGGGATTTATGTTTAAATTTAATGTTAATTTAACAGATGACGACTATTTAGAGTATAACAAATTTTGGAATTTCAGGTCACATTACGGAAAAGGGCAAATTATATCTATGCGAATTATGTTAGCTATAATGGTTTGCGTTTTTATTGCTTTAATCCTTGTAATTAACGGATTTTCCGAAGGCGCGCTAATAGGCGTAATAGCGCTTATAATTTTCTTAGCTATTATGGAATTGCTTCTTAAAAAATATATTGCCTTTACCTTAAAGGCAAATTTAAAGAATTTAAAGAAAAAGGGCAAGGTAGCATATTCTCCTTCTGCTACTATGGAGTTTTTTGAAGAAACCTTTACAGAGGTAACAGATAACGTTAAAACAGAGCAAAAATATTCAAGCGTGGAAAGGGTAAGCGTTGTAAGAGGCAAAGCAATTTACTTACACGTAAATAGCTTGGCATCATACATTCTTCCACTGTCAACCTTTGATAACAAGGAGCAATTTGATAGCTTTGTTGAATTTTTAAATTCTAAAATTAGCATTGTGGATATTTACGAATTGCAATAATGCATTTGGCAAAAATTCCAATTGAATAAACAAAAAGCCTTCTCCTGCAACGGAGAAGGCTTGTTTTATGCGATTTTTTATTTATGTGTCTCAAGTGGCAATTTCTTAAAGAATATAATCATCATAGGAATAGAAATCATAGCTGTGGTAAAGTAGGCAATGGGCTGTGCTACCTGAAGCCCTAAAATATCAATTATGCGTGGCAAAATCAAGCACAAGGGAATAAAAATCATTCCACTTTGCAAGCAGGAAAGCACAAGGGCAAGCAGGCTTTTTCCAATGCTTTGAAAAAGCATAGTGGCAACTACTGCAATAGGCAAGAAAACTAAAAATACACATTGTATTCTTAAAGCCTCGCTACCGATTTTAATAACCTCAGGCTCATTTCTGAATAAGCTGATAATTTCAGGTGCGAGTATAAAGCAAATAGCTGAAATTACACCAATAAATAAAGCGCCAAATATCATTGTAAAAATTGTTGCACTCTTAACTCTTGAATATTTTTTAGCACCGTAGTTAAAGGCAGAAACAGGCTGAAAGCCTTGACCTATGCCAAGACCAACGCTAAAAATTAAGCTTGATGTCCTTGCCACATAGCCCATTCCTGCAATTGCAACATCCCCGAACATTTTAGCCTGAGAGTTTAAAACCATTGTGGAAACACTGTTTAAGCCCTGCCTTGCAAAGCTTGGAAGCCCTGTTACAATTATTTCTCCAATTACTTTAATTTCCTTGGCAAAATACCTTAAGCTTAATCTACTCTGTGTCCTTTTAAAAACAAACATAGACAAAAGAATGGAAAAAGAAATAAACTGGGAAAGGGCAGTTGCAAGTCCGGCGCCACTAATTCCCATATCAAGCGCAAAAATAAATATAGGGTCAAGGGCAATATTTAAAATACCACCTGTTGTTAAGCCAATCATAGCAAGGGTTGCCATTCCCTCGTATCTTAATATGTTATTTAAAACACAGCTTGATGTCATAGCAGGCGCAGCAATTAAAATCCACTTGCCATAATCCATTGCGTAGGGCAAAATAGTATTCGTGCTACCTAAAAGTCTCATTAAAGGCTCCAGTAAGCATAAGCCAACTATTGAAATAATTAACCCACACCCAAGAGAGTAAAAAAAGCCCGTTGAGGTATATTTACTAGCCTCGTTAACTCTTTTTTCTCCAAGTAAACGGCTAACCTTGCTACCTGCCCCGTGCCCGAACATAAAGCCAAATGCCTGTAAAATAGACATAATTCCAAAAACAATACTGGTAGCTCCCCCTGCGCTCAAGGAAATTTTGCTAACAAAATATGAGTCCGCCATATTGTAAATATTAGTAATAAGCATACTAATAGTTGTAGGAATACCAAGGGACAAAACAAGACGTGGTATAGGTGTTTCTGTCATTTTTCTAAACTTGCTATCAACATTTACACTCATATTGCTCCTCCCTTAATATTAATTAAGTAAATTTTATCACACAACCATAAAATTGTCAATTAAAAAGGGAGAATATAATTCTCCCCGTTATAAAATATTAAAATAGTAAATAGGCATACTGCTCCAACCGTGGCAAAGGCTTCCCGCTCCGTCAAAGTCGTCCTTTCCTGAAACAGTTTCCCAAACAGTTTTAGTTTTTAGCATAGGAGTGTAATTCTTCTTAATATCATCTAAAACAAAGGACTTGTATTTTTCCTTATCAACCTTTAAAAGTGCATCATAAACAAAGCATTTCATGCTTAAGGAACAGGAAATTAAATCACCCTGTGTCAATAATTCGCAAATTTTCTTGCTTTCCTCTATGCTTGTAGCCTCTGTAAGAACAGCTAAAGCATTTGCAAGCTCAATACCTTTATCTTTAGTTAAAATTATACCTCTTTCCTTACTGTAAAATTCCCTTTTAATATTGATAGATAGCTCATTTATAATATTTTCATATTCAAAGGAAAGAGCGCAAAGCTCACAAATTTTTTTGTATGACCTTAATGCATAAAGCAACAAAAGACTTGCCATCTCGTCTATCTTGCCCTTTTCACAGTCCGGTATATAGCCATCTAAAAGTGGTGACCAATCGTAAAAGTTCCAATGACAGCTATTTGTAAAGGTAGTGGCAAGACCATTTTTCATATTGCCTAAAAAGGTAGTTAAAATTTCCTTTAGCTTAAAGTCCACCTCGTTTATTATTGAGATGTCCTTTGAATATTCAATATATTCCTTAATTGCAGTTATGTAATGTAGGGAAAAAGATGGAATAGTTAAGTCAATTCCACAGGGGTAGCAAATGGAAAGTAAGCCATCATTTCTTAAATCCTTGCTCATTAAAATCAGGTTGCTTTTTGCATATTCAAAATTGCCACCCTCAAAGGCATAATATCCACTTAGCATTTGGTTTCTTGAATCAAAGGCGTATAAGCATTGCTCGCGCCAAGGACAGTCAACATAATGCTCCATCATACATAAATTAAGGGTGTTAAGACAGGCTAAATAAATTTCCTTATAGGCTCCGTCTAAAGAATTAATTTCCTTAGCCTTAACAGGATAGTATTGTGGAATAATACCTATTTTGTCAATTACCGTGTCACTGTTACACTCAATTTGTATGTACCTGCAAGCAAACCTTAGCATATAGCTTGTGTGAGCATTTTCACCCATCTTTGCTACATAATCAATACTAAAATCTCTGTTGTGTATAATTCTTTTAACAAAGCCGTTTTCCAAATATTCACCATAGGAAATATTAATATTATCTACACAGGGTGAGGTTAATTTAAAGCTCAAAAGCCCAACGTATTCCTTTCCGAGGTCGAAAATACGCACTTTGCCATCATTGTAAAGCTCCTTTGCAGAGATAAATTCGCCTAAGAGCAGCTTTTTGCTTGGACGTGGAACAAAGACACAATTTTTATTTGCCAAAATAGAACAATTAAAGCCTTTTACTTGACCCTGTGTCCATAAATCCTCATTTGTAGCATCATATTTATAGCTAAAGCCAAGCTGAGGGGAAATTTCACGATTAAAGCCACTTACATAAGTAGAGCTTTTCCTTGATAATACACTCTCATTACTTGACAGGCAAATACCGGTTTTATCGTAAATTTCAAAAATTACCCCCGCATTATACTTTTTATATCTCTGTGTGCTTTTGCCAAAATGCCACACAACAATTGCTAAATGGTTTTTGCCATTAATCGTATATTTGGAAATGTCAATTTCGTCAACGCTTTTGTAATGCTCAAAATCTCCATATTGATTACTGCTTACAAATCTTCCGTTTATAAATAGAGCATAATCCCCATCACAGCTTAATTTAACAGTTTCGTTTCCACAGGAATTAAAGGCAGAATAAAACTCCCCATAGCTGTTTATATTTCCTGTTTCCTCATACCAAATCCATTTTGCGTTTTTAAACATAAAGGCTCCTTAAATGTTAGTTACTTAAATGTTAGTTACTTAAATGTTAGTTACTTAAATTATAGCACTCAAAAGCTCACTTGTAAATAAAAAACACAGGCTTTCCCTGTGTTTTTTAATCATATAAATGGAGTTATAACTCCGTAAATTAATATTGCAGAAATTATAAATGGCAAAATGTATGCAAAGTAAATACGCATCCAATTTTTAACCTTTAAGCCCTTGCCTTGGTTTGCCTCATCCTGGAAGCTCTTAAAGCCCCAACCGAATTTATGGTTACAGAAGATAACAACTACAAGTGAGCCTAAGGGTAGTAAAATGTTGCTTACAATATAGTCCTCAAGGTCCATAATGCCTGAGCCTTGACCTAAAGGCTCAAAGCCTGCCCACAAATTAAAGCCAAGAACACAAGGAATTGAAAGAATAAGTATTGCAATACCACAAATTAAGCAAGCTTTTTTCTTGCTCCAGCCACTAATTTCCTGAACGCATGACAAGATATTTTGGAAAACCGCAAAAATAGTGGAAAAAGCAGCAAAGGACATAAATAGAAAGAATAAAGCTCCCCACAATTTACCAAGAGGCATATTAATAAATATATTCGGTAGAGTTACAAAAATAAGGTTTGGTCCTGCTGCCTGTGTTATATCAGCACCCGGCATATAGGTAAAGAACGCAGGGAAAATAATAAGACCGGACATAAGCGCAACAAAGGTATCAAGACAAGCAATATTAACGCTCTCTCCTAAAAGTGAACGCTCCTTACCGATAAAGCTACCAAAAATAGCCATTGAGCCAATGCCTAAGCTAAGTGTAAAGAAGGCTTGGTTCATAGCCTCAACTATAACAGTAAATAATCCGATTTCCTTTATTTTTTCAAGGCTTGGCATAAGGTAGAACTTAAGTCCCTCTGAAGCACCATCTAAGGTAAAGGAGTGAATAGCCAAAACCACAATTAAGCCAAGAAGCATAACCATCATAATTTTAGAAATCTTTTCAAGTCCCTTTTGCATATCAAAGGAGCAAACTAAAAAGCCTACTATAACTACAAAGGCAACAAATAAAAGCATAATCCAAGGATGAGACAGCATATCACCAAAAACCAAAGATACACCGCTTGTATCGGTTACATTATTAAATTTGCCGCTTACCATATAAACAAAATACTGAAGCATCCAAGCAGTAACAGATGTGTAAAACATCATAAGCATTGTATTACCGACTAAGGAAGCATAGCCGTGGGCACGCCACTTTTTGTCCTGTGGCTTGATTTTGTGATAAATTTTTACAGGGCTTGCCTGAGCGCTTCTACCCATTGAAAATTCCATACACATTACAGGAATACCCATAATAACAAGGAATATAAGGTACAAAAGCACAAAAAGTCCACCACCGTTTTTTGCAGTAATGTAAGGGAAGCGCCATACATTACCTATGCCAATGGCACAGCCTGCGCTTAAAAGTATAAAGCCTAAGCGACTGCCAAGTCTTTCTCTTTTAGGTGAGTTATTGTTGTCCATAAAAAATCCTTTGAAATTCTTATTTAGAATAAATAGCGTGTCCCTTTTAAGAGCACGCTATTTTCTTTTTTAGTTGTTTTCTAACCACTCTTGAGCAGTTTTCTTAGACATTCTCTTAATGTTTTCCTTTGGATGAATGGAATTTTCTCCACCGTTTTCATAAAGGAAATAAGAGCCGTCGCTTGTTACATAAAGAGTTTCCTCATAGCCATCAGCGTCGCCGAAATTACCATATGTAACCTTTTTAACTATCTCTGATGCTTCAGTATCGTAAAGCTTTTTACAAATAATCTTTTGCATAATAAATCTCCTTTTCATTTTTTGTCAAGAAAATAATATCATAAATTATTCGCTTTGTCAACAAGTATATTTTGTAATATCAGCCCAAATTTTCTACAATAATTTCAGCCTCAACATTTACACGACCGTCCTCGTGTACAGAGCGCATATAATATTTTCCGTCGGTCTTGCCCATATAAAGCTTTAAATAGTCCCCTGTCTTTGCGTCATTTAGGTATGAAATGGCAATTGACTTAACAAGCTTATTTTCAGGGCTTGGCAGGGCATTGAATAGCATATCGGGGTAATTTGTGTTGTTCATATGACCGTTAATATCTGTATCCGTGTAGCGAATTGTGTATTCACCAACTAAGGACAGCTGTAATTCACCGGGTATTCTTATGCGCACAGGGCTTGCAAGCTCAAGGGGCTTGTCAAGAGAATAATTAAGCTCAACCTCGCCTGCCTTAATAAGCTTTTTTGTGCGTGTGTCAACAAGCGCCCATGTGGAATTTGCCTCACAAACAACCTCGTCATCACGTAAAATTCTGTATGAACGTGGGTAAGTAAAGCCCCTTGCATCACATCCCCAGGTCTGCACAGTAATTTTTTCACCATAGGAAAGAGGCTCATAGCATTCAACACGAATACCACTTAAAATAAAAGCCTTCCCCTGACTTAAAAGCTCATTATATGAGGGTCGCTGACCTCTCATTTGGCTTGTTGCAGTTTCCTGTAAATATTTAAATATGCGAGAAATTCCAACTAATTCATTGGAATTTGTATCGTGATATAAAATCTTATATTCCTCTGACCAATTCATTAAAAGCACCTCAAAAAAATATCTAAGCTATTCTATCACGTTTTTCGCATTTTTTCAAGTATAATAATGTAAAAAATAAAATGGCTATCGTAAAAGAGATAGCCATTTTAGGCAAATTAAGTAACGCTTGGCAAATTAGCTCTGGCAACATATGTTTCCTGTGCCAAGGGAGAGATAGGGGCAGGGGATGTATCTCCCTTGTAGGCAGAAAGACCGAAGGAAACGGTTATTGCATCGTTTACCTCGTTCATTACGCTATCATCAAGATGTCCCATCTTTTCCTTTAATCTTTGCTTGTCAATTGTCCTTATTTGCTCTAATAGTATTACCGAGTCCTTAGCTAAGCCTACCTGATTTGCAAAAACATCAATGTGAGTTGGTAGCTTTGCCTTTGACATTTTGCTTGTAATGGCGGCTGCAATTACTGTTGGACTATATTTGTTGCCCACATCATTCTGGACTATTAAAACAGGGCGAAGCCCACCCTGCTCAGAGCCAATAACGGGGCTTAGGTCAGCATAATAAATATCGCCACGTCTAATATTCAAGACTTTATCACTCCTTAGAATTTTCTTGTAATTCTATTATTGACACTTTTTTGTGGTTTAAACTTCCTATGCTATTATTTTATGCGAATATATTTTTTATGGCATAAAAAAGGCATTTGACTTAACTATCAAATGCCTTTTTAATCTATTTTTTCCTTTGAGCTAAACTCATAAGGAATGTATGTGTCGTCTTTACGGTGAATAACAAGGGTGGATTTTTCACCAACATTTATATCTATTCCGTCAAGTATCATTTTTACGCTTAGGGTATTATCGGAAAAGTCAACGTCTGTAAACTCCATTTTAAAATACCTGTAATTATACTTGTCCTCGGTTTTTATAATGTTAGGGGAATACACCTTGTCCCCATCGCCTACAAGCTGGTAGCGAATATTATTTTCATCAAACTGTGGGTAGGTAAGCTTAACCTCATCAATATGCCTTTTGTTGTATCTTACCGTAAATTGTAGGTAGCCCTCATCTTCAATATATACAAGGGAGTATGCGTAAACTGCGCCGTTTTCCGAAAATTCATCATTTACTGCGTGGGTACGCACATCGTCGCAATTTTTATAGGCTTCCTTAAAGGCAGAAGTAATTTCAAGACCCTCAAGCGCTTTGTGAGATGCTTGGCACATTCTGAAAACTAAAGCGCCAATGAATACAAAAAGAGCAACAGTTAAAGCAATTTTTACAATAATGCCGAATCTTTTTGCTTTTGTGTTTTCTTCCATAGCGTACCTCCTTACAAGTAATTCTTGTACTATTGTAGCACATAATTATGAACCAATCAAGAAATTTTAAAAAAATACTTGACAAAACAATAAATTTTATATATAATAGGTATGCCAAAATACGCGATAGGAGAGAAGATAATGGTTTTAGATTTATCATCACTATTGAGTGGTAAGAGCTCAAGAATAGATTTTGAGTATGAAATTATTCAAGATGATGAGGAAAACGATATTCTCCCACCGGATGATGTTTCTTTTACAGCGCCTGTTCGTGTAAAGGGCTATATTACTGACAATGCAGGGTATATGTCACTTTGCGCAAGGGCAGAAATTGATTATAAATCACGCTGTGCAAGATGTCTTGAGGATATTTTTGGCACATTTATCCTTGAATTCAATCGTACAGTTGCGGATTCAGGCACCTTACAGGACGAGACAAATGACGAATATGTTATTGTCAAGGGCGGTAAATTGGACATCGACCGTCAGCTTGTAGAGGACTTAATGCTTGAATTTCCGTCAAAGCTCCTGTGTAAAGAGGAATGCGCAGGCCTTTGTCCAAAATGCGGTAAAAGCCTAAATTATGGTGCGTGCGATTGCCCGAAGAAAAAAGAAATTGATCCAAGACTCGCAATTTTGCAAAAACTACTTGAAAATGATGAATAAGTGTAGTATAATACTTTAGAAATATTGTTTACAGGAGGTAACTCACAATGGCAGTACCAAAGAGAAAGCAGTCTCATTCCCGTACAAATTTGAGAAGATCAAACAATAGCAAGCTCACAGCTCCTACAATGGCTAAGTGCAAGCAGTGTGGTGAATACAACCTCACACACCGTGTATGCTCTGAGTGTGGCTACTACGACGGAAAAGAGATTATTAAGAAGGAAAACGCATAAGTGAAAATATGGGGTGTTGCGGTAGCATCACCCCTTTTCACTTTTGATAAAGGAGAAATTAATGAATTATTCACCTAAGCATAATGATACGCGTATGCGTGTAATATACGGTGCTTTAATTACAATTGGCTTTATTGTGTATATGCTTGGCAGTGGCAATATTCAGCTTATATTTACATGCTTGTCCCTTGTGCTAATCGGCACAGGACTTTACCTTTTTATAAGGTATGATTTAACCACCTATACCTATATAGCTATGGAAAACGAAAATCGAATTGACTTTTATGTAGACAGAGCAGTTGGCAGACGTAGCGCTTATGTGTGCTATTACCCCTTGTGCGACCTTGTGTTAATTGAAAAATACGAAAAGGGAACAAGGAAAAAGCTAAATGCACAGTATGGCAAAACGTATGTTTTTAAATATTTTCATAACCAATTTATAAAGGACAAATATGTAATTGTATTTAAAAATCAAGGCTACCACGACGCGGTTGTATGCCAGCTTGATACAGCATCCTTTGAATATATAAAAAGAGCTGCTGAAAACGAAAAAAGCAAATATGAGATGTAAAAAAGTCCGTGTAATTGCACAAATTAAGTGCTGGTACACGGATTTTCTTAACCTTATTATTGTGTATCTTGTACAATTGACAAAATAAAAGTTAAATGATATAATTTATACATATTATTATATTGGAGGAAAATATATGAAAGGGAGAATTGTTTTATTTGTCACTCTTTTAGTGGCGGTTATTTGCATTTTTGCCTTTTCTGTAAATGCAGAATGTAGCGCGCATACAGACAACTGGACTCTTACCTTTGGCGAAGACGGTGTGTTTGGCGAAATTATTGCTGTTAATACGTGCAAGGAGTGCAATTTAGTTCTTGAGGACGAGATAATAGAGCCTCTTATAGTATCTCTTGGCTATTCTTATTTTAATGAAAGCTTTACACAGGGCTTTTTTGCAAACAGAGCATCCATTGAAAAGTATGAAAATTACACTAAAAAAGAATTTAAATACGGAGTTGTAGCTGCGGCAGCAGGTGTTGTTGGCACAAATCCCGTAGGCTCAGATGCTACTGCTAATAGCGAAAATGCTATTGTTATCAGCATGGATGAGCAGAAAACTGAGTATTTTGATATAAAGGTTATAAATATAAGTGCTGATAAGTGGAATGAAAAAATTATTGCTTGCGCATATGCAATAACAGATGGCATTGTGATTTATGGTGATAATACATACATTGATAATGGTGTTGCGGGCATTAGCTATAATGAGCTTGTAAGCCTTATTAATGACAATGTTAAGCCACAGGGCTTAAGCAGTGTAAGGTATTTAACTGCCGAGGAGCTTGGCATAACTCCTGGTAGCTATTGGAATGCAGGAAGCAGCGCTAACCAATATATTGGTGATAACACGTCGCGAAAATTCTCCTCTACACGCAGATTTTCAAGAGATGAGCTGCCAACGGGCTCAAAGCTTATTGTAGGCAACGGCTGGAAGGTGCGTCCGGAGCTTTGGAAGGTTAATGCAGAGGGCAATCCTATTAAAGGCTCACGCGTTTACTCAAATGAGCTTAAAGCAGGAGCTTACTCTATCGATGATATGTGGGCAAAGGGAAATGACTACAAGTACATCACCTTTAATATTTCCACAGATGATGGCTTTACAAACCATGCAATGACAGTAGAGGGAATAATGCACGCATTTAAATTACAGGTGCCATTTGCAACAAATGTTAAGTCAACAGAGCAGGAAACAGAAACGCTTCCAAGCATTGAGGGCTTACAGCAGGTTCAATTTGTTTTGAACGAGAATATGTTTAAAAATAGCTATTATACAAGTACAGGTCATACAAACATGACCACTAATAAAGACCAAGGCGCAGTATATTATGCAACTCGCAAGTTTACAAAGGAAGAGCTTCCCGTAGGCACTGTTATTGTAATTGAGGATGGCTGGATGTACCGTCCTGAATATTGGATAAATGATGCAAAGGTAGGCGATAGTAGCCGTGCCAGCGTAACAAGCGAGTATAGATTTAAGATAACAGAGGATTTTTGGGACAAGGAATGCCACAGAGCATTTAACATTTGCACAATCCTTAAGGATGAGCTTTTAGAGGAAGGCGATTTTGAAAGGGTAATCAGCGCATTTAAAATTTACGTGCCAAATACTTCAACACTATATACAAAATAATCAAAATCACGGCATATCCTTTGAATGGATATGCCGTGATTTGCTATTTGTTGCATTATATTATTGAATTTTCTTTCTGAAGTTATTCTCAGTAGCTTCACCAAAGCGACCCTTAATAAACTTAAGCGCCTCGCCAAAGATAACCTTGTCATTTTCAAAGGTTAAGTCGTAAGGAAACTCGTCCTCGAAAAACCAACGAAAGGCAGATATTTCCTCAGGCTGAGGAACAACATAGGCTCTTGTGGTAAGAGCAGTAAAATAAACAACCTTTTTTTCAGTATTTTTACGCTTTCCTATTAGGTAAACAGACTCCATTCTAAAGCCGTTTTCTATTTTAACATCAATGCCTGTTTCCTCTTTTGTTTCACGAATTGCAGTTTGGTACTCGTTTTCCCCCTCCTCAACGTGACCCTTAGGGAATGACCAGAAATCTGTATATCTGTTTTTAATTAAAAGCACAGCATATTTTCCTCTCGCCTTGCGAAAAATCACAGTGCCACAGGACTTTTCAAATTTCATATAATCATCTCCCTTCAAAAAATACTTTTATATTCTATCACATTATTATTAAAAAGTCACTATGTTTGTAAAAAATTATAAGACGGCCTTTAAAAATTGAACAGTACGTGGGTTCTTAGGATTGTCAAACAGCTCGGAAGGAGCTCCTTCCTCTGCAATAACGCCGCCATCCATAAATAGAACACGTGTGCCAACCTCACGGGCAAAGCCCATTTCGTGAGTAACAATAACCATTGTCATTCCCTCGTTTGCAAGCTCCTTAATTAAATCAAGAACCTCTCCAACCATTTCAGGGTCAAGAGCGCTTGTAGGCTCGTCAAAGAGCATAACATCAGGGCTCATAGCCAAGGCACGTACAATTGCAATACGTTGCTTTTGACCACCTGAAAGCTTTGATGGATATTCATCCCTTTTGTCCTCTAAGTTAATTCTTTTAAGTAGCTCCATAGCTGTTTTT
Organism: Clostridia bacterium; assembly: GCA_017621085.1. Taxonomy (GTDB): domain Bacteria; phylum Bacillota; class Clostridia; order Oscillospirales; family CAG-272; genus RGIG2000. The sequence goes on along the minus strand of JAGATW010000104.1, from coordinate 20,659 downwards.
TCAGCCTCTTCCTTAGTTTTAAGTCCAAGCTGAACGGGAGCTAAGGTTAAATTATCAATTACGGTCAGGTTATTAAAAAGATTAAAGTGCTGGAAAACCATTCCCATATTTTGACGGGCTAAGTTAATATCAATACCAAAGTCCTTAGTAATTTGCTTTAAAGCCTTTTTGTATTCACTACCCTCATACTTTTTAAGAAGGTCCTCAGCCTTAATTTTCTTAATAGCCATTTCTTCAAGCTCGTTATCACTCAAATTAGGATTTTCAGCCTTCAACTGCTCAAATAAAGAATTATAGGTTTTTGATTTTTTAATTACATCAAAATGCAAATATGGGTCAGGCGGAGTTAAAAGCTTGGAGCTTACCCAAACCTCACCGTAGGTTGGATGCTCAAGTAAGTTCATACAGCGAAGAAGTGTGCTTTTGCCACTGCCGGACGGACCGATAATAACAATTCGCTCACCCTTTTCAATTTCACAGGAAACTCCGTTTAAAACCTTTAAGTCCCCAAAATATTTATATATATTGTTAACGCTTATCACTTGCTCTCAACCTCTTTTCTATAAGCTTAATAGCAAAGGTAAGTAAATATACAATTGCCAAGTAGAACAAAGCAACAACACTCATAGGAACAACATAGCTTGCCATATTGTTACCGCTACCGATAATCTTTGCAGCCATAGTTAAGTCAAACATACCAATCATACTGACAATAGATGTTTCCTTAATAAGAGCGATAAGCTCATTACCAATAGCAGGAATAACATTCTTTATCGCCTGTGGAATTACTATTTTAAACATTGTTACGCGACTTGTTAAGCCAAGAGCTCTTCCCGCCTCTGTTTGACCGATGTCAACGGAGAGAATACCGCCACGAATATTTTCAGCAACGTAAGCACCTGAGTTAATACCAAAGGCAATAATTGCTGTTACCTCCTCTGGGAAGCCTCTGAAGGTAAATATTACATAAGCCATTATAAAAAGCTGAAGTGCCATAGGTGTACCACGAATAATTGTGATATATACCTTGCAAATAGCCTTTAAAACCTTAGTAACAGGGGAAACCTCGCTAATTGAAACAAGAGCCACCATAGTACCGATTAAAAGGCCCAATATTGCAGCAAAAACGGAAATTATTACTGTGGTTTTAAAGCCCTCAAAAATAATATCCATATACTTTTCGGTAGAGAAAAGCTCAAATATTTTTTCAAAAAAATTCATTACTTATGTCCTCATAACGTGGAAAAAGAACGGTGCATTTTGCACAGTTCTTTTTCAAGATTAATTATTTTTCCATGCCCATGTGCTTCATAACCATCTTTTCGATAGCATTAACACCGTTTTCGTCCTTGTCGTTAAGTAAGGAATTAAGAACCTTGTTAATAGCGTCTAAAAGCTCGGTGTTTTCCTTGTTAACGCAAATAGCATATTGCTCTTGAACAGGCTCATCCTCTGCCTGTGTTTCGCCTGAGTAGTAAAGTGGAATGCACTTAAGACCACTGTTCTTGCTTACAATATACTTAGCAGGAAGCTCGTCAATGATTACGCAGTCAACAATGTTGCTTGCGATACCGTCAGCTGCAAGCTGAGCATTGTCAAAGCCCTTGTGCTCTGTGTTTGTACCGTAAAGAGTACCTGCATAGCCGTAGTCGTTGTCCTCTGTTGCATTGATTTCACCGTCTGTGTAAATCCAACCTGTTGTGTCAAGCTGAGTACCAATCTTTTTGCCCTCAAGAGCCTCCCAAACTATGTACTCACCATTATCGCCTGTTCTTGTAGCGATTGTGGAGTTGGCAGGAACAATTACATACTGAATAGATGTGTAGTAAGGAACGGAGAAAGCAACCTTTTCCTTTCTTGCATCTGTAATTGTAATACCTGCAGCACCGGCATCACACTTTTCGCCGGCTTGAACATTATCGATAATAGCGGAGAACTCAACGTTTTCAAACTTAATGTCCTTGCCAAGCTCCTTACCTACCATATTCATAATTTCAACGTCAACGCCAACGATATTTGTTCCATCATAATATTCAAATGGAGCAAAGAAGGCATTTGTGTGTACGATAATGCTATTGTCGCCACAGGATGCAAGAGCACCAATGCAACCTAAAAGCATTACCAAAATAAGTGCGATTGAAATAATCTTTTTCATAATAATCTCCTCACAAAATTTTATAGTATATGTCATTATACTATTAAATATTCAAATTGTCAATAGTAAATGTGAATATTGTTGCATAAATTTTCAGTTGTTTATGCTTTCTATAATGGACAAAGCAGCTTCCTTGTCCATTATAACAAGGCTCACCTTACCATTTATTAATGCTTGCGTTGCAAGGACAGGGGACTCGTAGCCAATAGGCAATAGGTCATAGCCCTTAAAGCCTAAGGACTCATTTCCTCTTATGTAAAGCTCACTTGTAGTGCCTGCTTGATAGCCAACGGTTGTTTCGGGATTTAAGCTGTTTAAAATAAGCTCTACGTCCTGCTTTGTCATACAACCGTTAAAGCGTGTATCATCGCCTCTTGTAACAACGACCTGTGATGCTTCATAATAATAGTCGGTAAAGTCAACAAGCAAGCATCGTTCATCACTTATGCTTATTCCTGCCATAGCAATGTCGGCTTGTCCGTTATTAACACTTGCCAATACCTCATTAAACGGCATATCCTTTATAACAAGCTCAAGGTTAAGCCTTTGTGCAAGAAGATATGCAATTTCAATATCAATGCCTGAATATAATTTCCTGTTTTCATCATATTTTGAAAATTCAAAGGGAGAAAAGGGAGTGTGGGTAGCAACAATTAATTGGTTTCTTTCCTCACTCTCAACTCCCGCGCTTACCCATAGATATTCATCGTCAGTATCGGAAAAATACTTATCTAATATGGCTTTAAGCGTGCCATCTCTTTTAATTTCGTCAATTAGGGTGCAGGTGTCGTTATAAAGAGCATAATTGTCCTTATTTATGCCAAAGGCATATTGCTCGCTTGTCAGCTTAATGTCCACATATTTAACCTTTTCAACAGCTTCGCAGGAAAAAAGGCACAGGGACAAAAGCATAAATATTGACAAAAATACAGCTAACCCCTTTTTCATATTACACCCCAACAAAAGAATTTATTTTCTTTCCGATAGTATTTTATCTGCCTTTAAAATAGCAATTTGAGTTTTGGAATCCTTAATTTCACCGTTCATAACCATATCAACAAGGGTTTTTAAAGGAATTTTTTCAACCTCTAAAAACTCATCATCATCAGGATGAGCATTTTTATATGTTAATCCTGTTGCCAAGTAAACATGAATTTTTTCGTCAATAATTGCAACGGTTGTGTATATTTCGCCAATATGCTCAACCTTGCTTGCTACAACTCCGCTTTCCTCCTCAAGCTCACGAAGCGCAGCCTCAAGTGGGTCCTCGTTTGGCTCTAATTTACCGGCAGGCACCTCTAAAAGCACCTGATTAAAGGCATATCTGAATTGACGTACCATAATTACCTCACCCTCGTCGGTTACAGGTACTACGCAAACAGCACCCGGATGGCGCACAACCTCACGCACGGATTTTTTACCGTTTGGTAATTCAACATCATCAACATATAGCTTAACTACAACACCATCAAAAATTTGACGTGAGCTAAGCTTCTTTTCAAAAAGCTCCATAACTTTATTTCCTTTCAAATGTATATTCTAATTTTTTACCATCAAAGCTACCCTCTATTGTAAGAGTGTCGTCCTTGATTTTGTATTCAAACTCTACTAAGCCCTGCTTTACACCATCGACAAACTCATATGCCATATACATCTTATTCTTTTTTATGGAATAGTGCATTTTATACGACACCTCGTCATTTGAAATAGTGCCTGTGTAATTTTCATTAAAGGTCCAATATTCGCCCTTGTTATTTGTGTCCTCCCATTTGCCAACGATTTTTGAATTGTCCTCATTGTATTCAATATCGTATGGGACAAGGGTCATTTCCTTTTCCTTCATTTGGTCATCGTCAAGATAAATAACAATTAACTCACCCTTGTCGGTGATACAGAATTTATACACATAATGTACAACTGTTTTATCGTAATTTGTTACATCAATTAAAATCTTATTTGTTTCGACGGAATATTTACCGATTATAGATAACATTTCTATTCCGTAGTTGTATTCATTTAACGCAACCTCACCGTTGTCAAAAAACTCGTAGGAGATATAGTAGCTGTCCTTATATTCCTTTTCACGCCATTTGCCAAGCAATGAGTGACCGTCATAAACGTAGTCCTTATCAAAATCGCTACACGAAACAAGTCCTATTACGCATATGCAAATAAGCATTAAGCATATTATCTTTTTCATATCTCCTCCAAAAATTTATCAAGCCTGTCGCTTGGAATATTGTAGCCCTGTAAAATCGCTTCCTTGCCATTGTAGGAATATACAACCAAATGGCAATTTAATAAAAACGGGTCGGTTATTTCATAGCCATCACGTTTTTTTGCATTGTTTGCATAAATCCTTGTAACAGCACCGTGAGTAACTACTAAAATGTTTTCCTTTACCGATGCATTTTCGCAAATAAATTCATTTACCCTGTCAACTAAAGCACTAACCCTTTCCAAAGAGGGACACTCGTCAACATCCTGAGTAATGGCTCTGCTGTTGTGGTCATAAAGCTTACCGGAAAGCTCTCCGAAATCTCTTTCAATTACTCGATTATCACAGTAAAAATTGCAGCATCCAATAGCCTTGGCTATCATTTCGCCTGTAACGGATGCGCGCATAAGTGGGCTTGATATAACCCTGTCAAATACAATGCCTGTATTATCACAAGCACTCTTGATTCCATCGGCTGTAAGCTTTGCCTGCATAAGTCCCTTTTCGTTTAAGGGAATGTCCTCACGTCCTTGCATTTTGCCCACGGTATTCCAGTCAGTTTGACCGTGACGTACAAAAATTACAAGACCCTTTTTGCTTTTTAAATCCATTATTTTGTTCCTGTTGAGCCAAAGCCGCCCTGACCGCGCACGGTGTCCGATAATGTATCTGTTTCGTTAAATTCGGCTGTAATATATGGGGCAATTACCATTTGCGCAATTCTTTCCCTTGGTGCAATTGATTGGGAAACGCTTGAATGGTTGTGAAGTGCCACCATAATTTCACCACGATAGTCACAGTCAACAACTCCTACCTTGTTAGCGGGAGCAAGACCTCTTTTTGAGGCAAGACCGCTTCTTGCATAAATAAATGCCGCATAGCCAATAGGCAATTCAATTGCTAAGCCTGTTTTAATAAGCTTAGTTTCATTTGGCTCAATTACCTCGTCATTTTCAATACAGGCATACAAATCAGCCCCTGCTGCATAAGGTGAGCCATAGGTTGGTATAACCGCATTTTCATTTAGCTTTTTAATATTTACTTTCATTTTCTTAATTGCACAAGAGTGCAAATTCTCCTTTTAAGGTTATAGCTTATTTAATTCGTAATGATTTTAAATGTTGCTTTTTGTCGTCTGAAATACGATAGCTTTCAATAGATTTTTGTATTGACTTATTATGCACCCACTTGTCAAGATAGTAGCCTTCAAGCAATACAAGCGCTTTGTCATATTCCTTAATAACGCAAAAGCTAATCAGCCAAGCAAGTGCCATATTAATATAGTATTCATCGCTTTTAATGCTCTTGGCAATTTCTAAAATACGGTCAATGTAAAGGCTGTCAATGTAGTAGTTAAGCAAGCAAACAAGACCAAAGCGCACGGTATAAGCTTTGTCGCTTTTTATACAATCAAGGACAAAGGGATAAATATCGTCCTTGCTTTTAAACAAATTTTTCAAATGCGCACACAGTCCATCACAAACAGCCCAGTTATCAACATATGGTAAAAAGTCTGAAACAAAGCCCTTTAATGTGTCAGTGTCACATTTTAATTTACCAAGCATAAATGCGTGTACTATATTTTCATCATAATATTTATGAGGTAAGCTGTTTAAAAAAGCATACCCCGTGTCTGTATTTGCATATTTTTTTGCAATTGCTTGTGCAATTGGTGAGCGTACACCAATAAGCGTATCCTCGTCTATTGTGGGAATAAGCCTTTTGTGGAAATCCTTGTAGCCTAAATCCCTATTATCTAACAATTCATCAAGAATAATATTCACAAAAAAGCACCCTTTCAATGTATATACATATTAATTATAACAAATAATTCAGCTCATTTCAATATATAATAAATATTTAATATATAAAAAGGCGAGGAATTTTCATTCCTCGCCAAATTGTTGTTGAATTAGAATACCTTCTTGTAAAGCTCAAGAATGTCCTCTTCGGTAATTGGCTGTGGGTTACCACCTGTGCATACGTCATTAAACGCATCCTTTGCAAGCTGCTCAAGTGCTTCCTCCGGAATACCAATTTCACGAAGTGTTTGTGGAATTTCAAGGTCAAGGGATAATTGCTTAACAGCCTCAACTGCAGCTTTTGCAGCCTCCTCATCGCTCATATTTGTTGTATCAACACCCATAGCCTTTGCAATTCTGCCATACTTAATAATAGATGATGGCATATTAAATTCCATAACGGTTGGAAGTAAAAGCGCATTTGCAACACCGTGAGGAATATCAAATCTTGCACCAAGTGGGTGAGCCATTGAGTGTACACAACCAAGACCTACGTTTGAAAATGCCATTCCTGTCATATACTGACCAAGAGCCATCTGCTCACGAGCCTCCATATTAGAGCCATCAAAGGTAGCATTTCTTAGGTTGTCGGCAATTAGCTTAATGGAGTTAATGGAAAGAACATTTGATAAGTGCCAAGCGCCCTTTGTAATGTAGCCCTCAATTGCATGTGTAAGAGCATCCATACCGGTAGCAGCAGTTAAGCCCTTAGGCATAGTAGCCATAAGCTCAGCATCAACAATAGCAAGAACAGGAATGTCGTTTGCATCTACGCAAACCATCTTTCTTCCACTTTCCTCGTCTGTAATTACATAGTTAATTGTAACCTCGGCAGCAGTACCTGCTGTTGTGGGAAGAGCAATAATATCAACACACTTTTTCTTTGTGTCAGCTACACCCTCAAGTGAAACAACATCGCCAAATTCAGGGTTATTAATAATAATAGCAATAGCCTTTGCAGTATCAATAGAGGAGCCGCCACCAATAGCAATAATAAAGTCAGCGCCTGAGCTTTTATATGCTTCAACACCAGCTTTTACGTTATTAACAGTCGGGTTAGCCTTGAAGCCATCAAAAATTTCGTATGGTAAATCACCTAAAACGTCAGTTACAAGCTTAACTGTGCCAAATCCAATTAAGTCCTTGTCAGCTACAATAAAAGCCTTGCTATAGCCTCTTCTTGCAACCTCAGTGCTCAACACCTCACGAGAGCCTGCACCAAAATAAGATGTTTCATTTAAAATAAATCTGTTTGCCATTGGAATAATCTCCTTTTTTAATATATTTTGTTATATACAGTATAACACATATTAAGCTCAAATTCAATATTTGCCAAAAAAATTTAAAAATTTACCCACTTTATAGTGCAAAATGTGGATAAATTGGAAAAAGGTTGACAAAAGGAAATAAAGGGTGTATAATAGAAATGTTGATAAGTCAACTTAATTGGTTTTAAAAGTCAACAAATACATAATGAATATAAGGGAGGAATAATGGACTCAGAAAGATTTTCGCCGTTTGTGCTTTTCATTGAAAGAATATCAAAAAACATAAAAAGAATAGCTGATGAAAAAATGGAGCCATACGGACTTAGGTCATCTCACGTTATGTGCATTCTTCAGCTTGCAAAAAACGAGGGTGGCTTGTCCTCAACAGCTCTTGCAGAGGCTTGTGGTGTTGATAAGGCATTTATCTCACGCATAACAAGTGAGCTAATGGAGAAAGAATATATAATGAAGGATGAAAAGAATGCAACGGGCAAGTATAAAACTAAGCTTATACTCACTGACAAGGGTATAGAAATAAACCACGTTATAGTTAACATTCTCGAGGAATGCTTTACACATGTTGATGCAAGCTTTACATCAAAAAAATTGGAAATCTTCTACGAGGTGCTTGAAAAGATTGACACAGGCATCGCTTATCTAATAAAGGAGTAAGATATGTTAGAATTAAATTGCATATACGATTTATACAAAAGAGGTGCTGACCTTTATGGCGCACACCCACTTTATAGATTTAACAAGGACAAGGAGGAAATGGTAAGCGTTAATTACGACGAGTATATGCCGTTCCTTCAAAAAATGACACTTGCTTTTTCACAGCTTGTAAATAAGGACGAAAAGGTAGTTGTTTTAGGTGAAACCTCTGTACAATGGATAACCGCTTACGTTTCAACCGTTACAGCAGGCGGTGTTATTGTTCCGCTTGACCCGGGTATTTTAGAGGACGAAATGGTAAACTTTATCAATCTTGCCGAGGCAAAGGTTGTTGTTTACTCAAAGACCTTTGAAAAGCTTTTCCAGGAAAGAGGAAACGAGCTTAAAACTGTTGAAATGTTTGTTCAAACAGACAAAAGCTCATTTACACTTACAACAGAGGAAGCATACGAGGCTTCAAGATACACAACCTTTAATAATATTTTAGCTCTTGGCGAATACCTTTATGCAAATCTTGGAGAAGAGGGCTTTGTTTTACCTGAGCAGGATAACGAAAAGCTATCTATTCTTTTGTTCACATCAGGTACAACAGGCACAAGCAAGGGTGTTATGCTTTGCCAAAAGAACATTTGCGCGGTTATGAAGGGCATTGAGCCAACACTTAATGTTTTAACTCCCGATGATGCTGTAATGTCCGTTCTTCCAATTCACCACACCTATGAAATGAGTGCCGGTATTTTAGCTCCAATGCTTTATGGCTGTACAATTAATATAAGTGACGGAATTAAGTATGTTGCAAAGAATATGAAGCAATTCCAACCAACAATTATGACCCTTGTTCCACTTTTTGCAGCAACACTTTATAAAACAATTATGAAGTCTGTTCAAAAGCAGGGTAAGGAAAAGACCTTAAAGACAGGTATTAAGGTAAGTAACTTCCTTTTAAAGCTTCACGTTGACCTTCGTAAAAAGCTTTTTGCACAGGTGCTTGAGGCACTTGGTGGTCGCTTAAAGTACTTTGTAGTAGGTGGAGCTGCCCTAAATCCCGAGCTTGTTGACAGCTTTAAGTCCCTTGGTATTCATATTTCACAGGGCTACGGTATTACAGAGTGCGCACCGCTTATTTCCGTAATTGACCTAAAGGATTACAATCCATCATCCTGTGGTAAGGCTATACCTGGTATGCAGGTTATGATTGACAAGGAGCATCCTGACGACCTAACAGGCGAAATTGTTGTTAAGGGTGACAACGTAATGCTTGGCTACTATAACGCACCGGAGCTAACCGATGAGGTTCTTAACAACGGCTGGTTCAGAACAGGTGACTACGGCTATGTTGACAAGCGTGGCTATATCTACATTACAGGCAGAAAGAAGAATATTATTATAGCTTCCAACGGTAAGAACGTATTCCCTGAGGAAATTGAAGAGTATATTTCTGAAATTTCCCTTGTTGAAGAGGTTGTAGTAGTTGGCAGAGATGAAAAGAGAAACGGTGAAATTTCAATAGTTGCTGTTGTTGTTCCTAATATGGATGAGTGCGAGGCACAGGGCTTAACTGATGACGAGGCTATTTACAACACACTTCACGAAAGGATAAACGAGGTTAACAAAAAGCTTGTTGCATACAAGCACATTAATCAAGTAGAAATAAGAAAAGAGCCATTTGAAAAGACCGCTGCAAAGAAGATTAAGAGATTCTTAGTTAAATAAAAACAAAAAGAAGAATTTTTCGAAATGAAAAATTCTTCTTTTTTATTACTTTTCCACAACCTCGCCATTTAAAATGTAGGTTTCCTTTTTTGGCGGTAGGTCCTTTTCAAGAACAAAGGACATAAATATACTGCCCTTATATGATAGCTTTCCCCTGTCCCCCGAGTTGCATTTTTTGTATATATGCTTACCAACAGGAAATTCCAAGGAGTCATTTTCCCCAATCTTAAAAAGAATAAAGTAGTTAGTATAAACACCGGATGAGCGCATCATATCCTGCTTTCGCTTACTAATTACAGTTGCATCCACGTTTTTTTGTGTGGGAGTTTTAATGTAAGTAACAGAGCCGGCAAATAATATTCTTAAAAGGAATACCACGCCACCACCTATTACAAGTAGTGCCATAAGTGGCAAAAGCAAAACTATTACCTTCATAAAAATCACTCCCTTTCTATAATCAGTATAGCAATTATTACGCACAAAGTCAAGCAACGCTTAGTTTAGTTAATACAACTAATTATTGATATTACACATCACCGTTAATAATTTTTAGCATTTCCTTGCTTAAAATTACTCTTGTGTCATCATCAACTAAGCTAAAACGATTTCCGTCGTTTGGCGTGCTTAGGTAATTCCAAACGGAATACGGAATATTATTTTCCTTTAAAATTGTAATAACATCACGCATCCAGTTTTCACGGCTTTTAATGTCTGCGTGGCGAATTGTACCAAACTCCCCACACCATAATTCTTTATCGGGGTGTTTTTTGGTAAATTCAATGGCAGGGGCTAAAATTTCACGCATATATTCAATGTCCATTTTACTTATGTGAGAATATGCGTCCTGCTTATTAAACAGTAAGCGATAATAGTCACGGTATCTTTCAATATCGTCACAAGGGTATTCAAGCTTTCTGTTGTAGTAAAGCTGAGCCCATTGCAAAACTCCCCTTTGATGGGTAAACTCACTTGGGTCATAAACGTGGAAGGTGTAAATTACGTTTTCATCATCAAAAACCCTAAGTAAGTGTAGCTTATTTGGGTTATTCCAGCAAATCGGACCTATAATAATTTTTCTTGTTTTGTTAACCTGGCGAATAGCATTTATCGTTTTTTCAGCTAAATCATTCCATAAATCAGGCTCAATTTCTCTTACCTCATTCAAAAGCTCAAACATTACATTTTCCTTGTGGGCAAAGCGTTTTTCAAGCTCCAACCAAAGAGAAATAAATCTGTTTTGCAACTCCTCACTGTCAAAAAGAGTAACGCTTTCCTCAATATCGCAATAGTTTCCGATTGCCTTGTGCAAATTTAAAACAATGCCAAGACCGTGCTTTTCGCACCATCCAACAAATTTTTCAAGAATTGCAAAAATCTTTTCACGATATTTGTAAGGCTCACATTCAAGCACAATTTGGTCAAAGCCAAGCCTTATGTGGTCAAGGCCCATATTTTTTATATTAATAACGTCGCTTTCATCAATGTAGCTTTCAAAATGCTCCATATCGCCAATGGTAATAACTAATCGCTTGTCTGTTGGCAAAACGTTAAATCTTTTGTAGTTGGTTAGCCAACCACCAATTCCCATACCCTTTTTGTATGTAAATTTCATATTTTTACCTCAAATTTTGTAGCTATGCCAAACCTGCATTTCACTCTCTCCTCTATTTGCAAAGGCAAAGTAAGGAATTAAGTGTGCTGTTGTATTTTCGTATTTTCCTTGGCTAAAGGAATAAAGCATATCACACTCAGCCCTTGTAATCGCGTCAATTTTAAGTGTTGGCACACCTAATTTTTCATCAAAGCCTTTTGATATTTTCCCGTTTGTGTCAAGAACAATATTTCTTAAGTGACCCTTGTTGTCGTGTCCCTCCATACAATATACAATAGGACCGGAAATAACTGCGCACTTACAGGAGTCTGATATAACATTAGGATTTGCATATACAAAGCGTGGTGTCATATCGTAGTCTAAATGTACTGTGTTACTATTTTCATTTATGTCAGAATACGCATAGCCCTTTGTAACATTTTCTAAATTACCACTATGCCAATACGGTACACGAACAGCTAATTTAATGCTGCCACCCTTAACTGTAATATCAATTTTTCCATCATATGGATAGCTTGTTTTTTGCTCGATTTCGTACACGTCATCGCCTATTTTTATTTTTGCAACGCTTTGCATAAATTGATGAACGTAAATTGTGTCCTCGTCATAGGTATAAAGCAAATTGCCAATTGACGGAATAAATCTAACTATATTAGGTGGACAACAGGAGCAACCAAACACCTCTTGCCTTTGCGTAACAGGCAATTTTAAATAGTTTTTCTCCAAAACGCTTACATCTCTTGTGTAAAGCTGTGGCAAAATCTCTAAAGGATTGGTGTAGAAAAATGAACGACCATCTAAAGAGGTAGAGGACAAAAAGCCATTATATAAGGCTCTTTCAACAGTGTCGGAATATTTTGAGTCGTTATCAAGCAAAAGCATTCTGTTAGCAAAGAGAATAAGACCCAGGGCAGCGCAGCTTTCAGTATAAGCAAAAAGGTTAGATAGGTCATAGTCAACCGTAAATGCTTCTCCCATATGGGATGAGCCAATACCACCTGTTATGTACATCCTTTTGTTAATAATGTTATCAAATATTTTTTCACAAGCGTTTTTAAGTGCGTCATCCTTGTACTTAAGAGCAAGGTCAGCCATAGCACAGTATAGGTAAACTGCACGTACTGCGTGACCCTCGGCAGTTTCTTGCTCTCTTACGGGCTTGTGGGATTGGTTGTAGGAGAATTCTCCCCAATCAATCGTTTCCTCAGCTCTTTTTCCTCTTTCGTCAACAAAGAACTTAGAAAGCTCTAAGTATTTTTCTTTTTTTGTACATTCATAAAGCCTTACAAGTGCAAGCTCAATTTCCTCGTGTCCCGGAGTTGTAAAGCCCACACTCTTTTCTCTCACAAATACCTTTTCTACATAGTCAACATATTTGCACATCAGGTTAAGGAGCTTACTTTTGCCCGTTGCCTCATAGTAGGCAACACCTGCCTCTATTAAATGGCCTAAGCAATATAGCTCGTGACAGTCACGGTTTTTAAAGCGATTTTGTGGCTCAACAGAAGTAAAAAATATATTAAAATAGCCACAGGGGTCTTGATTTTTCTCAATCTCGTCAACTATATTGTCAACTATTTCCTCAAGCCAAATCTCTCTTTTTTCTCTTGTAAGGTAGGCAACGCCCTCAATCCATTTTGCAACATCGGAGTCCCAGAAAAAGTGAGGCTTGATTTCACTGTTCTTGTCGCACTTGAATGCGTCAATTCGTCCCGTGTCGTAAAATCTATCATAAACAGCTTTAACTGTTACATTTCTTATTAAGTCCTGCTTTTGCTTCCAAAAGCCATCTGTAATTTTCGTGTCAAAAAATTCAACTCTTTTCATATTTACCCCCATAGGCTAAGTCTTTAAATTCAGTATATATTAACAAGGAAAATTTGTCAATAATTATTCCCCAAAATAATTGATTTTCAAGGCTTGATATGGTATAGTTAGAAAAAGAAAGTTCTTTAAGGAGAAAGATAAAATGTTAGATTTTGCACGTGATAAAATGCTATGGGAAAAAATTCGCACAAGTGATGAATTTATTCAGCATCGCAAGGAGGTAAAGGAGCTTTACGAAAAAGCCTTTAAGACCGAGCCAAGAGCCCACTCAGCCAAGGAAATTTTAGAAAATAACGATAATGGCCTTTGGAGATTGCAATTTGACCACCTTCAATCAAGCGCTATTTTGTCACTGATTTACCCTGATAATGAGGAATATTACGACAATTTATTAAAGTCCGTTTGGGCGTATCTTGATGACTATACCTGGGCGCCTCTTGGACATTACACCAAGCAATACTATGGCAAAACACCAAAGGACTTTGACTTTGGCTTAATAGATATTTTTGCATCCTCGGCAGCTCTTGCCTTAGCAGAAATTAAAAGCCTGTTTCAAGACAGATTTCCTAAGCTTTTAATTGATAGAATTACCTATGAATTAAGAAGAAGAACAATTGAGCCATATCTAACACGTAAGTATTTTTGGGAAAGCCACGATAATAACTGGACAGCCGTTTGCACAGGCGCAGTTGGTAGCGTTTTAATTTACGAAGCTCCAGAGCTTTACTACGAAAACAGGGAAAGACTGCACGCATCAATGAAATGCTATCTTGACAGCTATAAGGACGATGGAATGTGCGTTGAGGGCGTTGGGTATTGGAGCTTTGGCTTTGGATTTTTTGTAACCTTTGCAATGCTTGAAAAAGAGCTGACAAATGGGGAGATTGACTGGTTTAAGGAAGAAAAAGTTAAGGAAATTTCCAAGTTTATTCAAAAGACCTTTTTACAAAGAAATGTCCTTGTTTCCTTTAGTGACGCAGGCATTGACTCACCCTATTCCTTTGGCTTGCCTCATATGCTAAAGCATATTTACGGTGACGAAATTGAAAATTTACCACCCGACCACGGAATAGTTGTCTATGACAATACCCACTTTAACTTTGCCCTTCGCTCCTTTATTTATTATAGCAAGGACTTTTTAGCAGACAAAATGTCAAATGACGTAACATATAGCGTTGAAAATTCTTCATATCTGTTTAAAAGAACAGAAAATTATGGCTTTGCGGTAAAGGGTGGCAATAATGGTGAAAGCCATAACCATATAGATGTTGGCTCCTTTATTCTTGCAAGAAACAATAAGCAAATTATATGTGACTTAGGTGCAGGACCCTATGAGGACGGCTATCATACAGAAAGAAGATATACCTTCTTTAACCCTTCAGCCTATGCCCACAATATTCCTATGCTAAACGGAGTAGGCGAGGACAGTGTAAGACGTGAAGACGCTTGCGTAAATTACGATTGGGAAAAGGAAAGAGCAAGCCTTGAATTTTCAAATGCCTTCGGTGTTGATTTCTTAACAAAAGCAGAAAGAGCTTTTGACTTTAAAAAGGACAGTATAACAATGATTGATACCCTTGAGGTAACAAAGGAAACGGAAATTACCGAACGCTTTGTTTCCGTAATAGAGCCAAAAATAGTGGACGGAGTGGCTGTAATTGACGATGTTTCCCTTATTGTTCAAGACAACCTTCAGCCAAAAATCACAGTCAAGGAGGTTAAAAGACACTTAGATGGCTCTATATACAACGCATACCTCATAGATTACACCCTGCCAAAGGGCAAATACGATTTTAAAATAACATTTTCCATGTAACAAAAGAGCTGTCGCTATGACAGCTCTTTTTACTTGAAAATAAGCGTAACTTATGATAAAATAAAGATAGTATTACAAAAGAGGTGATTTTGTGGAAAAGAAAAGCAAGAAAAAGTTCATTTCCACCCTTGTAATTTTTAGCCTTGTTGGGCAAATTGCTTGGGTTGTTGAAAATATGTACTTTAACGTATTTATTTACAATATGTTTGGCGCATCGTCGGATGATATTTCTTTAATGGTGGCGCTAAGTGCAGTTACTGCAACACTTACCACACTTTTAATAGGCGCCTTGTCTGACAAGCTTGGTAAAAGAAAGGTGTTTATTTTTGGTGGCTACATATTATGGGGCATATCAATTTTAGGCTTTGCCCTTGTAAGGCAGGACATAATAGGAGCAATATTCCCGGCAGCTGTATCGGTTAGCGCAATTTGTGTAACTATTGCAATAATTCTTGACTGTGTAATGACCTTTTTTGGCTCAAGCGCAAATGATGCTTGCTTTAATGCTTGGCTGACAGACACTACAACAAGTGAAAATCGTGGTAGTGCAGAGGGAATTAACGCAATGATGCCACTTGTAGCAATTCTTGTTGTGTTTGGTGGGGCTATGCTGATTCCGCTTGAGCAAACAGAGAAGAATTATTGGACAATTATCTTTTCAATAATAGGTGGAGTTGTTATTTTGATTGGAATTTTGGGCATATTCTTAATTGAAGAGCCTAAAATCGAGATAACTGAAAACAAAAGCTATTTTGGTAATATAATCTATGGCTTTAGACCCTCGGTTATAAAGAAAAATCCAATGCTTTATATTTACCTTATTTTGTTTACTGTTTTTGGAATATCAATTCAAATATTTATGCCTTATCTTATCATTTATTATGAAAGAGGGCTGCAAATGTCAAATTACGTATTTATAATGGCACCTGCCATTGTACTTGCGTCCGTGTTTACAGCCATTTGGGGTAAGATGTACGATAAGCTTAAATTTAAGCTTTCCGTCCTACCCTGTGTCGTTCTTTTGGCACTTGGCTATATAATTTTATTCGTATTTAAGCACTCAGCCCTTGTATTTATAGGCTCACTTCTTATGATGTGCGGCTACCTTTCAGGCATGGCTGTGTTTGGCGCTGTAATTCGTGACAATATTCCGCAAAACAAATCAGGAATGTTCCAAGGATTAAGAATAGTTGGTCAGGTTTTAATCCCCGGCGTTATTGGTCCTTACATAGGCTCGTTTATTTTAAGAAATGCTAAGCAGGAGCTAATAAACGGACAAATTACCTTTATTCCGAATGAAAATATTTTCTTAGGTGCGTTAATTGTTGATATAGCGCTTATTATTGGCTTAGGCATACTGTTTTTTGTAAAAGGAAAAAAGAATGAGAAAAATTAAGCATTTATACACAAAAGAGGGAGAAGCATTAAAGGGTAACGAGTATGATATCTACCCACGTCCACAGCTAAAGCGTGATTCCTTCTATTCACTAAACGGAAAATGGCTTTTAACCTACGGAAACGGTGAAAAAATATACATTAAAGTCCCATACCCACCGGAGTCAATTTTATCAGGTGTATTCAAGGATATGGGCAAGGACCCTTGTATAACCTACACAAGAGAATTTATCTTACCAAGGGACTTTATTAAGGACAGAGTAATTTTAAATTTTGGTGCAGTTGACCAAATGTGTACAGTATATATAAATGATATTAATGTAGGCAAAAACGTAGGTGGCTATAACCATTTTTCCTTTGATATTACAAGTCACTTAAAGGAAGTAAACACAATTAAGGTTGTTGTAAGGGATAACCTTTCAAGCAAAAATCTACCCTATGGCAAGCAAACCTATAAGCCGGGGGGAATGTGGTACACTCCCATAAGCGGTATTTGGCAAAGTGTATGGCTTGAAAGTGTGCCAAAGGAATATGTAAAGGCGTTGCGTATTGAAGCAAACAAAAATGGCGCAAAAATATATTTTACAGGCATTTTGCAGGGCGATTTGGTTTTACAAACTCCTAATGGCAAAAAGCGATTTAACATAGAAAACGGCATTTGCAATATAGCTCTTGATAACCCAAGATTGTGGTCGCCGTCTGACCCGTATTTGTACTATTTTACAGTTAAAGCAGGACAGGACAAAATAGAATCCTATTTTGCAATTCGTACTCTCGACATTAAAATTATCGATACGTACCCCCGTCTTTGCCTAAACGGTGAGCCGTTTTTCTTCCACGCCGTGTTAGACCAAGGCTATTTTAGTGACGGTATTTTCACCCCTGCCACTCCATCACTTTATGAGCAGGACATTTTAAGAATGAAGGAGCTTGGCTTTAATACACTAAGAAAGCATATTAAGGTAGAGCCGGACTGGTTTTATTACTATTGCGACCTACACGGAATGATAGTATTTCAGGACTTTGTAAACAATGGCTCATATTCCTTTGTGCGTGATACAGCCCTGCCAACCGTTCTTACAAAAAAATTCCCCGAAAAGCTAATGGTAAGAACAAAGGCTCAAAGGGAATGGTTTATAGATGGACTTAAAAGAACAATAAAACAGCTATACAATCACCCTTGCATTTGCTATTGGACCATATTTAATGAGGGCTGGGGACAATTTGATAGCGATGAAGTGTACGATTTAGTTAAAAAATTGGATAGCACAAGATTTATTGACTCAACCTCGGGCTGGTTTAAGGGCAAAAAGAGTGATGTGGAAAGCCTTCATATCTACTTTAAAAGGGTTAAGCTTAAAAAGAGTGAAAAGCCAATTGTTCTGTCGGAATTTGGCGGCTATTCCTACAAGGTGCAAAGCCATTGTGCCAATGACAAAAAAACCTATGGCTACAAGCTATATGAAAGCAAGGACGAGCTGATTGCAGGAATAAGTAAGCTTTACCTTGAGGAAATTGTACCAAATATAGAAAAGGGCTTGTGCGCCTCTGTTTATACTCAATTATCAGACGTAGAGGACGAAACAAACGGACTTTTAACCTATGACCGTAAAAAATTAAAGGTTGATAAGGAAGTAATGCTTGAAATAGCAAGTCAATTAAAAATCAAATAAAAAATTCCTTCTCCTGTGGGAGAAGGAATTTTTACATATTATTCAAACGTGTCGTTGTCTAATCCGTCAAATACGTCACTTTTGCTGCTTGTACCTGCTGAGGCTTTAAAATCATTGTCACGTGCTTTCTTTTCACGTGTCTTTTTAACAATTTGTACAACGCAAACAGCAATCAAGGCAACAAGAGCCAAAATAAGAACAATAGAGCCTAAAGGCATTGTTTTTCCAAATACATTTTCAGCCGTTTCCACAACAATTACAGTAGGAATTCCCGTTGCTTCGGTAAAGGACTTAAGGCTGTCATTAACAGTCTTTTCCGTCATTGTAAGGTCCGTGTAGTTAACAAGCTTAGATTGTGTCATATGTGGACCGTAATTCTCAACAAAAGAGGAGTCAAGACCTAAACGTGTAACATAATTCTTCATTTTGCTCATAGCCATAGCTAAATTAGAGTCCAAGGAATACTTGTAATTCTCAGCAATTGAGCTTGTAATGGCACTGCCAAATTCAGTTCTTTCATCACCAAACATTTCATTAATGCTTGGGTCAACATTGTCACCAACAATGGCAATACAGTAGTATTGATTGTGGTCCTCACTTGTAAGAGTAACAATTAATAAGTTGTCCTCATAGGTTTGCGAGTCTGTAAAATGCTTTGAGTATTCGCTCATTGCATAGTCTTGGAATTTCTCCTCGTCATAAATAATCTGACCGCCATTTGCAATAATTGTAATAGTAGAGTATAGGTAAATGCCAAGGAAAAGCAAGGCAAATAAAATAACAATAATCGGAGCTAAAATAAGACTTAATAGCCCACCACCAAAAAATCCAAATCCAAAGGGTCTGTGGTAAAATCCAAAATGGTGATGATGTCCGTGTGGTCTGTGGTGAAAACCACCTCCACCAAAGCCTCCTCCACGAGAGCCGCCTCCGCCGAATCCTCCACCTCGTGAGCCTCCACCTGGTCCTGGCATAATAAATCCTCCCTTTCATTAAATAAAAGTAAAAATTAACATAGTAAGATTATACACCAAAAATAACAAATTGTCAATTGTCCAAAGCCATTGTTAACACATAAGTCAGCGGATTTTCACATTCAGACAAATTTTTAAAAAAATATGTTGACAAATTAAAATCTCTGTGCTATAATTATTCACGCATTGGGGATTTGTGTAAAGGTAGCACAGCAGACTCTGACTCTGTATGTCTGGGTTCGAATCCTAGATCCCCAGCCAATAAGTACCGATTCGAACGCTAAGTTTGAGTCGGTCTTTTTTTGTTTTATAAGGCAGATATATTTGTATGTTTGTTCACACAGACAAACCTTGCATTCTTGCAATATTTTAAAAGCAAAAGTCAACATTCACAAGGCATCAAGCACAAATTCAAGAGTGCAAATATAAGCAACACTCTTAACCAGTTTTCATTAAAAGTTGCATACTTAATAGACTAAATAACAATCGCATTTTGCAAACATTGTTACATACAATATGTACCATTATTAGTACACCTACCATTTGATAATTATCGTTAAATATGATATAATTTATATACAAGATAAATTATTGAATTAAGGAGAATTATTATGGAAACCAAAAAGAATGTACTAATTTCAATCAATCACAAAGCATCTGACTATCTTTCATTAAATTTAAAGGCAGTTGCAGGAATGGACGCTTGGCAAAAAGCCATTGAAATCTTTGATGACAGAATAAATGGTAGATTTATAAGTCAAGTAAGATTGTTAAAGCAAAACGTTAAAGACAATGGTTTTTCAATGACAGCAATAATTTGTTTGTTGATAGAAACATTAGCACAGTTTGAAAATGGTTTAGATAATAGTCCTCGCAGCGGAGAAATATGTAAAAATTTTTTAATAAAACACTTCCCACAACATTTTGATAATGATACATCAACGTTATTTTATAAGAAGATTCGTTGTGGCATATTACATCAAGCACAAACTCAAAACGGAAGTCGTATTTCTGTAGTTGAAAGCAGAAAAATTGTAGAAATCAAAAATAATGTTTTTACAGTGTATATTAACGCTTTGTTCAATAAATTAGAAGAATACTATAATGAATACAAAACTAAATTAGCCAATCCATTGGAACTACAGTTAAGAGAGAATTTTATCAAAAAGATGAACTATATCTGTAAAAGAACGAGCTAAGTATATTTAATTGCCTTTCGAGTGGCATATTTTAGCATAGTCCTCGTATTTGTCAACAGATATTACTTAAAGCAAATATTGTTGAAAACTTAAATTACATATACCTTAAAAAGTCAAGTAGCGATACTTGGCTTTTTTCTTTTTATACAATATTTTTACACACGAGTGTAGATAATTAGCCTGTTGACAAATACATATTATTCAAAATATTATAAGCTCAATATCAGACTATGCTATGCCACTTTTGCCTAAAGGCAATATAATTAAATATGAAAAGGAGAATGATATAACGAAGATGGTACAGAATACAAAAAGCCTGTACCTGTAAAGAAGCC